>JAOARW010000007.1 GCA_025210475.1 Carboxylicivirga sp. | reverse complement strand
CCTTGACTTTGCTAATGGCTTCCTTCAGATTTGGAGTCACCCCCAACACCCTTGCCAATTGCTAGTTCTTCCTGTCAACTTGGCGAACCCAAGAACGTTTCATCTTGGTAGCATATTACCATGCCCGACATACAAAAACAGGGACCAGGCAATAAAGCCAGATCCCTGCTCTCACAGTTTATAATTAATCGGGAATCGGAATCTTAGTTTCTATACATCTTGTTTAGTTCATCCACTATATGTTCATAATGGATGCGATCATCTAAATTAGTAGTTTTAGAAGCCTGCTGTAATAAAGCCTTTGTCCGTTTAAGGTAATATTGAACAATTGGACGTACGTTGATTTTCACATCACTTTCTTTGCTTCGGCTGATGATGTGTGTTTCATCGGCATGATGATGCTGACAGTTAACATTAAAACACGGTAATGTCTCTTCTTCGTCCCAAAAACCTCTTCCCTGGCTTAAGGTCACATTATCGTAATTACCCAATCTCAACATCGCTTTTACGAAAGTGTATTGCATTTGACGATCGTTATAATTCAATCGTTGATGCTTCTTGGTTTTTCTGAAAATAAAATCATACATATCGTTAATGTACTGACGCTGTGAGTAAGCTTTTTTAGGTATTTGCTTTTCTGCAGTCGCTAACTTGGCCAAAATTGGTGTTCCCAATAAGCGTTCAACAGTCATATTCTGATACTGAGATACAGGATCATTACCAAACGAAGAATAAAACTGAACATCGTCAGGCACCAACCAGTTTTCCATCTCATATACGCTGTTCAAAATCCACATTAAGGATTCTTTCTGCTTAGCTTTGGATACAAACTCATAGGCCTTTTGATTGTCTCCAGCCACTATTTCATTCTCGTAAATACCACCTAAATTAACCTTGGCATGCCCCATGTAACGGTTAAACTGTACAAACACCTCTTTATGCATTTGCTGCATTAATTTGTATGTTTCATTATCTGTGGTTGTCCATGCCTTCAGGTTATTCATTATCACCTTTAAATTGGCAATACCGTAGTTTCCGGCTTTTACGGCATCATTACCCAAAGCTTCGTTTAATGAACGCGGATCATTAACTTCTAAAAATTGCTGAGCGCCATAACGCAACATCGGATCACCCTGAGCATCCAGAATCCACTGGTTCAATACAGTCTTTTCGTCTTCTTCGTTGTTTGCCTCATTAATTAATTGATACCCCCACTTAATCGCGTAGTAATCATATACACCCAATAGCGGTGGAATTAAAGACACATCTTTATCACCCGGCTGCGCCACATAATTGTTACGCGCATAATCCATAATACTTGGCGTTGTTCCGTATTTGTGAGTAAAAGTAGAACTACGCAATGAATCTACAGGGTAAGAAAAGGAAGCTCCCATGTTGTGCATCAGACCAATACAATGGCCAATCTCGTGAGCAGCCACATAGCGCAAGCTCTCACCCATGGTTTCTTCATCAAAAGTATCCTGACGCACTTTCGGATCAACAGCTGCTGTTTGTACAAAACGCCACTTGTGCAACAAGCTGATCACATTGTGATAGAACAATACATCGGCCGATAAAATCTCGCCTGAACGCGGATCTACATAGGAAGGTCCCATGGCATTGGCCACTCTAGTTACCACATAACGGAAACATGAGTTAGTGATATCATCCGGGTCAAAATTAGGATCATCAGGATACTCTCTGGCCTGGATGGCATTTTTAAAGCCTACCTTTTCAAAGGCTTTCTGCCAGTCTTCAATACCTAACTTGATGTATTTCTTCCACTTTTCAGGGAAACAAGGATCTACATAAAAAACAATCGGTTTCTGTGGCTCCACCAACTCGCCATTTAAGAACTTATCACGGTCAGCATCCTTGGGTTGCAAATCCCAACGGTGAATATAACGGCGGTCAATAATTTTATCCTCTTTAGTAGTATAAATGCCTTTGTAAGTGCTGAAATAACCTACCCGATCATCTGATATGCGGGGCTGATAAGGCTTTTCGCGCAATAAAATAATATTGCGGGTTACCTCACATGTAAACGGATCGCCACTCACCAAAAAGCTTAAGCTACTTTTAATCTGAACATTTTTCTCAAATGCTTTAATGCCTTTAATGTGACTGGGTGCTTTTTGGAAAGTTCCACTCATTTTCTTTGTCTTCATGATGGCATCCAGAATACTGGCCTCCATAAAAGGACTGATACACTTTTCATTAGAACTAAAAAATGAGGTAACTTCAATAACAGTAGATGTGGAGTCCTGATTACAAGCTTTTATATCGAAGGCTTTAAGTATGGGAGTTAAGTTATTACGCTTATAAGCCTCGTAAATCGATTCGTTAGGATCACAAATAAAATTGGTTAAGTACTGGTGTAAATAAACCTTATGCTCATCCTTGGTAAAAGTAATCAGAAACGGATCTTTAGGGATTTGTCCTGCACTTACATCTTTGTTGTTGCTGGTAGCCGTTACACGGTTCGATAACAGCAAGTCGCGACCCAACATATCATTGGGAATTTCGAAATAATACTTCTGCTCTTTTTCAATGATATTGAAGAAGCCTTTTTTAACGGTTGCATCCTTCAAAAGCTTCTCGTAATCATCTTTTTTCTTTTTCGTACTGTCTTTAGCCGCTTCAGCCTTTATCTCTTTCTTTTTTCCTCTGAGTTTCGACCATTGACTGAAGAGAGGGGCGTTAACCCCTCCAATCAAAATCAGTACGATAACTAATTTTTTTATCATTACTATGTTTTTATAATTTATATTGCTGACAAGTCGATGTTATACTCGTCGACAAAAAATTGTTTGATAATGTTAACTTTCTGCTTCATTAATGGCCAGCCATCAATCGCTTCTACCAACTCCTCATCCGATAACAATACAATATTTTCCACATATTGAGCTACGTCCTCATTTTCATCAGGTGTAAAGTCATTATTACCATCTGATACTGTTGCCCAAAAACCAAATTTTTTCGGATCAGGATTCACTTTATCCTCTTCTTCTTTAGAAGTTCTTAACATTGCAATTTTTTTATTATAGTTATCCCCTCCTACTTCGTACCAACCCTTTGTCATGACAAAACGCTCGTATTTATGCCTGTATAATCCCCAGAAGCAACCGTGCAGTTTAGCCTTAAGCTGTAATTCTTCTTCGTCGCTATAGTCAAACAATTCATCGTTAACTTTCGATAAGAGTATATAATCTCGTCCTGACCAAACAGGCCAATCTTTAATTGAATTGGTATGAACCGTATCAGCCAAAAGAAATTTAAATGGTGAATATTTCTTCAGAAATTCAGAGCTATAGCTACTATAGAATAACTTCTCAATTACCTCCGGCATTTTATTCCAAACATTAGCATCTGGCTGTTGAACCACACGAATTCCCTGTATCAAGTCAACATTCCACATACATTCTTTATCTTCATAAGAAGCAAGCAAATATGAATTGTATTTATTAAATACATCACGCTGATATTGTTCAAACTCCGAATCACCAGTTGGTAATTCATATGGATTACTTACTTCAAAGATGTTTAAATCTTCGTCTTCATTACAACCAAGCAATAGTGTAATGCTTAATACTATAAATATAAATTGCTTCATGGCTTTAATCTTCATTGGTAACAGGTGTTCTATCTGGACGTTCATTATTAACTAACTCCGTATTAAAAGCCATGGCTTCCTGTGGAATTGGCAAGGTATAGGCTTTATCACCCTGTTGTAAAACGTATGTTTCTTCATCTGCTGAACGTGTTGGGGCAATAGAATGTCTGATTTCCGGACGCGTTGTGCGACGCAAGTCAAACCAACGATGCTCCTCAAAACATAATTCGCGCGATCGCTCTTCCTGAATATATTCAAGTAAAGTTAAATCGCCTAATTCAACCTCATAATCACCAGTAATTCGATAGCTTCGTAGAAACTCTAAATCCTCAATAGCCTTATCTTCTTTAGAAGAATTTGCATATGCTTCGGCTCTGTTTAAATATAATTCAGCAACTCTCATAGCTTTCCCAAATACTGTAGAACCTGCATTATCACTTTTTAGAGCTTTACGTCGTCCAAAAAAGTTATGAAAAAATAACCCTGGTCTTAGATCGTCGGATTGATAACGTGACATTAAAGTAGAACTCACTTTAAATCCTCTTTTTGTAAACATATTGGAATGCAAACCTCTATCACTATCGTATACACCGTATGAAAACAAAATTTCTGGGTTATTCATATTTAGAATAGGTTGCGTTGCCTTATTAAAATTATAAAGGGTTGAATTAAGACTCAACGCATAATTCGCATACTTCGTGGTATTTTCATAATCTTTCTGATATAAAAAGATACGACTCGCTAATAAAGCTGCTGCCGCATCATTCACTCTGAAGATCGTTTTGTCAACTTTCGAACTATTCAATAGTTCATAAGCTTTAGTGATATCATCATTAATTAAATCATAACACTCTTTTAAGGTATTACGTTTCCAAACTTTATCCTGTACTCCGTGATAAGTATTAATTGGCACACCTAATGTCGATTCAACCTTATCCTTCTCAAATGGTTCGGCATAAAGATTGACGAGGGTAAAATATGCATAAGCTCTTAAAAAATAAGCTTCACCCAACAAATCATCTTTCTCAGTTTCCGATCCTTCAATATCATCAATGGTATTAATAACAATATTACATGCCAGAATATGTGAATAATAAATATCCCAGGCTATATCGTAAAACAATGCTCCATCATAACGGGTCTCAATGTCCGCCTGCCAGGTATAATAACTAAATCCTTTATTGATATTATCTACGGATCCCCATGATCTAAAAGGTTCCAATTCATCAGTCATTAAAGAAAGATATTCCATTTCCTTACCATAATCCTTACGGTAAGCTTCTTTGTATAATACTTCTTTAAAATGACTTGTGGTTTTAGGCACAATTTGGTCTTGGCTTACTTCTTCCATGAAATCACTGCAAGAAACTAAGATCAAGCTACTAAATATATATATTAAAACTTTTTTCATTGCTTATTAAAATTTAATATCCACTCCGAAACTATATGTTGGCGTTGCAGGCACGGTATTATATCCAAAACTTGCATGATCAGGATCCTGACCATTTAATTCTTTCGACGCCCAAGTATGTAAAGAGCGTCCCTCAGCCCGTAAAGTCACATGTTTAAGTCTTAACTTTTTGCATAAACCGTCACTCAGATCGTAGGCTAATGTAATATTACTTAGTTTCAGATAATCAGCAGAAACAACACGCATATCAGCATGGTTATACATCTGCCAGAAGTTATTTCCAATATAATTTTCGTACTTGGATGTTCGAACTGACATTTTATCACTTGATAATGTTGGAATAATCTTATGGTCTTCATCGCCTGCCTGACGCCACCTGTTAACAAAATCAGCAGTCATATTCTGATAGGGTTGTGGTAACCTTTGTCCCATAGCACTATACAAATTATTCAAGCGGATTTTTGCTCCTAAACTATATGAGAATAAACAGTTCAATCGGAGTCTTTTATACTTGGCAAATACACTAAAAGAACCAGATACATCAGGAGTACGTTGTCCACTGTAAACAAACATCTTCTCAAAACGCTCCTCTTTAGTCGCTCCATCTTCGGGATCAATACCTTCAAATGTAGGCAATCCCTTGTCATTCAATCCTCCAAATCGGTAACTATAAAAACCATCTACCGGATTTCCGGGCAAATAAGCATTACCAGAAACGTAATCCATCCAAGTATAGGTATCTTCATTATTAGAAGTTAAGACCTCGTTAGTGTTTTTAAATCCAATAATATTCGTACTTAATAAAAAAACATTCTTTTCTAATAAAGTTGCATTAATTGCCAACTCATAACCTTTATTGACAATATCTCCGGCATTAATAGAAATGCTATTGACGCCAGATATCGAACTTACACGTTTAGACACAATCTGATCTTCACCTTTTTTATGGTAATATTCGGCAGTAAGCGTAAACTTATTTCTAAAAAGACCTAAATCAAGACCTATATTGTAAGATTTTGTTTTTTCCCAACGAAGTTTTGGATTAGGAAGCCTAACTATTGAAGAACCAAACTCTGTTGAAATTGGATCAATTGGCTCCTGCTTCACAATCAAATTCGGTGTCATATCGGGATGAACACTACCCTGAATACCATAACTTCCTCGCAATGACAGGTTACTTATCCAATTAACATTTGCCATAAACCTTTCGTTATGTCCGTTCCATCTAAAGGAAGAACTGTAAACTGGTAGAAATTTGTTGCTTTTAGCCTGACCAAAAGCATTACTACCATCTGTACGGTAATTAAAATTCACACTATAACGATTGTCATAGGCATAAATAAAAGTCGCATAATAACTTAAATAATTCTGTACATTATTGATTGCTTTATCCGGATTTCTTTTGACCCAGCTGGCATATTTAGGGTATCTGGTATGATCAATTTGAGCAAAGGTTAATCCTCTTTCTGGATAATAACCTCCACGCGACATTTGATATCCTGAATAAGTATTACTTCTTATTTCATTACCTATATTAACATCAAATTCATTTTTCGATAAACGCTTATGCAAACGCAAACTATTACGGAATGTATAGCTTGAATTACTGGTTGTATTTCTGTTTAATATACCACCAAAAGGCATCTCTGTTTCTTGAGCTAAACCTTCATCAAACACGTCAAAGTCTTCCAGATTACATCTGCGCAATTTAGCTATATAATAGCTTTGGTTATTTACATAGGATTCTTCAGTTGTGTTACTTACATTATAACCTATTGTATTTTCATATCGCAACCAATCAGTTACTTTATACTTTAAAAAACTTGATAAATTCCACGATCGATTTTCTATTTCACGACCACTATTCGCTATTTCACCAAGCACATTATACCTTAGGTACGTTCCATTGTTTCCATTAGAACGATTATAAAACAGTAGATCACCATTTTCATCATAAGGAGCCAAGGCTCTACTTGTTTTATAAGCATACTGATAAGCATCAACACTAGTATGTAAGTAATCTTTGTTGCTATCAGAAGCTCTTAAACTTAATTGAAGGCTCAGTTTTTTATTAAATTTGAATATCAACTTTGTAAAAGCATTGTACTTCTTATACTCCTCTCCCTTAACAGTTCCCTGATCATCCTGATACGACAATGAGGCATAATAGTTTAGTTTTCCAGATGAACCAGAGAAAGAAACATTATGCTTTTGCGACAAGCTATTTTCAAATAAAACATCAAACCAATCAGTGTTTTGTTTCTGATACTTTAAGAGCTGAGCTTGGTATTCATCAAAGGTAATGCTGTGGCTCCACCAATCGTACATAGCTCCTTCGAAAGAAGTGGGGGCTGGTAAGGTCAAGTAACTTAGACCTCGTTCGAAAATCTCCTGGGATACAGCTATACGATCCGCACTATTCATCAGGTTTAATTGATCATAGCTTGGCTTTGTTTTCACTGAAAATCGGTTGGTATACTGAACATTCATTCCACCACCTTTTCCTTTTTTAGTGGTTACAACGATCACACCATTCGCAGCTTTGGTACCATAAATGGCCGTAGCTGATGCATCTTTCAATACGTCAATACGCTCAATATCTTCAGGGTTAAGACTACTAATCGCATTACCAATCAGGTTAACGTGGTCGGCACTGTTTAATTCAGCAGCTGATATTTCAACCGGATCATCCAGAATAATACCATCAACTACCCATAACGGCTCACGATTACCGGTAATAGAGCTGTTGCCTCGAATACGAATCTTTGGAGCTGCACCGGGTGTTCCTGTGTTTTCCATCGAAACCAAACCGGCGATTTTACCTTCCAGCATTTGATCCACATTGGAAGTTCCTAACTCAATAACATCCTCTCCTTTGATGGTACTAACAGAGCTTGAAAGCTTGCGTTTTTCAATTTCTCCATAACCAGTAACAACCACCTCCATTAAATCATTTAAAGCAGAAATCAACTTTAATTTCAGGTATTCGTTGTTCTCAAGTTTGATTTTTTTTGTTTCGAAACCGATAAATGTCACATTCAAAGTTACCGGTAGTGTTTTAACATTTAAAACAAACTCCCCTTTGGTATCGGTAATTGTACCACTTCCTGTTTCCTGAACAATGATATTGGCGCCGGGTAATGGATCTCCGTTCTCATCCAGGATTTTACCTTTGATCAGTTTATCATCCTTCTTCTGAATAAATGCCGTTTTCTCTTTATAGATAACGATAACATCATCCTGCAACTTAAAATGCATGTCGGTATTTCTCAGAACTTCATTTAAGACCTCTTGTACCGTCGCGTTTTCTTTATCTAAATTAACCCGTACATCAGCTTCTAATTCGTGCAGTTTATACAGGATGCCAAAACCCGACTGTTCTTTCAGGTCCTCAAATACCTCAACCAGTGTAGCGTTGATGTACCGGGCTTTCTTAACTTCCTGTGACAAACCTTTGGCATGAAGGCCAAGGTTAAACACAAACAGAAGAATAAGCATGTTCTTCATAATCAAGTAGATTTTTCGATGCCTTCTTTTGGGCAAAAGAAGGCTCGAATCCATTTCTTTTTTCATAGATTTGTAATGAATTAAATTAAACATTGAATACACCGTATTCATTTAACCCGGAATCATGTTGGCGCATCGCTCCGGGTTTTTATATTTCAATAAAATTATTTTTCCCTTGCTATTATTGTTCTTTCGTTAATTTCAAATGCTACATCTGAACCTATTTCCATCAGTTTCAGAATCGTATCTAAATTATCAAATCGCTTCATCTCACCACTAAAGCGAATTTGTTTCACACTCTGATTTTGGTAAAAGACATCCACATCGTACCAGCGGGCCAATGTTTTTAATATCTCAGATAACTCTTCATCGTTAAATCTGAAAATTCCATCTTTCCAGGCTGCATAGTTACAAGCCTTTACATTTCGGATCACCCCATGGGTCATGCCGTGTTGAAAACTAATTTGCATATCAGGCTTTAACATGTGTTCGTTTAAAACCCCTGCTTCATTTTTCAGTTTCACACCAACACTTCCTTCCACTAATGTAGCCTCCGAAACTTTATCATCCTTATAAGCCTTAATATTAAACTGAGTTCCATAAACCCGGATATCCATTTTTGGTGATTCCACAACAAAAGGCCTGTTTTTATCTTCGCTCACGTCAAAATAAGCTTCACCTTTCAGCTTCACTAACCTTACTGCACTATGCAATTGTTTTGTGTATTCAAGCTCGCTTTCGGAATTTAACCAAACAGATGTTCCATCGGCTAAAACAAGATGATAGGTTCCTCCCTTAGGTATAATTAACTTATGCCATTCCTCTGCCATGCTTGTATTTTCAGCTCCGGCATTTGAATGATAGATCAACTGTTTATTAGAGTTGTGTATTTCGGTTTGTCCTTCAGAGAATAAAACTGAATCAACCGTTGAATCCAAATTCCAGCTTGTGCCATCTGGTAATAACAATACCGCTTTATCCGACCCCGGCATAATGGTTTCAAGCTTGTGTTCTGCCAATTGCTCTTCAGGTGGATCGTACATCCAAAGAACAGACAATATGGCAACTGGAAACAAAAGAGCAGCTGCAATTTTCAGTACAATTGGCAGCACCCTTGGCTTGTCAACCACCTCCTGAGCAATTAGTTTGGCATTTAGTTTCTCCCAGGCTTTATTCGAATCGATTTGCGCATATGAAGCCTGTTTCTCATCCAATGAACCACTTTTTTTTATTGATTCAATCAGTTGAGCATGTCCGCCGCTTTCTGCCTGCCATCGCTTTAACTCCTCCATATCTTCAGCACTCATGCTTTCCGACATTTCCTTTGCCAGCAACTGCGATATTCGAATATAATCTTTAGTCTGCTTCATCCTAAAAATACTTGTCTAATAATTAGAAAACCTGAAAATGAAATAGGGATAGTGAAAAAGTAATTTTTTTGAGAAAAAAGTGTTAGCCAGAGATATCATCGTGACAGAAAAGGTATGTTCAAAACAATCAAGTCTCAAAAAGTGCAATTAAAATTGGCAGTACATAAACATAATCACTCAACTTCTCACGAAGTACCGAAAAAGCCTGTTGTTTATGGTATTTTACAGTGTGTTTTGAAATTTCCAGTTCCTCTGCAATATCAACATTGCGTGCTCCATTCATCACCATCTGACACACGCGCCTGGTTTGTACCGGCAGTGTATCTATCGCATTTAATAAAAGACGATAAGTTTCTTCCTCAATTAAGTTTTCCTTATAAAATGCTTCTCCCGATAAGTTGAGCAACATCTCTTTTTGATGCTCATCCACCACCTTCTGATGCCGGAGTTTATTAAGCGCTTTATTGCGAACACTTACATACAAAAAAGCTTTGAGTGACATGGCATCTGCCAGTTGATCCTTCTTTTCCCACAGCATTACAAACACTTCCTGCAGCAAATCTTCTACCTCAGAATCGGAAGCAATATACTTACGAGCGAACAAAAATAGTCCCTTATAAAAGCTATCAAATACTTGTTTAAATAGTCTTTTATCTCCTTTTTTAAAACTATTAAAGTCCTCTGTGTTGATCATTTTTTCTCCCCGATCGGATATTTAAGTCGCCAAAGATATTGTTTTGATCGAAAAAACATTAAAAATGTTTTTAATATTTGCGGTTCATAAACTTTGCATTTCATTTTAGAAAAATGATTGATTTGATTATTTAAGCAAAAAATCAGATACAATTTGACAGATTTAAGCTTATCAATTTTTCGAATCGAAACACAGCTAAATTAAGCTGTTGCTAAAAAACAACAGCTCCATTATTCAGTATTTGTCGAAGCCAGATAACGCTATTTTACGATTTTAATTTGCCTTTTAATGTGGTACTGAAAACGTTGATCAATATTTTCTATACCCTCTTTTTATAAAACTTTATAAGTGTATAAAACAAATGTATTATCACCAGGCAACTCAACATCGATAAAACCACCATCTTTAATTGATAACTTCTTCTCTTCAGCTCCTTCACCAAACACTTTGGTCAACAGAACCGTTTGTCCCGGTTTCAGCCAGGTTTTTAGCCTGCCTTTTATACTACCAGTCTTTTCGCGATAAATCATCAGGTAACCGGTCTTGTCATCAATAATGCTCTGAAATCCTGTCCAGCTATAACCATCAGGCATTTCACCAACGGGTAATATACAACCTTTGTGCAGGTCGCTTCTTATTTTATTGTATTGCTTAATCAATGGAGCAACCTCATAGGCTTCTGCGGGCAATCCGCTTACTTCGAACCAGGCCAATGGCTGAGCGATACAGGTGGTTGCAAACAAATAACCAAACGGCATTTGATTGGGTGCCAGCTCATCTTCTCCATATTTCTGTTGATTTCGCCACTTGTTCAAAAACTCAATCTGCAGACATTGCGCGGGCACATATTTACTCAACATCCATAAGTTGCGCAGGGTACGGAATGGGTAGTAAGAACGGGAATCTGTATATCGGTTTTCGAGAAAGATATTGTGATTAGCATGCAGGAAATGATAACCAAATCGCTTGCCTGCTGTCACATCCAAATTAAAGAAAACCTCCCCTTCTGTTTCATTAATTACTTTATTATAAAACTTCAGAAAGCGCTCCTCTCCTAGTTTATTATTGATTTGCATGCCATCAATCTTAAATATCCGAATGTCATAACGCCGGTATAAACCAATCAGGATATCCGCATCATTTTCCCAGGCTTCGTAATCATTATGCGAGCTGGGATTAAACCAGAGGCCCAACTGAATATTAAGCTTTTTAGCCTTTTTCACCAACGGTTCCAGTCCGTTAGGAAAACGTTCTGCATGCGGTAACCAATCCTCAACAGCCCATTTTTCCCAGGCTTTATTTTTACCTTTAAAAGCCGAATTGTGAGACAAGCCGGCCTGCCAACCATCATCGAGTTGAAAATGAGTTACACCTAATTCCTTACATTTATCCAGTTCATTCATGATAAAACGTTCGCTCATTCGACCATCTTTCGATCGATCGCCCCAAGTGTTCATCATTACCATATCATCGCGTCCAACAACATAAGTGTGCTCCGCCATTTGCATCTGACGAATGGCTTTTAGCAAATCTAATTCATTATCTGATGCTGCCATTCCCAATCCCAAAGAATAAGCCTTTGTCCATTGATCCGTTTTCAAATCCTTCAGATCACAACCTACTCCCAACACATCAATGCGACTTCCATGGGCCTCAAAGTCAATTCCTGCATGACTGGCATAAGCTTCTCTTAACGGTGCCTTTTTATACAAAAACAATCCCAATTTGTCCTGTGGCTTTTTTATGGTCAGAATATTACCATTCATCGGAATGCGGGAGTAACTCATCACCTCTTTTTCTTCAACGAGGTTATTAAAATAATCCGTTTGTCCTGTAAAACCAATCGCTTTGTACACCAAATTCTTAGCTCCAAAATCCAACTTGTTCATGTAAGAATCTGCAACTTTTTCTGATGTTTTTATCTCCGACAAGGCTTTGAGGTAAAAATCTGTAATAACAGCACTGGCACCCGGGTAGATACGCAAAATTCTTTTCAAACTAACATTATCAAAATTTGTAACGACTTCAACTGCTATGTGATCTTTATATAAAGGTCCACCTTCTTCCGAAATTTGAATCTGCCCATTTTTTGCCACTCCTTTAATGCCTGACATTCCAAAACCAGACTTGTCAGGCTTTTGAAATTTCAGAATCTTACCACTATTCACATCTTTTACTGAATAATTAATTAAATCGCCATTGTTCCATAAGTACAATGCTTCAATCATATCGTTTGAAACAATTAATGTATCATTTTCCAGCTTTGCTGTACATTTTTTCAAGGATGTTTGCGATACAATGCCCGTACTACCAAACAGTGCGACTAATAGAAATACCAATAAATACCTGTGCATAATAGATGTGATTGATTCTGAAATAAATTAATATGGCAAATGTAATATATCTCAGTTCAAATCAAATAAAAATTAGATTAGTCTGGTTGTGATATCAAGTAAGAACCTAAACTAACACTATGGCTAAGTTTAAATCAAAACTAAAGAATGCCCCACTCCCTTCTTCACTTTTGGCCTTTAAGGTTCCGCCATTTATCTCGATAAATTCTTTCGATAGCGCCAATCCCAGCCCACTGCCGGTTTCCTGACTTATTCCCGGTATGGAGTTAGTGCCCGACGAATTTAAAATACATCGAATTGTTTCGACATTTAACCCCGCTCCACTATCACTCACCTCAACAATGGCCCGATCGCCTTTGACACGTGTAACAATCTTAATATGTCCATTGGCGGGAGTATATTTCACAGCATTGGAGACCAGGTTACGGATCACCGTCCGAATCATGGCCTTATCAGCCATCACCATTATTTCCGAGTCAATATCACTAATTAGTTTAATGTGCTTAAGTAAGGCATAATGACTTATCAATTGAATGTTTTCCCTAACCAAATCGGCCAGTAGAACCGGTTCGGGTGAATATCTAATATTACCCAGTTGCGAACGCGACCAATACAGCAGATTATCCATCAGATGAAAAGTATTGGTAGCTGACTCATTTAGCGAGTGAAGCGATTTACTCAGCATTTTTTTGTCCAAAGAATCAATCCGGTCATTAAGCATTTGTATTAAATTACGAAACCAAAATAAAGGATTTCGTAGTTCGTGCGAGATAATACTGAAAAGCTTCGTTTGTTGCTTCTTTGATATACTTAGTTTTTTATTGAGACTGTCAAGTTCTTTGTTTTTAGCCAGGATACTGTTGTTAAGCAAAGTCAAAGCCTTGTTGGCTCGTTTATTCTGAATAAAGCGACTATAAAATATACCCACTAAGGCCAATAGTAAACCACACGTAATAATGCCAAACAAGATAATCATATTCTTGCGCTTTATCATCAACTCCTTGATTTCATTGTCCTTCTTCAACACTTCATTAGCTCTGCTTTGCATCGATAATTCATATTCAGCCTTCAACTCAGCAATACGGTTGTTCGACTCCATATTAACCATCTCATCTTTTACATTCACATAGTTTTTAAAATAACGTAATGCTGCACTATCATCTCCCTTCCGTTTGATGATCTCTGAAAGTATCAAGTAAAATTCCTTCTTACTCGATCGCACATCCTCTTCGATGGCCAATTTTAATCCGTCATTGCAGTATGCCAGCGCTTTGCTTAAACTATCCTGTGCTTCATACATCGATGCCAAACGATGATAAGCACCCAAAATCCCTTTGTTGTAACCTATTTGCCTGGCTTTACCCAGCGCTTCATTGTACTTCCCTATAGCCTGACTCATCTTTTTTTCGCGTTGGTAAACCACTCCCTGGTTATGCAAGGATTTAATACTGCCCTTGGGATAATTAATCTCTTGGCAGATATCCAGCGACTGATTCAAATATAATCTGGCACTGTCCAACAAGTCCATATCAATCAACACTTCGCCCAGGTTATTTAAGGATTTAGCAACCCCTTCCTGATAGTTTAGCTGCTTTCGTGTACGAAGTGCTTTCGAATGAAACAATCGTGATTTTTCATACTCCTGAAACAAATGGTAGATATTTCCCAAACTGTTATACGTCGTGGCTTTCTCCATCCTGTTATTGATATGGTGGCTTAATTCTTCCGACTGCAAATAATACTCAAGAGCCTTAGGGTAATTCCCCAGCGTTTCATAGTGCTTACCTATCTTATTCTGGATTGATAAAAGTCCCAGGGTATCTCTTGCCTGACGTGCCAATACATATGCCTGCATGTAATACTTGAAAGACTGATCAAAATCGCCTAAAGAATGGTGGTATTTGCCCACATAATTTAAAGACCTGATTTCAAACCTGGTAAAGGCCTGTTCTCTTGATATTTCTAAAGCTTTATTAAAATGGGTTAGTGCCTTATCGTACTCAGCCTGGTTATATAGGACCTCACCAATATTTAAGACACTTTCCACAAGACCATATAACGAACCCGTATTTAGATAAAAGGACCTGGCACGCTCAAAATTTGTTAAAGCCCATGAATTATCCCCCTGTATAGTTTGATAAATGCCTGTAAGCATTAGCATCTCTGCGTACAAACTATCCGTTTTCGAACCATTGTATACTTCTGTAAATCTGTCCAAATAGAGTTTAGCACTATCGGGTTGATGGTAGAGATAAAAACGTGCTTGCTTCAAACATTGGAAATCAACAGGCTTTTCATCGTTAACTGCTGCTTTACCCTGAGAAAAAGAGCAAAAAATAAGGCTAAATATAATTAGGAAATTCACTGGCATAAAACAGCTACTGCACCATGTGGTGACTTAATGCATACTTGGTTAGTTCAACATTATTACTCAGACTCAATCTCTTAAGAATATTATTCCGGTGATTACTAATGGTATTTTTACTGATGGCTAATTTATCAGCTATCTCTGTTTTTGACTGACCGGATGCCAATAAACACATTACCTGGTATTCCCGATCTGTTAAACATTCGTGATTTAAGCTCTGATCCGATCCAACAATAAACTGATTGGCATAAAAATATTCTTGCTGATTTGTTAAGTAACGCTCTTGCAGATATACACATTTTACGGCCTCAATTAACTCCTCGGGATTTTCTTCTTTATTGATATAGGCTTTAACGCCATTTTTAAACATGCGTGTTGCCAGCTGCATATCCGTATTCATTGTAAAAATAACAATGGGTAAATCCGGGTAATGCTTCCGAATTTCGTTAATAAGATTCAGAGAGCTGAGCCCAGGCATATTTACATCTACAATAGCCACATCGAATGTCTCACGCTTTAAAGTATCAAGCAATTCATTTCCACTCGAAGCTTCTGCACTTATGCTTATCACAGAACAATTCTGAAAAACCAGCTGCAGGCCTGTTCTTACTACCGCATGATCATCGGCAACAATTACAGATATCATTTTGAAGTTGTTTTAGGTTAAAATTCAAAAGTAACAACTGACTTCAATAGCTTTCAAGTTGTCAGGTTAAGATACCATTAACTTTTGCTGTATGCTTTAACAAATTATTACCATTCTTCAAAAACTTACCATGCCAATTTGTCTATAAGTATTTTGCAAGCAACAACAGGCCTGCTGTTGAGCTCAACGTAAAACTGTCATAGTAAAAAGTACTATACATCAGCAAGCATTTATGCTATTGATAAAGACCTGTATCGATAATAACATTGCAGCAGAAAAAATTCTAAATCAAACCAAAAACAACCATGAAAATCCTAAGCAAAAAGAATAATAGTCAAAACCAATTAGAGATTTTTTATGTGCGTAGTTACAGGTCTCAAATTTTTAAACTTATGAAAAAACAGCTGCTTTTAATAGCATTAACCATCTTCGCCAGCTTTTCGTTAAAAGCTCAAACAGGAAGTGTTCGTGGTAGGGTAATCGATTCCAACAATCTGCCACTTCCGGGTGCAAGCGTTTACACGCCCGACAAAAGTGTTGGTACCATTACTGATGTGAACGGTAATTACATCATTACCGGACTTAAAACCGGTGATTACACCTTAATGGTATCCTACATCGGCTTTGAACAAAAGGAAGAAAAAGTAAGCATTACCAAGGGAAAAACCCAGGTACTTGACTTTATAATGGAACCTGGCATTGGCATTGAAGAAGTAACCATTACCAGTGCGCTGCAAGGACAAAGCAAGGCGCTAAACCAACAAAAGAATAAAGCCAATATCTCCAATATCATTGCTTCCGATCAAATTGGTAAATTCCCGGATGTTAATATTGGTGATGCCCTGAAACGCATTCCGGGAATTAATGTGCAATACGATCAGGGGGAAGCCCGCTTTGGTAATATCAGGGGAACAGCACCCGAATATAACTCGGTAACCATTAACGGCGAGCGCATACCATCAGCAGAAGCAGAAGATCGCTCCATTCAGCTCGATCTGATCCCTTCGGATATGATTCAGATGGTAGAAGTGAACAAAGCCATAACGCCCGACATGGACGCAGATGCCATCGGTGGTTCCATAAATCTGGTGACCATATCGGAGCCTTACGAAAAACGTATTTCCGGATCACTGGGTACAGGTTATAACTTTTTAGCCGATAAGCCCACTGTCAACGGTTCGTTAATTTATGGTAATCGTTTTGCCAACAATAAAATCGGAATGATTTTAAGTGCATCTTACCACGATAACCAGTTGGGTTCAGACAATGTAGAGGCCGAGTGGGATCATGAGGATGACAATGTTTTCCTCAAGGAAAAACAGGTACGTCAGTATTACTTGCAGCGCATCCGCCAGAGTTACTCAGCAGCTTTTGACTTTAAACTAAATAACGATCACACCTTATTCTTTAAAGGAATTTACAACAAAAGAGCCGATTGGGAGAACCGATATCGCAACGTTTTTAAACCTTGGGGTGAGCCCATCGGAGGTATCCATACAGCCAATAACGGTGAACCGGAAGACTCGGACGATTTCGACGCCAATAAAATTGAGCGTGAGACCAAAGCCGGGGTCAACAGTAAAGATGGTCGCTTGGAAGATCAACGCATGATGCAGTTTGCCCTAAGTGGTGACCACTTGTTTGGCAAAGCTAAAGTAGACTGGGGTGTATCTTATTCCAAGGCATCAGAGGATCGTCCGCAAGAACGTTACCTTAACATGGTAATTGAAGATGAAGACATCAACTACGACATATCTGATCCTGAATACCCATTAATGTGGCTGGATGCTTCCAGGCAGGACTTAAACGACAACTGGGAACTGGACGAATTGACAGAAGAGAACCAATACACCGAAGACATCGATCTGGTAGCTCGTTTGAACATTGAAATTCCTTTAGCAGAAGGCAACTTTAAAAATTCCATCAAATTTGGGGGTAAGTACAAATCGAAGTCTAAGAAACGCGACAATAACTTCTTCGAATACGAAGCAACCGACAGTTACGAGGATGACTTTAACACGGCTATCTTCAATAACCTTTCAAATCAATCGAAAAGCGATTTTATGCCAGGTTCAAGATACCAAATTGGACATTTTGTAAGCAAAGAATTCCTTGGTGGCTTAAATTTTAATGACGCTTCTAAATTTTCGAAAGAAGAAAAGCTCTCGGAATATGCCGGAAACTTTGATGCCAGTGAAACCGTTACTGCTGGTTACCTGATGCTAAACCAAAAACTTGGACATAAACTTTCGGCCATTCTGGGTCTTCGTATTGAGCACACCAACTCAGAAAATGAAGGATTCAGTTACGATGATGAGGAAGAAACACTTGATCCGACTGAAAAAATTGAAAACGACTACACGAATGTCTTACCTAATTTCCACCTTCGTTACGACATCAGTAAAAACAGTATTGTGCGCATTGCCTACACCAGCAGCCTGGCCCGTCCAAGATATTTCGACTTAGTTCCGTACACCGAAATTGAAGATGGTGA
The DNA here is from genome assembly GCA_025210475.1 of Carboxylicivirga sp. Classification (GTDB taxonomy): domain Bacteria; phylum Bacteroidota; class Bacteroidia; order Bacteroidales; family Marinilabiliaceae; genus Carboxylicivirga. The sequence continues at coordinate 26,115 of JAOARW010000007.1, read as the reverse complement.
GGAGATTTCCATTGGTAATCCCAACCTGGAACCAACTACCTCGAATAATTTCGACCTGATGGCTGAACATTACTTTAAGTCCATTGGTATTGTATCGGGAGGTTTCTTTTACAAAGACATTAAAGACTTTATCGTTAATGAGCGACATGGTGATTATGAATATGATGGCACCGTATGGAGCAAATTCAAACAGCCCATCAACGGAGGCGATGCCAAGTTATGGGGGTTGGAGTTTGCCGCACAGCGTCAGCTTGATTTCCTGCCTGGTTTCTTAAAAGGTTTTGGTATCTATACCAACTATACTTATACAACTTCAGAAATTACTGATTTTAACATTGAAGACCGTGAAGGCGAAGATCTAAAACTTCCGGGCACACCCGAACACACTTTAAATGCCTCCCTATCGTACGACACCAAGAAATTTACCGGTCGCTTATCTTTCAACTATGCCAGCGACTTTGTTTCTGAGTTTGACGATGAAGCTTTTAAAGATATCTATTACGATCAGGTAACCTATCTTGACCTGAATTTGACATACAGTTTCAACAAACATTACTTGATATATGCCGATGTAAAAAATCTGCTAAATCAACCATTGAGATACTACCAGGGAAGCAGCGAAAGAACCTACCAAGCGGAATATTATGGCGCAACTTTCAGGGCTGGTGTAAAAATTAATTTCTAATGTTAATTCGATCAAAATACACCTCTCCTCAATACTCTCCTAAAGGAGAGGAAGTGCTAAAAAGTCGCCATGGTGATGATTAAACAACATCTGAATTTACGACTCCTTCTCCTTCGAGAAGAAGGTTGGGATGAGATGTATTACAGAAAAACACTAAACATGAACAAATAACCATGATAAAAACATTAAAATATAGCACTTGCATACTATGCATCAGCAGCTTGTTTTCATGCCAGTTAAAGCAAAGCAACAACATCGAAAACAAAGAATTCACACTACAAGATTCGATCATTGCCGAGCGCAATAAAGAAGCTCGTGAGGACTCTCTAAAAATGGCCGATGCGCTTCGTTTACAAGCAAAGGTAACAAATAGCATCAATGCTGATTACGAAACACCACCGGTTAGTTCCGAAGCCGGCGAAGATGCCGCCGATGATCCGGCCATTTGGGTTAATAAAAACAATCCTGAAAAAAGCCTGATAATCGGCACCAATAAAACAGCCGGATTACACATCTACGATCTGAAAGGCAGAGAACTACAATTCATCGCGGCTGGCGAAATCAACAATGCGGATGTAGGTTATGACTTTCTATTCAATAATCAGAAAATGGATATTGTGGGTGGCACCAACCGCACAAAAACCTCCGTGGACATTTGGCAGCTTGATTCTGATCAGCTAAGATTGAAAGAACAGCCACTTATCTCAATCCCCTCTTCGGTAGATGATGTTTACGGTTTCTGTTTCTATCACGATACCAAAGCCGATAAACACTATGCTTACGTTAATGGTAAAAATGGTAACATCGAACAATGGTGGCTCAATAACAAAACCAAGGACTTGAAAGCTGAGTTGGTTCGCTCCTTCTGGGTAAAAAGTCAACCCGAAGGTATGGTGGTTGATCCGATGACCAATACACTGTATGTGGGGGTTGAAGAAGATGCCATTTATAAGTTCAGTGCTTTGGAATCAGCCGATACAACGTCCATTAAGATAAAGGAGTCAGACATCAACAATCCGGCCATCAGTTACGATATTGAAGGATTATCTGTGTATCGCATGTCTGAAACAGAAGGGTACCTGATTGCTTCTATTCAGGGAAGTTTTTCATATGCTGTTTTTGACCTTAGCGATCAGAACAACTACATCACCAGCTTTAAAATTACCAATGATATAGTTGATGGAGTTGAAGAAACCGATGGACTCGATGTAACAAATGTGGCTTTATCCCCTGAATTTCCTAATGGCATATTGGTAGTACAGGATGGTTTTAATAAAGATGGCGATCAAGATGTGAATCAGAACTTTAAAATCATCTCATTTGAAAAGATCCTTATGCTCCTAAAGTAGAATTCAATATTTCACTCAATGCCTCATTTGTTAATCATAACAAATGGGGCGTTTTTGATATTTTAAGCTTTGGTATATTTATTGATGGAACATAAAATAAATATATAAAACTATGAAATACATTTCTTACTTAATCATTAGTGTCCTGTTCTCCACCCTCACATTAAGCTGCCTCGATGATTCTCCCACCCACCTAAGCATTACAAATATTGAGTTCACACAAACTTATCACAATCAAGTATTAGACCTGCCTAATGGCACTTTTATACCCGACAATCCCAATTTTGATTTTGACAATCCTGAAACATGGACTGGAAATATGGCTCAATATGTCAATAACAACTACTTGTATAACATTACCTACACCATTAAAAACGGTGGTAACAAAATCGCTTTTGCTGCAGAGGTTGACATTCACTACCTTTTCGACAATGGGGACGAAACGGTTGAAACCATTTCTTTGGGTGATATAAGAAAGAAAAAGAGCTATACAGGCAGCACCAGTATCGGTTGCACTAACAAACAATTAGTGGAATGCAGGTGCGAAGCTTTCTGGTCCGATTAAACATCCTTAATACCAGTTGCCAAGCGCAGTCATTAAATAAATCGCCTGCCATTTATTGTTTTAAATCTTATTTCCTGGGTCTTGTATCATAAGTACTGCCTCCATAGCCCTTATCCCAATTAAAAAACTACCTTTGCCGCCTGATTTTTTTGAGTATTATTAACATGCAATATTTATCCGATAACTTAAACTATTTACGAGGCCTTAAAAACTGGACTCCCAAACAGGTGGCTGAGCGATGCCAGATCAGCGTTTCCAGCTATCGAAAATATGAAAAGGGACAAAGCTTACCCCGCCTGCAAAATCTTGCCAAATTAAGCCATACTTTTAAGCGTTCCATCGATGAATTGCTTTACCTGCAATTAAAAGAAGCGGATCAGCAAACACCTGATAACTTAAAGGGTGAAAAGATACGTATTTTACCCATTGTGGTAGATGAATCAGAAGAGAATGAACATGTTTCTTTAGTGCCCATTAAAGCGGCTGCCGGATATACTGCAGGCTATGCCGATGCCGAATTTATTGCCGATTTGCCACGCTTTTCACTGCCATTTGCCGAATTATCGCAACATCGTACCTATCGGGTATTCCAAATTGAAGGCGATAGCATGCTGCCCATTAAAAACGGCTCTTACATCATTTGTGAATATGTACAAAACTGGGAGCATCTGGACACCAAACAACCTCACATTGTCGTTACAAAAGACGATGGCGTGGTATTTAAGCGCATACATATCAATAAACAAAACATGCTTGAACTGGCATCTGACAACAAGGAATTTGAGACCTATACTTTGCCACTGAGCCAGGTGATGGAAATTTGGCTGGCCAGAGCTTATGTGAGTTTTGAGTTTGACCAGGCTTAAAATAAAAGCAACTTAGGATGATTAAAGCAAGAAAAGCGCACCTGAATCAGATGCGCTTTTAGCTTTATGAACAAGTTGATTTATTCAACCAACCAAACTTCTTTAATTACTTCACCACCACGTGTGATGGCTTTTTCATTCATCGGAATTAGATGATGGTGACGCTCCGGTAATGATTTTTTCAAACCGGCAATGACATTCTCCATCTTCACCAATGGTTTCACCTGAAGATATCCACCCAAAACAATCATGTTAAAGGTTTTAACAGCATGCATTCGAGCCGCCTCGTCAGTGGCATCTACTCGGTAAATATTAATATCGGTACGCTGTGGATGTTTGGTAATACCATTACCATCGTAAATAAGTGTACCACCTGGCTTCACATCGTTCTCAAACTTGTCCATCGACTGCTGATTAAGGATGATCGCCGTATCATATTCATGAAGAATAGGCGAACTAATGCGGTCTTCACTTAAGATCACCGTTACGTTAGCTGTTCCGCCTCGCATTTCTGGTCCGTAAGCTGGCATCCACGATACTTCCATGTCTTGCATAACGCCCGAGTAAGCAAGAATCTTACCCATTGAAAGTACACCCTGTCCACCAAATCCGGCTATTATAATTTCTTCTTTCATTTTGTCAATTTTAAAAGATTAAACCGAACTACTCGCTCTTGATATCACCAAGTGGGTAGTATGGGAACATGTTTTCTTCCATCCATTCGTTGGCTTTAACAGGCGTCATTTTCCAACCTGAGTTACAGTTTGAAACCACCTCAACCAAAGAAGTTCCCTTATTTGCCTGTTGGTTCTCAAAGGCCTTACGTAATGCCTTCTTGGTCTTACGCACATTAGCAGCTGTATGCACCGACTGACGCGTTACATAACACGTACCTGGTAATGCAGCTAAGATTTCAGAGATCTTAATTGGCTCACCATCATGACTTACATCACGTCCTGCAGGACACGTTGAAGCAGCCATACCCGGCAGAGTTGTTGGCGCCATCTGACCACCTGTCATTCCATAAATACCGTTGTTAATGAAAATCATTACGATGTTCTCGCCACGGTTGCAGGCATGAATGGTTTCGGCAGTACCAATAGCAGCCAGGTCACCATCCCCCTGATAGGAGAACACATTTTTCTCAGGCATTAATCGCTTAACAGCTGTGGCCAATGCAGGTGCACGACCATGAGCTGCTTGCTGCCAGTCAATCTCCAAAAAGTTATAGGCCAATACCGAACAACCAACTGGCGCAATACCAATGGTTGATTCTTGTATACCCATTTCTTCAATTACCTCAGCAATTAGCTTATGAACTGTACCATGACCACAACCTGGGCAATAGCTCAATTCGTTATCAGAAAGAACCTCTGTCCTTTTATAAGTAAGGTTCTCAGGTTTTATAATTGTATTTATATCTGACATTGCTTAACCTCCTATTAATTTTTGCTCCAATGCTTCAACTACTTCACCAGGTGAGTGTACCGAACCACCAAAACGCCCAAAATGCTCAACAGGCACTTTACCATTCACAGCTAATTTTACATCCTCTACCATCTGACCGGCACTCATCTCTACTGATAACATGCCCTTTACCTTCTCAGCATATTTCTGAAGTGGCTTAACCGGGAATGGATACAATGTAATTGGACGAAGCATACCAACTTTGATCCCTTTTTCACGAGCAATTTCAATGGACTTCTGACAAATTCGTGCACTTGAACCATAAGCTACAATCAAGTATTCAGCATCGTCGCACATCACTTCTTCAAACAACACTTCATTTTCCTCAACAGCCTTATACTTAGCCTGAAGTTTATGATTGAAAGCTTCCTGCACAGAGGCCTCTAACTGAACGGAAGTAATGATATTCTTAGCCCTGTCTTTCTTCTTACCAGTTGTCGCCCATGGATAATTTTTTTCAATATGCTCCATCGTCCAACGTGGCTGAAACTCTTTCAACTCCACTTTTTCCATCATCTGGCCAATAACACCATCGGACAAAATCATAACCGGGTTGCGATATTTAAATGCTAAATTAAAGGCATCTTCTACAAAATCAGCCATCTCCTGTACTGATGCCGGCGCTAAAGTAATTAACTTATAATCACCATGGCCACCACCTTTAACCGTCTGAAAATAATCCGACTGAGCAGGCTGAATCGTTCCTAAACCAGGACCTCCCCTAACAACGTTTACTACTACACAAGGCAGCTCTGCTCCGGCCAGGTAGGTAATACCTTCCTGCATCAAACTCATACCCGGACTTGAAGACGAAGTCATAACACGCTTACCACATCCGGCACCACCATATACCATGTTAATAGATGCGATTTCACTTTCTGCCTGCAATACAACCATCCCGGTTGTTTTCCATGGCTGCTCGGCCATGAGGGTCTCCATTACTTCCGATTGCGGAGTAATTGGGTAACCAAAGTAACCATCCACACCAGCGCGGATAGCAGCCTCGGCAATTGCCTCATTACCTTTCATTAATTTTAGTTCTCTCATGTGTGACTAAATTTCCTTTATGAGTTTTACATTAAGCAGTAGCTCCTGCCTTAGCGCGATAAACAGTAATACATGTATCGGGACAAATAATCCCGCAATTAGAACAACCGATACAGGCATCAGGATTTGCCATATAGGCATAATGATAACCCTTGCCATTAACTTCGGCTGCCAATTCAATTACCTTTGTGGGGCAAGCTGTTGTACAAACGCCGCAGCCTTTGCACCTCACTGTATCCACCACAATTGCACCTTTTGCTTTTGCCATATTATTGAGTCTTTAATAGATATTACAAATTTACACTTCCTGCTATAAATATAACATGATGACAATCAGTATTCATCTGTTTTTTAATGTTATACAACAGGTTTCAAATCATAAGCACATCACACTAACCTACGCATTATCAGCATTAAAGGCTTCCAAACGAATCCTTAAATCTTCAAAACGTTCTTTACCCGTTTGAGATACGCACGCCCTCAAACTTTCTTGCTTACTTCCGGTCTTACCCAGGGTTATGGCACTAATACCATAATACAATAGTTTTTCGAGCAACTGACCTCCTGATAAATCGTTGTACGATACCGTAAAATAAAATCCATCAGCCAGCGGCTCATCAACATCTTTATCATAGGTTAAACGGAAACCATTCGCCATAAACAACTCCTTCATCACCTTTCCTCTCTCTTTGTAATCCTTAACTTCGTCGAGGAAATTAAATTCACCATCGTTGGCCGCCTTAAGCATGGCCGCCAATGCATACTGTGCCGAATGACAAGTTCCAGATGACAAAGCATACAACACCCGCGTTACTAAAACCAATCCGTACTTGGCAACACCAAAGCGCTCTTGCAAATGATCATACTTGCGATGATAAAGCTTTTCTGACATACAGGTCAAACTAATTCGCTGCCCTGCATAACTGAATGCTTTTGAACTGGAAATTAACAACACATAATTATCGGTATAATTTCCTACCGAAACCTGATAAGGCGCTTCAAAAGGCTTCGATAAATCGTTGCGGAAATCCATGGCAAAATATGCCAGATCTTCCAACACAACAACATCGTATTTAGTTGCCAATTCGCCAATAATTCGCAATTCATCTTCAGTAAAACATACCCAGGTTGGGTTATTCGGGTTTGAATAAACAACCGAATGTATTTTACCGGTCTTCAGGTATGATTCCAGTTTTTCACGAAGGGCTTCTCCCCTGTAGTTATAAACATCAAACGATTCGTACTTATAACCCAACACATCCAACTGTTGCTTTTGGACCGGAAACCCCGGATCGATAAACAACAAGGTATCTTTTTCTTTATCCAGCTGTCCGCAAACCAGGAAATTAGCATAAGTTCCCTGCATCGAACCAACCGTTGGCACACAACACTCCTGCGGAATATCAAGGTTAAGAAAAGCCTTTACAAAGCGACTGGCTTCATACTTCAATGATTTAATTCCTTCGAGCATTGGATATTTTGATGCCACACCGTTTTTAAGTGCTTCAATCTCTGCATTGGTTGCTACCTCTGAAGGATAGAGCCCCGGAACACCCATTTCCATGCGAATGAATTTCTCACCACTAAGCTCTTCAATATCATTTACTATAGAAACAATCTCCCGGATTGTTGCATTATTCAAATCACCAATCTGGTATTTCGCCAATACCTCATCTACGATTTTAGCATCGATTGGTGTTTTTATGTGTGATTGCATGTGATTTGGTTTTTACAACTGAGCCACAAGACTCATTATGTGAATGAAAACAAAAAGGGTGGTACCAAGCACCACCCTTAAGTTAATATCTTAAAAACCAAACTCGTTAAAGAGTCGGTTAATCCAGTTCTCAACGCGTATCTCTGTTTTATCCGATTCATTATCTTCATCAATCGGCAAACCCAGAAATTGTCCGTTTCGAATCCCTTCTGATTCTTCATAAACATATCCTTCGGTTGTACAAAAACCAACTACTTCAGCTTCTGTTTTTTCCAAACGCTCATATACCCATCCTAAGGCATCCACAAAATGCTGCGGGTATTGAATGTGATCGCCCAGGCAATACATTGCTACTTTTTTACCTGCCCAGTTAACTTTATTGAACAAGGTTGCAAACACATCCCAGTCAGTATCTTTATATTCCGAATCCCAATTCGTTTTTCCGATCGTAGACATTCCAAAAATTAATTTGTCGAACTGCTCCAAAGCTTTTTCATCCGAATTTTTAACCGGAATCAACTCCACTTTATCTGCACCGATTTTCGTTTCCATCAGGCGTGCCACTTTCTCTACACTACCTAATTCAGGACCATAAAAAATACCAATCTTAGACATAACAAATGCTTTTTTAAGAGGTTTTATATTACTTCAAATATGCTTTATTTACACGAGATTTGCAATTAAATTAATCCTTTGCAGGCGCTTTATTAGCCGCAATTGCCAATAAAACTCCCAACACAATACCCAAAAGGGCAGCAAACAAAACCCGGTATTCAGCTGGCATCAAAAAGGTAATGGTATGGGCCGGAATCCAAAAGAAGGGAATCGTTTTCTTAAAAACAAAATTCCATTGCATTCCCCAATCCATCTCTTTCATTATTGTGCCAAACCTGATGGGTTTAACCAATGCTGCCATTTTACCTCCGTTTGCAACAATGTGTGTATCTGTAATCCGGTGCAAAGTCATCATAACCGGAGCATATATCAAATTCATAGCTGCACTAATACTAAAAGCAACCAATAATTTTACCATCGAAAAGGGTTCTTTCATAACAGCCATAGCTCCTTCGAGCCCCATCTTTTCGAGAAAAACCGGAACTCCGGTAGCAAATATTACAAACGCCATCTTAATGGTTAAGCCTAACACTCCCCAAACTGCAGCTCTTGGTAATATCCCAAAACCAGATGAATTGTATTTTCCTGTTTTAATTCGTAGTCCTATAACTTCACCCAAGGTTGCCAAAACAGCAAATTTCAGAAAGCTCATTACCATGGGATGTTCAATATTAAAGGCTTCATAGCCCATGAACACCTTTTCACAAAGAAAAAAAGGCAGAAAAAACACCACTACAACACTCCAAAATACAATATCTTTTGTTCGTTCCTTTGTCATTTCAGTTAATCGTTTAAACCCTTGCCAATCATTTTAAATTATCACCCAAACCAACTAATTAATCACTTATTTAATCACCTAAGCATTACATAGCAACCACTTCAGGTCTGTTATAATTTATAAGGCTTCACAAAAATAAAAGCTTTTTTAATTGTTATGGCATCTTGAGTGATGATTTAAATCAAGTTTAAGGTTATTTTTCTTTAAACAGGCGAATGCGACTGATTCTACGACCAAGAATTAATTATCAAAAAATCAATTAGAGATTTTATTCTTTAATTAATTTTAAGCTATTAAAAAAGCCGGCCTTCCATTGAAGCACCGACTTTTTCATCATTATCAATACACAAACAGTTATTTTTCAATCCGCACCCGGGCATCAACAGCAACTATCTTGTCACCTTCTCCCAGCAGGGGATTTATATCCATCTCTTTAATCTCAGGCGCATGACAAAGCATACGTGATAATCGAACAACAATTTCAGCATATTTGTTTTCGTTTATTCCCTTCTGCCCCCTAACGCCTTCGATGATTTTATAACTTTTTAAGCCACGTATCATTTCCAAAGCTTCATTCTGAGAAAGTGGCGCCAATCCTGAACTTACATCTTTAAGCACTTCAATAAAGATACCCCCCATGCCACACAATACCATGTGACCAAAGCCAGACTCATAGGTGGCACCAACAAACAACTCTTTTCCGCTCAACATTGGTTGTAGCATTACGCCGCTTGCATCTGCAATTTTCATCATCCGCTCAAATTCAGCTTCTAACTGTTCATCGCTATCAACATTCAGCACCACACCGCCAACATCCGACTTATGCACTGGCCCAACTACCTTCATAACAACCGGATAACCCACTTCCGAAATCGCCGCCTGCAAATCTCCTACCTTATCACTTACAAACTCTTTCACACGTGGCACACCAGCAGCATCCAGCAACTCCCGTACAATCTCGGGTGCCATATAACCATCTTCCTGCCCGTCAATAATGCCTCGCAGCTTTTCTACATCTACTTCATCCGCATCAGTGCCTACAACTGCAGGTTTAGGCGTATTATAGATTTTAGTCAATGCATTTCCAAACAAGACTTCATCAGGGAAGTTTACATTTCCCATATTGATAAACATTTCGATATCATCCTTCACATTAACAACCGATGGCAAAATTGGATAGATCGGTTTTTTGCATTCTCGAATCTTCTGATGAAGCACCTTGTACACTTCTGCATTTGAAAACAAGCCCGGACTTCCAAAAACAACAGCCATGGCATCGATGTGCTCAAAATCATTTTCACACGCATCAATTATATCCCCCAACTGCTCAGCTGTTCCGGTTGCCAGAAAATCAATCGGATTCGCCACACTTGATCCAGAATATAACTTCTCTAACAATGCCTCCGACTTTGGTCCTTCAATGGCGGGAACCTCAAGACCACCATTCGACAAGGCATCGGTTAACATTACGGCCGGCCCACCAGCATGCGTAATAACTGCTACATTCTTTCCCCTCAGCTCCTCAACCATAAATACAGCTGCCACATTCGCTAACTCTTCGCGACCATAACAACGTACAATGCCTGCCTTTTTAAAGAGTGCATCAACAGCCAAATCACTGCTTGCCAGCGCTCCGGTATGACTTGAAGCTGCGCGACTACCCGCATCAGAACTTCCGGCCTTAACTGCAGCAATTTTACAGCCTTTATTAATCAAGGAAGCAGAATGCTTTAACAGCTTCTTTGGATTATTAACACTTTCCAGATAAAGGAGCTTTATCTTCGAACTTTTGCCTTCAACATACGTCTGATCGAGATATTCCAACACCTCCTCAACGCCAGTTTGAGCACTGTTTCCCACCGAGTAAACACTATTAAATTTTAGTCCTTTGGCTACACCTGCTTCAATAATAAAAACTGCCGTAGCGCCCGATCCTGAAATAAAATCAGCCCCCATTGGCTCCAATGTTGGAATTGGCGTAGTAAATATACCACTATGATTAGTTGTTAAAACCCCCACACAGTTAGGTCCAATCAAACAACCTCCCACCTCATTTATCGTTTCAACAATTTGATGCTCCAGTGCTGCTCCTTCTTCATTTTCCTCGCTAAAACCAGCTGAAATAATTATAAAGGCCTTCGTTCCTTTTTGCTTAGCCAACATCTCAACTGTTTGCGGACAAAATTTGGCAGCAATGGCCAAAACAGCCAGATCAATATTCTCCGGCAAATCCGCTACATCACGATATGATTTTATACCCTGTACTTCGTCACTTTTAAGATTGGTAACATATAAATCACCCTTATAATTACCATCGACAATATTTTTTAAGATCTTCCCACCCGGCTTCCTAACATCATCCGAGGCACCGACAACAACGATGCTTTTAGGATTCAACAATTGTTCGTTTATCATTTGTTTAATGTTTTGTTCAATTAAGTTGCAATTTGGGCATTTTTTTAACCAAAGTCATGCTTTCGAGTGATAAAAATCATAAGTTGCCAAAACACCTATATATAAAGACCATTACACACAACAAAGCCAACCCAACACAACAATAAGTAACAAATTGTTACCTGCGCAAAAATACACGAATGATTCAATTTACAAACCAAATACTTCTGTTTTTTTCTTATTTTTACCCAATCTAAAAAGGGAAAAATCGTGAACAACAAGATCATCAATATAATTAACAAACAAGCGCTTACAGCAAAAGACCTAAGCTTCTTAATCGGACTCGAAGGTGAAGAAAGGAATTTCTTCCTTAAGAGTATTGGCAATAATTATGTCGACTCCTTGGGTAAAAAAGTTTTTTTCAGAGGACTTGTTGAATTTTCAAATTACTGCACCAAAGACTGCTATTATTGCGGCATCCGGAAGAGCAACACCCAATCTGAACGTTATGATATCGATGATAAATCCATTATCGATGCTGCCATCTTTGCTCACCAAAATAAATACGGCTCCCTGGTTTTGCAATCAGGTGAAAGAAGTGACAAAGCTTTTACTGAACGCATTACCCACTTGCTAAAAGAAATAAAAAATGCAACCAACGGCGAACTAGGCATAACAATCTCCCTTGGCGAACAAAGCGAAGATGTTTATAAAGAATGGTTCGATGCCGGTGCTCACCGATACCTCTTACGAATTGAAAGCTCCAATCGTGATTTATACTATAAAATTCATCCCGAAGACGAGAAGCACAACTTTGAAACCCGAATCAATTGCCTGAAATCACTTCAGAAGATCGGCTACCAAACAGGAACTGGTGTTATGATTGGGCTCCCCTATCAATCCTATGAAGATTTGGCCAACGATCTTTTATTTTTTAAAGAGATGAACATAGACATGGTTGGCATGGGGCCATTTATCGAACACACCGAAACACCTCTATACGAGCATAAAGATGCACTATGGTCGCTCCAACGACGCTTCGATGTTTCACTAAACATGATTGCTGCATTAAGATTATTAATGCCCGATATAAATATTGCTGCCGCTACCGCCCTGCAGGCCATTGATCCAATGGGGCGCGAAAAAGCTTTACGTTACGGTGCGAATGTTATTATGCCTAACATCACACCAACCATTCACCGCAAAGATTACACCCTATACGAAAACAAACCCTGCACTGACGAAGGCGCCGAAGACTGCTCAAACTGCCTGAGCATACGCGTAGAGATGGCTGGTCGTGAAATTGGCTATGACGAATGGGGAGATTCGAAACATTATTTCAACAGAACAAAAAAGAAGCAATAAAATTTTAAAATAACTCAAAGACTGATTTTAAGAGGTTATTTTACACAACCCACAAATCCCATATATTAATACATAAACTGACTCACTTCACCATCGTCGTAGTGCTACTGCATAACATTCGCTATAGCAGGAATAATATGGCGCGCCATCTTAAGCTGCCCACGATAGGATGGATGATAATCAGATCCCAGATCACTTGTTTTATTGAGTAAAAAAGAAGGCAGACCAATAAAATACAGATGCTTGTCATTATAAATCAATCGCGATGATTCCACCACCTCTTTTACATTCGAATAAGCCGGCTCATTAACCATTGGACCACTAACGCAAAACACAGGAACATCACCATAATACTCACGTACCTGACGCATAAACGTCATATAACGATCTACAAAAACAGCCTTATCCGGCGCTACGTTGGTTGAATAATCATTAGTACCCAAATTAATAATTACCACATGAGGCTGCCAGGATGAAAAATTCCAACAACTACTTGCATCCATATCCAACAACTGATGATATCGCTGAGGCAGAGTTGCCATTTCGGTTGAGACTCTCTTTTTGTCTCCATAATTACGAACAACACCCAAGCCCGAATGAGCCGTCACATAACACTCAGCTTCGAACGCACGCGCAATAAAAGATGCATATGATTTATTGACATTTTCCGTCTCAGGTAAAAAGTCTTCTTCAGGCGACACCCCTTCTGTACCATAACCACAAGTAATTGAGTTTCCTATAAATTCAATCCTGCGATCAGGCAAAGAATCAACTGACATTAACTTCTCATTCGCACCAATCCTGACTCCTTTGAACAAAGCAGTTCCCATTTCTCCTTCCGTTCGTTTTTGCAAACAACAAACATGCCAGCGCTTACCCTTTATTCCATTTATCCAATAAACAGTATCATTAGGAACATGAATTACTTCCTTCTGTTTACCATCAACAAAAACATTAAAATAATTGCGCTCACCACCCTCCATCACAAAGGCCAGTTGATCACCCGTAAACTTAAAATAAATGGATGCTCCAGGCCAATCATATCGCACTTCTTCAGGATTAGAGAAATCAAAACGCCCGGAGAAAGTAAAAGCTGAATTCCCCGCGCTCACCTCTTTCGTTTGAGCCAATAAACTTATTAAACCAAACTGCATCATAATTACCCCAGCCCAAAATTTTATTTTCATGTGTGTAAATTTTCTTTCAGTTGTCACATGGAACGCTCAAGAAATTTTAATCATTACTCTTTGTGTTAATTTCATGATTAAAATTTACATGCTTGTTTCATCTGTTAAATTTATTTTCATTTGCCAGAACTTATCTCCACCCTGCGGCATGTAACTCCCAAATAAATTTGATCATCCACCCGTGGGTAAAACTTGGCTAATCAAATTCGCATGGTCGTTTCATACACACGCACTTCTTTCTTCAAATACCATCTCATAAGCCCCCAAAAACAATACATCTTATCAAAAAATTAACACGGCCACCTACTTTAACAAATACAAAAATAGGACTTACCTCTGAAGACAAGTCCTATTTATAATTATTACAATAAAAACTATCGAACAATTAACTTCTTAACCATAGAAGCCCCTTGCTTATCCGTTGCTCTAACCATATACAGCCCTTTCAACGCCGAGATATTAACCTGCTTCGTATTATATGCACGCTTAACAAGCTTACCAGCCATATCCAACACTTCCACTTCCGTCATCTCTTCAGTGAAATTAACAACATCGGTTGCTGGATTAGGATACATATCAACCGTAGATTCTTCTTTATCACCAATAGCCGTTGCACTTGAAATTATCATCTCATATGCAGCTAATCCATTTTTAGGAGACATACAAACCATAATCACCTTATCAGCCTTTACTTCACAACTTACAGGAGCTGCATATGAACTATTAGTCTTCGTCCCAAGACCTTCAGTAGGGTATGTTCCGTGCGATACCGCATCTCCCCAGCCTGTAGCCGGTGCTTCAAATAATTCAAACGCTGCTTTAGGAGCATCAGACGGAAATGCATGGTTTGAATTAGGGCACCAAACAAAATCCCTCCCTTTAAAGTTAAAGTAACAAACACCTGAAATATCAGAATAAGGACGACTATCTCCACTAAAACCACTAACCAAATTTCCATCCATATCATAAAGTCCTGGAAAAATCGTTTTTCCATCAATCCAAACCAGATTATCATTTACCGGCCAAAATTTAGGATTAATTCCAATCTTTGGATCTGCGCCTGGAGCAGGGGCCGGATATACGGTTTGAATTCCAAAAACAGAAGGTGTCTGATTAACTACACCATCATTCACATTCCAGCGATAAACTCTTGCGGGAACATCATTTGATCCTGTAATTATATATCCATCTCCATCGGCAATATCTCCGTAAACACCAAAACCATCTCCAACTCTAAGTTTCACTTCAGGATCTTCCGCAGGCGCAGTATAGGTAATAATATTCTCAGGAGCATCAAATCCTCCGGAACCATTGGCTTTCATCAAATATACCTTATACTCAGTAGTTGCTATGTTTAATGTCATACTACCAAGCACAAGATCACCTGTTGAGGTAAAGCCTAAGTCATTAAACTTATAAAAGCTACCTGTAATTACATCCATATCCAAATCTATAACCTCGTCTGCCAGAAGAGTTCCTGTATAAAGATCAAAAACAAGTATTTTATTTACCTTACGAGATGCAACATAAACCCTATCTCCAAAGGTCATCATCCTTCTCTCTGTTACATCACCCATCCAATCAGGAGCATCTCCTTCACTCTGGTTTCCCGTTAGCGGATCAGTTACTTTATTAGCCATTGCGGAATGGTTCCATAATTCTGATACCTTCACTTCTTGTGCTGATAAGCCAGTGACAATCAGGGTCAAAAATAAAATAGTAGAAAATCTTTTCATATTCATGTAATTTTAGCTTATTGATATTTTATTAATATGTCATACATATTACTTCGTGTCAAATATATTATATAAATAGATATAATTCAAAATTTAACTCTGTAATTTTTACATATTTTAATATTTTACCTATTACATGTACACTACAATCATCATATCTAATAATTATACACATAAAAAGAAGCCACACTCTCAAAAATAAAGAATGTGGCATTTATATAATATGATATAATTACTTAATTACATTAATTTTTTCTACATATAAACCATCTGAAGTAGCTATATGTATGATATAAATACCTTCATCAATAGAAGAAGTACTAATTATGTTTTTTGATAAACCTTTTGTATGACTTATTACTATACGACCTGAAAGATCAATTATTTTAACATTTTTAATAACAGAAGGTACTTCAATAAACAACTGATCACGAACTGGATTTGGATAAACCTTTACAATTTCCCTATCAAGCTTTGACATAGAAGTTGGCACATAATCCCGTCGTTGTGCATAACGTAAATCGTCAAAATAAATACTACCCGACAACTTGCCTGAAGCGCCAGTTTTTATGTGAATTCCATCCATGTAAAAATCATCTCCATCGAGAACTCCATCTCCATTAACCCAAGCATTAGATGTTCCCGCAGTCAAGTCCCAACTCACCAACTTCCATCCAATCCAATCAACCGTATACCAACCGCTAGCTTCATACGTTCGATTTCCATCTTTGATCATAAACCTGAACATATTTTCCGAACCATCGCCAAAAACAAACATCTGTAAAACATGACGTGTATCAAAACGATTACTATTCTGAGAAGCTGATGGCGGCAAGTATTCTCTGATATAGCCACTTCCTGCTGACAGCCAACCATAACTCATTTTCATACTACCAGCACTTTCAATGGACTTAACAGTAATAGCTGCTTCATGACTATAATCCGTTTGCTCTGTTACAATACCAGTTGTTGAACCCGACGCCTGAGGCTTCCACCAACTAACTATACCCGATTCGAAATCATCAATAACCGTAATCTGATTTAATTCCATTTCATTAATGGTAAATTCAGTCACATGAGCATCAATTGCATTGCCATATAGATCCCGTATCCCGGCCTTTAAAGTCAAGATATAAGACTCATCATTAATCATATCCTGAGAAGGAAAAAAGTGCAATACACTTTGACCACCGACAATCGCATGTTGTACCTCCCCCGTAACTGTAACAGAGTTGGATTTAGAAACCACTGAAACAACACTATTGGAAACACTTGAGTCATCCAATTTTTCATCAAACACAAAGCGAATCAATGGTCGCAATTCAGCACACACTTCATTATTTTCAGGCCATTGCTGAACAACAAGTGGTGCACTAAGATCTTGAGGAGATGTTGTAAACTCGACATTATAATCACCACCTGCCTCTCCACTGGCATCACCATCCAGAAACTGATTGGTTAAACTATTTTTAGCAATTGCACCATCTAATTTCAATGAATAATCAGTTGCAAATGCCAGTTGACCTGTTTCAACCTTCAATGTAAAATCATCAAGCCAGAAATAGGTCAATGCAGCAGCCGGATTGATCGATATAGCCTGCTCTACCGTAGTGCGATCCATTTTACGACTAAAACTCACCTTCAGATACTTACCAGGCACAACAGACGTTAACTCTCCCTCCTCAACAGTAACACTGACTACCTGTGGTGCCGCTGTACTTGTTAAAGTAACATCAACGAACTGAATATTTTCATCAGTCTTACCATTCGGATTTGAGCCTAAAACAATATTTCTTGTTTTAGTTTGATATTCAGACGACGTAAACTCAACCTCCACACTTGCTCCAGGAGCCAGCCCTTCAATGAAATAAAACCCATTACGCAAGGCCTCTGGATCGGAAGAATAATTCTTAAACAATGACTCATAAGAATCGGTAGTGTAGGTTTTATCACCAATTTTCACATCTACCCCATTAACAGGCAATCCCGTATCTTCATCCGTAACAACTCCAGCAACAATGCCAATCGCCGGCCGATCAATACCTTTAAACTGTAAAAACGAACGAAAAGCCGACAAAGCCTCCATTTTTTTCCATTCCGCATTAAGGTTGCGCATTTGCTGACCAGGATTGGTATGAAAACCCGCCTCACTCAATAACGAAGCCATATTTGTTGTGCGATTAACATACAAATAAGGCCACTGATTGGTATGAGTCGATACATTTCCCTGATAATACACCCGATCAGTATAATGCCCCCTGGTTGAAATACGCATCGTACCGGTAAGGTCTTCAACTAATATTTCACCAAAAGCTTTTCCTCCATTTGGTGCCTTTTCAATGGTTACCCCATCCTTATTATATCCTCCGGATAAAGTTAACGTACTATTGGCACTTGGCGAACCCGCATCACTATGAATGGAATAATAAAAGTCTACCGATAATGAGTTAGCCAAATCTGTGCGGGCCGATAATGATATCTGATCATTATCATTTAAACGACACATATGCACCTTTGCAATATCGGTTTGCGTTTCGAACATATTCTTTAACTCGAGTGCCACCTGCAATACTTTTTCGGCCTCGGAATAATTATATAAGCCCATATTCTCTTTTTGAGCATGCCCCGGATCAAGAAAGATTTCATAATCACTCAATCCTGTTACCTGCGACATACCCATATGACAAATTAAAAAGGCAATTAAGAATGCGCATTGGTATTTTACTTTAATAACTTTTTTATTTGATAATTTCATAACTCTCAATTGTAGTTTTCAAAGATTTGGCTATTTCTCGATCTCAAACATATAAATGGCACCATCGGTCACATTATCAATCAACACCTTTGTTCCATCAGGCGAAACAGAAGGATTCAATGCCACTATTTCTGAATCGGCTAACAAAACGTTGCTTACAGCCGTATTTACATTAACCACTTCTATTAGTCCTTCCGTAATAACATTACCATCATCCTTAACTACAGCTACCAACAAATGCTGATTATCGGGCAACCACGAAGCCTGCTCTCCATATCCCAGATGAGTTAACTCAGTTCCATCCAAATTGGCTACATAAAGCCCCAATCCATTTACTTGAAAAGCCACTTTCTTTCCATTCGGCGAATAAGTTTGATTAAAAATATACCGTCCTTCAAACTGAGAGTTATTTGAAAATACAGCCTCATCTCCTTTCATAATAGCCGAATTGACAATCACTGCCTTTTGTTTTTCTCCCGATTTTAAACCCGGCAGCCCTGTTGACACACGCTGAAGCTTTCTATCCACCACAAGTACAACTGATGCATCTCCATCGATAAATTGAGGCACGCTTTTCACACCTCTATTCGCCTCAATCAAAACCTTCTTTTTATAACTCTTAACATCGTACAACGCTATCTCTTTTAATCGCACACCATTCTTTTTATGGAGTGATCTAACTAAAATATTACCTCCTTGCTCCGACCACGAAAAGCCAAAACCTGCATTTTCATCATTGGTTAACAAACGAACGTTCTTCCCTTTTTTATCACACAAATAAATACCAGTATTTTTTTCTGCTGTAAAAGCAATCATCTGACCATCTGGAGCCCATTCTGCATTCATACAAACGTGCTCGCTTGAACTTATCAGGCGAATGGGTTTCTTTTTAACCTTAAATTGAGCTGTCATCACCACTGATGAAGCCAACATCAACGCAATAATTAACTTTAGTTTCATAAAAATTGTTTTTAGCTTATTATTTTAGATGAATCAGATAAACCTGCCCCATCGGTGTGTGACATACAATTTATCACACGCTTTATTGTAGTAGGGATATACTCCCCTTTTATCGGCTCTTAGTATCGTTTGCTTTTCACCGGTCGATACATTCAATACAATTACAGAAGAAGTCTTAACCTCATGTCCATCATCGTGCGTATTCATACCGAGTATTAATTCGTTTTTCATCCACCTGGGCGCCTCTAAATCACCAATCAACCTGGCAGATTCATCCCTAATATCATAAACAAAACATCCTTTCCCCACCGCAAATGCAACAATTTGTGTTTTATCCGGCGATAACGATGGAAACATATAATATCGTTTATCAAAAGGATTAATAACCGAATGGTTATCCTCGTTTTTATAATAATGTAATTCACCCCCTTTCAGAGTAACAAGAGGATAAGTAAGAGAACCAGCTGAAACTGCCGAAGCATAAACTTCATCTTTTGATTCCCACCAACTTAAGGAACGAAGCCACCATAACGACGACTTTTCTTGATTTCTCAGCAGATTTTCAGTAATACCACTTTCAAGGTTATAGCTGTTAATTTGAAGAGTCTTTTCTTTACCATCAGCAGCAATTACCGTATAAAAAATATGCTTGTTATCTTTTGAAAATAATACATGTTTGCAGAAATAATCTGATGTACATATTTCTTTTAACTGTTTAGTTTGCAAATTATATAATCGCAAGCCATGTTTTGTATACGAACGAACAGCAATCCAAATTCCGTCATCACTCAATACAGGAAAAAAAGCGCCCTCATAACTGCTAATTGACAACTTTTCGACCTTTTCAACTTCCACTAATCGCTGCCCGGTTATCATACTGAATGACCACAGGCCAATCAGCAACAATAATAACTTCATAAGACATAAAGATTATGGAAACAGGTGAGAAACCCAGCGGTCGCCCACCTGTCAAAATTATTTAATTAGTTTAAGGGTTTTACGTTCTGATCCTGATTGAATCATTAAAATATACATTCCCTTTTTTAAAGCACCAGATGGCAATGTCACCTGATATTCACCTGCTAGGTGTTGTTGATTCATTAATTCAAGTATCTTACTACCAGTCAGATCAAACAAGGAAATATTAATATGTCCATTCGAAGGTATCTCATAACAGACCACCTCCGTATGATTCTTCAATATTGTTGGACAGAATACTTTTAAATTTGATATTTCAGAATCATCTAACGAAGTTGCAACAATCTGAAAACTTCTGGTTATTGACCATGAAGAGAAGAATGAACTTCCAAAATTAGAACGCACTCTTACATAGTATTTTCCTGGCGATAAATCAGAAAACTGAGCTTCATAATTAAATGCATCAAGCGTTTGTACTTTTACATACATGTAATGAAAATCATCTCTATCACATAACTCCACCCTGAAAGAATTAGCACGTTGTTCCTCTGCAATTCGTATTCTTACATCGTTAAATCCCACAGCTGCGCCCTCTTCTGGAGATAGGATAACGGGTACATCCGGCGCCTCTTCTACCGTATTAAATTTAACGACATCAGACCATTTTGTTGAAGAATTACCAAGCAGCCCTCGCACCCTCACATAATATGTTTCATACGGGCTCAACTTGCTCGACGGAATTGTAAAAGTTGTTCCAGAAATATTGGACTGAGTAAAGCTAATTGAACTAAAAGTGTTGAGCTTAGACAACTCTAACTCATAATAATATCCATTCCCAAGACTTTCCCATTCAACATCAGGCGTTAACGACACATAGGAAGCATTATTAGAAGGAAAGGTAATGTTTGTTTGAGGTGATACAGCTAATGTAAATGACCAAATATCAGAAGAAGCATCAACAACTCCTATTTTTCGGGATATTACGCGCCAATAATACGTTTCACCTTCTTGCAATGTCATGTTTTTAGCGGCAAATTGAGTCGCGCTTAATTCACGCTTGTAAACAATATTTGTAAACGAATTATCCTGAGCAACCTCGAGTATATAAAACTCAGAACCATCTACTGCCTCCCATTTAAATTCAAAAGGTAAAAACAAACTTTGAGAATTCGCTGGCGATGTCAATTCAGGACTTTGGTTAAGACCTGGGTTTTGCTCCATAACTGAAGCCGGAAATTCATTACCGTATCGATCTAAAACAGATACACCAAACGTATGCGCACCAATTAAACTACCGTATTCCGTTAAATCAAACGACTTCTCGTAAGATACACCAATTAGATAATCTGAAATTGCAGTATTACCTGAATTATTTAGTTTTTCATTAGGAATCGCATACACCACATAACGAACATTGTCCTCAGTCGAATCCCAAAGAAGACTACCTCCACTCACCCTTACATTCGCAGGCATAGAACGTTCCTGAGCTGCCTTCCAGTTAATTACGGGAGCTAGTGCCTGATTAACAAATTCATGCGTTTTTAAGTAATTTACAAATCCAGCAACATAAAGACCTCCAGTGCGGAAGAACACACTTCCAGGTGCTCCATTCTTGTCTGCCTCACGATTGATCTGAATCTGCTTTCCATATTCTGTAGGCGCCAGTTTTAATGTCGATTGACTTTGAGATGCCATATATTCAATTAACGACATTCCATTTAGCTCATTTGCTAAGTCGAACTTTTCGCCTGACTTTAAAGCAGCCGAATAAAACGATGGATCTAGACTCGATAAACTATGACTCACATACAAATGCCTTTTAAATCGATTACACACATCAGACCACCAGGGTCCCAACTTTTCATAATCCTGACCACCGCTAGCTGTAGGCCAGTATAGCTGAGGTGATACATAATCAACGGTGCCTTCTTTTAACCAGGCAATAGGATCACAATAAATATCCTGATAGGCATTCATACCAACAATTCCCTCGGGCAATTCAATCCCCTCAGAAGCAGCCACATTGGCATCGGTAGTCCAAATACCGAAAGGGGATAAGCCAAAAGTAACCCATGGTTCATTCTCCTGAATCATTTGATAGACTTCAGCTACCATTTTATTTACATTGTCACGGCGCCAATCATGCAAACTCATTGAAGCTGGCTTATATTTACCTTGCGAATCAGCATCCAGATTCGTTGGTGTACCACCATACGCGTAAAAGTAATCATCAAAAGTAATCCCATCGACATCATAATTACTAATGATCTCTTTTACAATATCCACTATTCTTTTGCGTACTGCAGGATTTCCAGGATCCAATATCGATACATTCGACTTACCATCACTTTTATCGGGATATTCCAACACCCAGTCGGGATGTACTTCTCTGTAATCTCCGGCACTTCCTTTGTATTTACCAACTTGGGATTCGAAACGATAAGGATTTAACCAGGCATGTAATTCCATACCCCGCTTGTGTGCTTCTGTAATAGCATATTCAAGTGGATCGTAGCCAGGATCTTGCCCTCTAACCTCAACTAAATGTGATGACCACGGCTCATATGATGACTGATACATCGCATCACACTCTGAACGCACCTGAAAAAATACCGTATTAATATTGGCTTCCTTCATCTTATCCAACAAGTTGCCTAACTGCTTTTTTTGGGAATTCACATAGTAGGCACTTCCGCCAGAGGGAATCTTAACTGAAGGCCAATCCATTCCCCAAGCAGTTGTTAACCACGTCGATCTCATTTCACGTTTCGGTCCTGATTGCGCATATCCTATCATGCTATACAGCAATGCACATAAACAAAGTAAACTATTCTTCATAAATCATTCTTTTTCTTTCCTGTCTGGCAAATCATGTATAAAAAGCTCCGCAATCCATAAGAAAGCGGAGCTTTGAGCTCAATATTTATCTTAACTGATGATCTATTGCAATACCATAAACTTTAACACCTTCTACAAAAAACTCTGGTGTAGCTGTATCATCATTCAATTTACAACGCTTAATTCCTGATTTTTGAGCAGGATCTTCTACTCCATCAACACCCCTAAAAGCGTAATATAAATATCCATTACCATCCTGATCCACATCTATATCCATTCCGGTAACAAAGAGTGTTTCCGAAGCACCACCCTCCCCGTCATCTTGCAAAGGACCATCAACAACTTTAATGAAATCACCTGTATTTAGGTCAAAGCATACAATCATTTTATAGCTTTGTTCAGCAACATATATATGGCCATTCACTTCATCAATGGCCATTCCTCTAATTTTATACTTATCAAGTAGTGTACCTGCCGCTGGCTTATCTTCTCCTTTTATATCTACATCATTAAAACGGAAGATACCAGCTCCATTAGTATTCTTTGTAAACCAATACGTTCCATCCACAATACTAAATGGGCCATTAATATTTCCCCATCCAATTCCGTTTCCATAATACCATAACCAGCTGTTACGAACAAAATAATCCATCGAATTAATATCAAATTTCATATTACGAGTATCAATTGATGTCTTAAAAATACCTTCGCGTCGATCAGCCCAATAAATCAGCCCTTCCTTTTCGTCAACAAAACCATAATAAAAGTCATAGTAGGAATGACCTCCAAAGTTCTCTATAATAGTTTCACGTTTAGAACCATCATGAGCCACCGCGAAAATTTCGCCATCTCCAGCTGTTGTTACGTCAGGAGCCCATGAGGTCTTTGTTCCTGCATCAAATACATAGCACCAATCTTCTGCAAATGCCAGTGTTAAAGGATGCTTACCTGAACGAAACCCCAAATCATAAGGCAAATTAATTGATTCATCAATATCATCGCTAATAATTTTACGAGCCATCACATTACCTTCCTTCACTGCATAGTATAGTGTTTTCATTGGTTTGTCGTAATTAACCCTTACATTAACTGTTACCGGAGCCAACTGCTTATCACCCATTGTAACCGTTAAACTAACTTTTTGACTACCAATTTTTCCAAATGTAACAACTGGCGATCGGTCTGTTGACATGAACTTATCATCAACACCTTCACCTTGAGTTGCATCAGGAAATGCCCATTTATAGCTAACTTCCAGATTTTCTGGATTTAACAACTGAACATCAAAATCAACCTCTGATTGTCCGTAAATAATAGTCGGATCATCTGAAGTAAAACTAACAACTGGCACAATATCACTCACCATTAAACTTTTTTCAAGTTCATGCTTTCCTCCGTCTACTATTAGTTTAACTTTATAGGTAGCAGGCACCGAATACTTATGCACTGGATTTTTCTCTGACGACGTTGCTCCATCACCAAATTGCCACTCCCAGCTCGAGCCAATTATCGATTTGTTAATAAAACTAATTTCTTCTCCAATCACATAATGAATGGATGATGACTGATAAGTAAAATCAACACTCACATCAGCAAACTCTTCTGCTTCGATATCTTTCTCGCATGAAGAAAAACCAAATGCAACAAGCAGTACCAGAAGAAGAGATAATATATTATGAATTTGTTTCATCGATCTATAGATTAATTCATTATTAATTTATTTCAACAGCTTTTGTCTCTGAAAAAACCTCTACATCATTTCCATTCACAACCCTGAATTTTGAAATCAGCGTATATGTGCGGCTATAGCCAACCTGATATGCAAAAGTATTTGGATTATAGATCAGATCTTGCAAAGGAACTTGCTCAAAGAGTTCAAGTAAAACGGGCTTTGATTCCTCTTTTATTACTTTTTCAGAACCAACAACTTCACCTGTCTCAGGATCTACAATCTCCACAACTTCATAATGCGTATCAAATGTAGCCTGATCAATTAAAGCCGTCTTTTCTACCAAAACCATTTTCAACATGTTATAATCTAATGTCTCAAACAATCCTGCATAAAAGTTCTTGATTAAAACCTCAGGAAATAACTTAAAGATCTGCTCTTCATCATAACTTAAAGGATTCTCTATTACTGTTGGAGCCAGTGTATAACTAACCGGAAAAACATCATCGATGACATAGGCTGCCTTCTCGGTATCATAACTATTGATATCATGATCGAATTTTGAAATCAACTGTGATTCACGAGCTGTTTCTGCCGAATCAAGTGCGTAAACATATTCGTTTAAGCTTGATTTTAACGAGTAATTTAAACTCTTATCAATGCCATACCATAGCTCCAGATTTTTAAACTCATCATCCACCGACCAATATTCGGTATAGAATGGCACATCCCTGCCAGCTTTAGAGTTAGTCGGCTCCACTTCATAATAAACATTGGCACCAACATAACCGGTTCGCACCAAATCATTAACCGGATCATTGACTTCACATGCACTTAGGATGAGTAAGCCCGGTAATATAAAACTGAAATATTTTAATATCTTTCTCATTTTACTTATCTGTTTAATGAATTAGCTTAATTCTGACGCCCCCAAACCATTGGTTTCTTTAACCAATCAGGATTTTGGAATGCGCCCATACTCTCAAGCTGCGACCGGTTATATTTTTCCTCGGTTTCCGGATCATAGTTTAAGCGCTGAATCCACTCATTAGGTGTTGACCAATAAGAGACTGTTTAAATTTTATTTTCTGATTCTATTAAGCATTATGTGTATCATTGCAAGTTGGACCATAGTCTGACTAGTAGATGTGTGATATTCAAAGTCTTTACTCAACCTTCTAGTGTTTTCCAACCATGCAAATGT
>JAOARW010000045.1 GCA_025210475.1 Carboxylicivirga sp. | reverse complement strand
TAGAGGCTAGAAGCTAGATACAATATTCAGGTGGTTATTGCATCGGGGTTCCACCTCTTCCCATTCCGAACAGAGAAGTTAAGCCCGATAGCGCCGATGGTACTGCGTAGAAGTGGGAGAGTAGGTCGCCGCCTTTTTTTTAGAGAAATCCGATATTCGTAAAGAGTATCGGATTTTTTGTGTTTAAGGGGTTTCTATCGACAAGAAGTTCATCATTTTCATTTGATTTTTAATAAAGGATTACATGAAAATTCTCTGTTAAAAATCACCACTCATTGGATTTAGCAAAATTGTAAGCAATATCTGAATTGCTTAAGTGATAATGTCACAATCATTTTACTGACGATTGTTTTTAATTGTGCTGAATAATTCAAAGCATCATATAACTCAAGTTGCAATTGGATAAAACGTGATTAAAGGCCCAATATTTACGATCTAAAAATTAAGTTGTTCACACATCATTATAAAGAAATAGTTAAAATATGAAGCTTAAATACTCTCAATTAATATCAGTCGAGAGTTGATAGTTTTGGCCGTTCGAATAAAAAAGCTCTTCGTCTTTACATTAAGAAACTGTTTAAATTTTGTTTTTGTGAAACAACGTTCAGCTTAGCTAATTGTTTTGAATGAAATACGTTCTCAGACAAAGGAAAAATAATGCGAATAGCATCGCTATTTAAAGAATTTTTGCAGCCGTATGAGAGATTAATTCACCAAAATAAACCAAAGGGTAAAACTTAAACAGTTTCTAATAGTATAAACCAATATTTTCTTTAAACTGCTGTTTGTTCTATGGTTTTCTGACTAATGTCAGGCTGAAAATACAATTCAATAATTATGATAGGTTTTACTTATAGATAATAAGAATAAATCTAAATTGACTTACAGATTTTATCAGAAATTCTTTCGGATTGAAAGTGAAGATAGAGATTAATGTCCAATAGTTCATATTGAGAACTACATGTATAGACATATCTAACAAGTTCGATTTAATACTATTTAACGTTGTTTTAGAGCACATATATGTTTTAAAACAATCTTTTTTTAATGGAAAAAATGTGGAAAAAGTTTGATTAGTTTCTACTTTTGTTGAATCATTTTTATTAAACAATAAATTATTAGATATGAAGCCGACGCATATTGAGCACATTGGGATCGCAGTAAAAGACTTAAACGAAGCAATTCCTTTCTTTGAAAAAGTTTATGGATTAGAGTGTTACGCAGTAGAGGAAGTTGCTGATCAAAAAGTTAAAACTGCTTTCTTTAAGGTTGGTGATACTAAAATCGAACTTTTAGAGTCAACAGATCCTGAAGGGCCAATTGGTAAGTTTGTAGAGAAGAAGGGTGAAGGTATTCACCACATGGCTTTTGCTGTAGAAAACTTAGCTGAAAAGTTAACTTTTGCAGAAGAGCAAGGAGTACGCTTGATTGACAAAGCACCTCGTAAGGGCGCTGAAGGTTTAAACATTGGATTCTTACACCCAAAATCAACCTTTGGTGTACTAACTGAATTATGCGAAGATCCTAACAAATAACCCTATTTTCAGAATAATTCTTACCATTTTATATGTCAACTCAGGATAAAATTAAAAAACTAATCGATCTCCGCTCAGAAGCTAAACTGGGCGGAGGCGAAAAACGTATCGAGAAGCAGCATTCGCAAGGTAAAATGACTGCACGCGAAAGAATCGAGGTTCTATTGGACGAAGGTTCTTTCGAAGAGCTGGATATGTTCGTAACTCATCGTTGTACCAATTTTGGTATGGAAAAGAACAAGTTTCTTGGCGATGGTGTTGTAACTGGTCATGGTACCATTGATGGTCGTGTTGTATATGTGTATGCACAGGATTTTACAGTTTTTGGTGGTTCATTGTCTGAAACAATGGCGCAAAAAATTTGTAAGATCATGGATATGGCCATGAGAGTGGGGGCGCCTGTTATTGGAATCAACGATTCTGGTGGTGCCCGTATTCAGGAAGGTGTGACATCTTTGGCTGGTTATGCCGAAATATTCGAGCGTAACATTCTTGCTTCAGGTGTAATTCCGCAGATTTCAGCAATATTCGGACCTTGTGCCGGAGGTGCTGTTTATTCGCCGGCCTTAACCGATTTTATCATGATGACTGAGGAGTCGTCGTATATGTTTGTAACAGGGCCAAAGGTTGTTAAAACCGTTACTGGTGAAGAAATTACTGTAGAAGATTTAGGTGGTGCCGATGTTCATGCTTCAAAATCAGGTGTGGCACACTTTAAAGTAGAAGACGAACAAGAAGGCTTACTTTTAATCCGTAAGCTGGTATCGTACTTACCTCAAAACAACATGGAAGAAGCACCTGTTTTAGAGTGTGCTGATCCGATCGACCGTTTGGATGATAATTTGAATAACATCGTTCCGGATAATCCGAATTTACCATACGATATGAATGAGATTATTTTCTCATTGGCTGATGATGGTGAATTTTTGGAAGTACACCGTAACTATGCGAAAAATATCATTACCGGATTCTGTCGTTTAGATGGACAATCAGTTGGAGTTGTGGCTAACCAGCCTAATTACCTGGCTGGAGTGTTGGATTGTGATGCTTCTCGTAAAGCTGCACGCTTTGTACAAATGTGTGATGCGTTTAACATTCCAATTTTAACCTTGGTTGATGTTCCGGGATTCTTACCAGGATCGGGACAGGAATACGCAGGTATTATTATTCACGGAGCTAAACTAATGTTTGCTTATGGTGAAGCGACTGTGCCAAAAGTAACAGTAACCATCCGTAAGTCATATGGTGGTGCGCATGATGTTATGTCATCGAAACAATTAAGGGGTGACTTTAACTATGCATGGCCAATGTCAGAAATTGCTGTGATGGGTGCAAAAGGAGCGATTGAAGTATTGGAAGGCAGAGCAATTTCTAAGCTGGAAACTGAAGAGGAGAAGGCAGCATATGCTCAGAAAAAGACCGACGAATACGAAGAGTCATTTGCGAACCCTTATCAGGCAGCTTCATATGGCTATATCGATGATGTTATTGAGCCACGCAATACGCGTTTCAGAGTGATTAGAGCTTTCCAGAATCTTCAGACAAAGAAAGTGACGAATCCTCCTAAGAAACATTCAAATATTCCACTTTAAACCACAGGAACATGACATTTTTATTAGTTGATTCAATGACATGGACCATTACAGTTTTGGGATGGTTTATCGTTTTTGTGGCTTTGGTATTTTTGATTGGGGTTTTTCTCACTGTACCTAAGATTTTAAATTGGGGCATTCGTCGTTCACTTCGTAAGAAAAATAAGGATAAAGACATCGTTAAAAAAGATGTAGCCGACAAAGAAGTGGTGATTACGGGCGAAACTAACGCTGCTATCGCCATGGCGCTTTACTCATATTTTAATGAGTTGCACGATGAAGAAAGTAACGTTATTACCATTAAAGAAGTGAGAAAGCGTTATTCGCCGTGGAGCTCAAAAGTGTATAGTTTTAACAATGTTAATTTCCCCAGATAACAGGACATGAAAAAGTTTAGCTTTACCATCAGAGGTAATAAATACGACGTTCACCTTAAAGATATTGAGGAAAATATTGCTCAATTGGATGTGAACGGAACACAATATGAAGTAGAGATTCATCAAGAAGTTAAGAAAGCCAAAACGCCAAAACTGGTTCGTAAAGAAATTCAGCGCAAGCCAGGTGAAGGTTTTATTACCAAAAAACCCGGTAGTGGCACAATTAAAGTAAATGCACCATTGCCGGGTAATATCTTTAAGGTACTGGTAAGTGAGGGCGACTCTGTTAAAAAAGGTGATGTTTTGTTAGTGATGGAAGCCATGAAGATGGAAAACAATGTACTGGCTGAAAAAGACGGTACCGTTTCTTCTATCAAAGTATCAGTTGGTGATGCCGTATTACAAAACGATGTATTAATTGAAATGGAATAGTCAAAGCACTTTTGACTTACCATTCTTTAAAAATTAATTATGAAAAGAATTATCACTCTTTTTGCGGTTTTGTCGCTTTTATTCAGTCTTCAATTTATTGGAGGCGGTTTTGAAGCATTTGCTGCAGGACCAGGAGCAGGGGATACTTTTGTAGATCATGCAACAAATGGTTTGCAGACGTTTTGGAATTTTACCGGATTTGCCAATGCGCATTTCACTAATTTTATAATGATTGGTGTTGGTTTATTCTTTATTTTCCTGGCTATTAAATACGATTATGAACCACTTTTGTTAATTCCAATTGGTACCGGTGTTATTTTAGGTAATGTTCCTTTCTTAGCCGGCTACAAAATTGGACTTTACGAAGAAGGTTCTGTATTAAACTACCTATATTTTGGTGTGCAACAGGGGGTTTATCCACCATTAATCTTCCTGGGAATTGGTGCGATGACTGATTTTTCATCCCTGATATCGAATCCTAAGTTAATGATTCTTGGAGCAGCAGCTCAGGTAGGTATCTTTGCTACTTTCTTAGGTGCTTCGGCCATGGGCTTTACGCCTCAAGAGGCTGGTGCAATTGGTATTATTGGGGGAGCAGATGGTCCAACGGCAATCTTCTTATCATCTAAGTTAGCACCAACATTGATGGGTGCAATTGCCATTGCGGCATATTCATATATGGCTTTGGTGCCGGTTATTCAACCACCAATTATGCGCTTAATCATACCTAAGCACGAGCGCACAATTAAGATGAAGCCGCCACGTGCCGTATCGAAGACAGAGAAGATCATGTTCCCGATTATTGGTTTGTTGTTAACAACCTTTATTTCGCCATCAGCATTGCCATTATTAGGTATGTTGTTCTTCGGAAACTTGTTGAAAGAATCTGGTGTAACAGAGCGTTTAGCAGATACAGCTCGTAATTCGATGATTAACATTGTAACCATCTTACTGGGTATAACTGTTGGTGCATCAACACAGGCCGATTACTTCCTGACGACTGCTTCGCTAAAAATCTTCGGATTGGGTGCAGTTTCGTTTATGGTTGCAACTGCCGGTGGTTTATTATTTGCCCGCTTAATGAATGTATTCTTAAGAGGAGATAATAAAATCAATCCATTAATTGGAGCTGCGGGTGTATCTGCAGTGCCTGATTCAGCCCGCGTGGTTCAGCACGAAGGTTTGAAAAATGATCCAAACAACCACTTGTTAATGCACGCCATGGCACCTAATGTTTCGGGTGTGATTGGTTCTGCAGTAGCAGCTGGTATTTTGTTATCATTCCTGATGTAATAAAACATTACAACTCTATAATCAGAGCCTGCAGCCTTTGTGTTGCAGGCTTTATTTATGCACGGCCTATTCTTTTCCAAAGTTCTGAACATTGGAAAAGGTTGTTACTAACAGTGCACCGGTTTTCCGGATTTTGTCTGTTGTAGTAGAAGAGAGTCCTCTTATGTAATAGTTGTGTGTCTCTTTAAGTAATGGGGAGACTTTCCCTTAGGTAATAAAGACGTATTCCCTTAAATAATAGAGATATTCAATATCTTAAATTCGTAGTCTTCGTGCCTTATTATACAGGTAGATTGTATGAAGGAGTTAGACTCCTCAGGATTCAAAACGCTTTCATCAACTTGAGTCTCCATTCGGTGTAAATCATAAATTAGAAGACGAAAAAGACAAGCCCCCAAAAGCAGTTTTTAATAACTTCCTTTGGGGGCTTGTAAATTATATGATTTCTTTAATTAATACATTAAAGAAATAATGCCTGAGGCTTTATTCTTCGTAATAACCATGTCCGTAACCGTAACCATAGCCGTAACCATAGCCATAGCCGTAACCATAGCCATATTTGCTTCTTTTCGCATGAATGTCATTCAGTAAAATCCCCACATTGTTAATGTCTTCCTCCTGCAAGTTTTTGATGGTTTGTGCCAACACATTTTTAATGGTGTGCTGTTGTCTTACCAAAAACACTAGAGTATCGGTATGGCGTGCTAATAAATACGGATCGGAAACAATACCCATCGGGGGAGTGTCAATGATAATGATATCATACATCGCGCGCAACTGATCAAGCAGTTCCTTGGTTTTGTCAGAGCTGATTAACTCCGATGGATTAGGAGGAATGTTGCCAGTAGGTAGAATCGTGAGGTTTTCCTGACCCGAATCGCATAATATATCCTTAAAGTTTACCTGACCAATCAGGTAGTTAGAAATGCCCGTTTCATCTTTACTTTTAAATATCTTATTCAAGCCTGGCTTCCTAAGGTCAAAGCCTAACAAAGCAGTTTTTTTGCCGCTTAAAGCAAAGGCTGCCGCCATGTTAAGTGCACAAAAGGTTTTTCCCTCGCCTGGCATGGACGACGTTACACCGATAATTGGCGATTGGATACCACGATTCATAAATTCAATGCGTGTTCGCAATCGCCTGAACGTTTCGGTAGCCACCGATTTAGGGTGATGCTTAACAACGTTGGTTTCTGATTTTGAATTGTGTATAATGTTGCCAACAACCGGCAGGCTTGTGATGCGTTCAATGTCTTCAATGTCCAGTATTTTGTTGTTTAGCAATTGCCTAAGTGCTAAAAATGCCAAAGGAATTATAAAACCCAATAGCAATGCTTTTTTCTGATTACCGGCTTTATTGGGCGATACTTGACCGGAATACCTGGCGCTTTCCAGTACCTGGTGATCGGGGGTGTTGGAAGCTTTCTGTATTTGGGCTTCAGATTGCTTACGGAGCAGAAAGGTATATACCTCGTTGCTTAATTCAAACTTACGTTCAATGCCCAAAAGGCGTCTTTCCGTTTCAGGCAGGCCATATAGTTCCTTTTCAATATTACTTTTATCAGTCATCAGGCGAAGCTTATTGCTTTCAATTACCTTTAGCTGACTACTGATGGTTTTTAATAAGGTCTGACGGGCAATATCGATTTGATTAATTAAATCCTTATTCGTCATGTTTAAGTCCTGGGCGTATGAACCGATAATGGAAAGTCGTTTGGAATTAAGTTCCATAATGGACTTTATCTGCTCACTTAATAAACTGTTGTCAGTTTCATACATGGCAGGGGCAAGTACCTTATCATTATTTATTTCGCTTGAGAAATAATCATTCAGATAACTAAAATAGCTGCGCTTTATTTCCAGTTGCGTCAGATTTTGTTCCAGTTCCTGCATGCTGTTAAACAGGTATTCTGCTTTGGCTGATACACTTTGGATGCGGTTGTCGGTTCGAAACTGGCTGAGTTCAGAACCGGTTAGTTGCAGTGTGTCAGCAATAACAAGCAGCTGTTGGCTGATAAACCGAATGGTGTTGGTAGCAATTAAGTTTTTCTGATCCAGGTTGTTTGAAATAAAAACTTCGGCCAATTTATTTAAAAACACCATGTTTTTATTGCTGTTCTTTCCTGTAATAGAAACTCTTATAATTGAGGAGCCTTCATTGGGTAATTGTGCTCTTAAGCGACTTTTAAACTGGGCAGCAAGGTCGTGAGTTCGGTTAAAAACAAAATATTGTTCGATGCTTGAATTGTAATTTGCACTCTTAGGGTTTATTGAAAAGCAAGCCCAGGGAGTTTTAACAATTTCATTATAGTTAACCGTTTTCTCAAATGAAATAGGGCCAACAGAGCCACCACTTTTATTCCCATCATAAACAATTGTTTGCCCCGCTGCTTCGCTTTCAATTCGAACCTTACATTGTCTGCTGTTAAGAGGAGTAACGTAGATTGGTGTATTAATTACCTGCGGATGGGTTGAATCGAATTGCACAACGTAGTTGGCATTACGATACATCTCCGTGTTTTTCAGTCGTCCCTCGGCAAAATAGCTAACATGAAAATCAAGCTGATCGATTGTTTGCTGTACAATGTCCCACGAAGTTAAAATAGCAATCTGGTTATCGACACTTCTTTGTCCGGGAGTTAAGCCAAAACCTTTCATGATGTCTGCCTGTGTGCGGTTATCACTCTGTTCTTCCATCAACAGGGTAATGGTTGCACTATGCACCGGATGAATGTAGCGGTGAGCCATGTAAACACTAACAAGACTAATTGGGACAGTGATGGCGAACAACCACCAAAAGCGCATTAAATCCTGAATGTAGCGTTTAAGGTCTAAATTAAATAAGGTGTTGTTAGGATTGGAATTATTTATTTCGGGCGACATAAGTTCTACTTAATAACAGATTGCAAGGTCAGATAAAGGGCTAGCGCAGTTGTAATAAGACCAATTGAGAATGATTCTCCAATGCCAAACTGTTTGGCTTTCATTGGTCTTACATACATCATGTCGTTCGGATATATATAATAATACTCCGAATTAACAATGTTTTTATCCGTTAAGTCTATTTCATAGGTGACCGGACCTTCGGGTAGTTGCCTGGTCAGGAGAAGCTTTCGTTGCTTACCAAATGGTGTTACACCGCCTGCCATGGCAACGGCCTCAAAAATGGTAATTTGTTCCTTCTGCATGGTGATAACACCTTGGCTTCTGAACTCGCCTAATGCCGTGAAAGTATTTGAAGCTAATTTAAAAGTCAGGTTATATTCTTTCAAAAATGGTTCAAGTGCTTTTTCAACCTTTACTTTTCCCATTTTTACATTGCATCCATCCAGGTTGATTAAACCAACATAAGGAAAATCGATATTCATCGAATCATCAATCTGGTAATAGAAAAAATTCTGATTACGTTGGTTATTCATGTTCGTGCCACCAGACTGATTGAAGAACTCCGAAATCTTAGGATCAGGAGTCGATACATTGATGAAAAGGTAATCGTTGGGTTGCAAATAATATTTGTCGGTTATATTGCTTAATTCTTTGTAGGGATTCTGATAGTTCTTATCCGAACTTTTATCCTGCAATAATACATATTCTTTCTGGGGGATACATCCTGTAACAAGAATAATCGAAAGGAGGATGCCAAGTGTATTTATTTTCACCAGGTTGCGTAGTTTGGTTTGGCAGATGCCTTTATTTTTAATCATCTGTTTGTTCTAATAGATTAGAATATTTGTAATTAGAAAAGAATCCATTAAGATTCTTAATCATGCAAAAATAAGCTTTTATTTTGCTTGAAGCATACCAAACATAGGCAATAACAACATTATATATTTTTTTTCGAAGAAATTAAGAGCCATAGAGCAATGTATGTTGTGGTACGATGGCTTTGTATTATTCAGATAAACAGTGTTATATAGTGAGTAAAAAGGAATATGGTTAAAAGAAAAACGGTTTCTTTAACTTATTCGCTTGATATATAGTAATAATTCTATCTACAATCTCTTTTAATTTTTTATTTTTGCAGCAAATTTAAAATAGTTACAGGAATGTTTGAGAATCTGAGCGAAAGGCTGGAGAGGTCATTTAAACTACTGAAAGGTGAAAGTAAAATCACCGAACTAAATATTGCAGAGACACTTAAGGATGTTCGACGTGCATTGTTGGATGCCGATGTTAACTATAAAACTGCCAAAACCTTTACCGAAACAGTGAAGACAAAGGCCATGGGCCAAAATGTACTGAATGCTGTTAAGCCAGGTGAGATGATGGTGAAGCTGGTTCATGATGAACTGGCGGTTTTAATGGGAGGTACATCAACGGATATCAACCTTAAAAACAGTCCGAGCATTATCTTGATTGCCGGTTTGCAAGGTTCAGGTAAAACAACATTTACCGGTAAATTGGCTAACCTGTTAAAAACCAAGCGTAGCAAAAATCCATTATTGGTGGCCGGTGATGTTTACCGTCCGGCAGCGATTAACCAGCTGCAGGTACTGGGCGAACAGATTGGAGCTACCGTATATACCGAAGAGGGTTGTAAAGATCCGGTTAAGCTGGCCAAAGATGGTGTTAAGCTGGCCAAGAAAGGTGCACACGATGTTGTGATTATTGATACCGCGGGTCGTTTGGCCATTGACGAGCAGATGATGGAAGAGATTTCGGCCGTTAAAAAGGCTGTTAATCCCGATGAGATTCTGTTTGTGGTTGACTCCATGACTGGTCAGGATGCTGTTAATACTGCCAAGGAATTTAATGATCGGTTAGATTTCGACGGGGTTGTGCTTACCAAACTGGATGGTGATACACGTGGTGGTGCGGCCTTATCAATCCGAAGTGTTGTAAACAAACCAATTAAGTTTGTTGGTACCGGCGAAAAGATGGAAGCATTGGATGTTTTCCACCCGAATCGTATGGCCGACCGTATATTGGGAATGGGTGATATTGTTTCGCTTGTAGAACGTGCCCAGGAGCAATACGACGAAGAAGAAGCCCGCAAGCTGCAAAAGAAGATTGCCAAAAACCAGTTTAACTTTGATGATTTCTTAAAGCAGATTCAGCAAATCAAAAAGATGGGTAACCTGAAAGATTTGGCTGCCATGATACCAGGAATGGGTAAGATGCTTAAGAACATCGATTTTGACGATGATGCTTTTAAAGGTATCGAAGCGATTATTCGTTCGATGACACCGGCAGAGCGTGAGCAACCGGGCATTATCAACGGAAGCCGTAAGAAACGAATTGCCGCTGGTAGTGGAACCAGCATTCAGGAAGTGAATCGTCTGATTAAGCAATTTGATGACACGCGCAAGGTCATGAAGATGATGACAACAGGAAATAAAATGGGCAAGATGATGGGTAAAATGCCCATGGGACGCCGTCGATAAATAAAGAACTTTGAGAAGAGAAGCACATTTGTGCTTCTTTTTTTATACATACATTTGTTAGTGAAGTTTGTTTTTGACGCTATGTATTTAATTACGGTCTGCTGACTAATATCTAACATACTATTTTTATATGAACCCCTAAATCGATAACCATGCAACTGATTGATGGAAAACTAACATCTAAAGAAGTACGCAAAGAAATTGCTGCCGAAGTAGAGGCGATTAAAGCCAACGGTGGTAAAATTCCTCACCTGGCAGCCATATTGGTTGGCCACGATGGTGGTAGTGAATCATATGTTTCGGGCAAAATGAAGGCCTGTGAAGAAGTGGGTTTTAAATCAAGCCTGATTCGCTACGAAGAGGATGTAACAGAGGAAGAATTATTGAGCAAGGTAAAAGAACTGAATAACGATCCGGATATTGATGGATTTATTGTACAGTTGCCATTGCCAAAGCACATTAATGAAGATAAAGTTAACGAAACCATTGATCCACGTAAAGATGTCGATGGTTTTCATCCGGTAAATGTAGGGCGTATGACCATTGGTATGCCGGCTTTTATTTCGGCAACGCCACAGGGCATAATGGAATTGCTCAAGCGTTACGAGATTGAAACATCGGGCAAGCACGTGGTGGTTATTGGGCGAAGCAACATTGTGGGGCGTCCAATGAGTGTGTTGTTATCGCAAAAGGGAAATCCGGGTAACGCAACTGTAACTGTGGCACACAGCCGCACAGCTAATCTTAAAGAATTATGTCTGGATGCTGATATTATTATTGCTGCTATCGGAGCACCTGGCTTTGTGAAAGGCGATATGGTGAAAGAAGGGGCTGTGGTAATTGATGTTGGAACGACACGCGTGCCTGCTACAGATACCAAATCAGGATGGCGCTTAAAAGGCGATGTGTTATTTGATGAAGTAGCGCCAAAATGTTCTTTCATTACACCGGTTCCGGGAGGAGTAGGGCCAATGACAATTACTTCGTTAATTATTAATACCCTTAAATCGGCAAAGAAAGAGATATATAAATAATTTATTTCACTCCAAATAATAGTAGCCCATTTTCATGATGAAAATGGGCTTTTTTAATGCTTTTTATCAGGTTTATAGCGGATTGCTCTTATAATAAAGAAAAAATAATGCTAATTTTAATTAGTCAAAGATTCCAAAATAAGCAAACTGCCTAACCTGGATAAGTCAGAAAAGGATCAAGATTTAAGTATGAAGACCATGCTAAGCTTGCTTAAAATATTCTCCAAAAATTACATTACCTGCCCCGAATAACAGGGGAAATTCAAATTACGTATAAAAAGCACAGCCTAGTTCGTTAATTTAAGCTTGTGCTTTTCTATCAATTCTTGTTATAATACCCGATTGGTTCTATAAATTAATCACCTTTTCGGCATCACTTTGCAAAGTAATGATATCGGGCATGGTGCCTTTAATGCCCGCAATTGGTTCGTTTATCTGATAGTGGTTCAGGCAAGTGCCACAGGCAATTAGTTTCACCCCTTTTATCTCCAGATTAATCAATTGCTCTTTAACAGGGCTGTCTTCGTTAAGTACTTTTACACCTTCGTTATAAAATACAATAAACGAAGGAAGTCGGTTGTCATCATTGATTATTCTCAGGTAATTACCCAATAATTGAAGAGCCAGGTCACTATCGCCTGAGCCCATTCCGTATCGTGTTATTTGCAATAAATCGCTAAGTTTTTTCATGGCGACAAAGGTAATTGTTTTGACAAAACCATATCTTGGTTTTTATGCCGTTACTTCCGATTTAGTGACTTAATAGCTTGTTTGGTCTTTTTGTCTAAGTCATTTGTCGATTTCAACTCCAGGCTTAAGGCTTTGATTTGAGCTGTATGTAAAGGATATTGTTTTTGGGACAAAATTGAAATGAAATGCTTTAGTGATTCGGGAGTAAAACTTGAGGTGTTGTTAGTAAGTGCTTTTATAATGAGTTCATTAAGTTTTGTGGTGCGTGATGTTAGATTGACGATTAGGACCTTCATTAATTCTGCTGATTGTACATTGCTTCCCAGTTTTTTGAGATAGAGTAGCTGAGTGAAATAATCCAATGTGGGAAAAATATGAGCCATTTCTTCTTGCACCTCTATGGTTGCCAATAATTGTTGCGGAGCATGCGTGATAAAGCTGTTAACAAAATCCTCCGAATGGTTTTGCAAAAGCATTATCCATTCATACTGATGGACCATAATATCCTCTGGAGATAAATGCTCCAACAGAAAGTGCCATAAATCGCTTTGACCGCCGTATAAGCATTTTTTAATAAGTGCTGGTGTTAGATGTTGGCTGGTTCTGGCTTTTATCTCATCAACAATTTTTCCATGAGCAATATGCCATAGGGTGAAACAAGTATAAGCAGCACCCTGAACCACTTCATTTTTAATTACATTGGAAGTCGCTCCTGAAAATCCATCAATAGTAACGGTCTCATCGTTACTAATCACTTTGCTATACTCAATTTGCTTTAAGGCGGGTTCTTTCTCCAACAGCAAATTGGTTAACAGTCGATAATCGTCAGCATTAAATTCCTCATGATCATTTTTCGTTAAAGGGTGCTCGGGTAGTAATTGATATCGATGAAAATCGCCAGTGATCTTCCAATAGAAATACAATTTAACAGGTAGGCATGTAGAGTCGGTACAAACATTTGCTTGAATGAAAGCCCGATAGCCTGATAATATCGAATCATTGTCAAAAAGGAGTTCCAGTTCATAATCACGGATTGGAATCTCTTGGTGCAGTTGGTATTTGGTTTTAGGTAAGCTAAAAGAAGTAATGACCAACATCAGAATCAGAGCTGAGATAGTTCTGCTATACCTTTTATGAATCTGACTAAAATGATTGATCATTACTTCTTTTTTCCTGATTTTCTTAGTGTTTTAACTATTTTAAGCTACCACCCACGTTGTATCTTTGAGTATTGGGTAAGTCAGTTCGACCAACGCCTTTGTCCATCAAAGCTTCGAGCTTATCAAAGTGCATATTGTAAACGCCGCGCGGGGTTGTTTTTTCTTCTTTGCAAATGGCGGCGGCCATCCCTAGGACTTCGCCCATCATGCCAATTGTACGCATTAAACGAACAGTACCCAAGGCCACATGCGATACACTAATGTTTCGGCCTGCCATCATCAGGTTTTCAATGTTTTTAGAGTACAAACACCTGTATGGTATGGGATAGGGGTATATATTGGTGTGTTTGGCTATGGAGCGAAACGGATACTCAGGAAAATGCTTCATGTTTTCGGGATGTGGATAATGCAGGTCGATGGACCAGGTTGTTGGCGCTGTTCCATCATCATAGATTTTACGTTTCACCAAATCATTTTCGGTTAGCACATAATCGCCAAGCAATCGGCGTGACTCCCTTTTACCAGCTACATATGCCACCCATTGCAATTCTTCATTGGCAAATCCCTCTTTCTCTTTGGAATGGTTTTTAATGTACGACCAGTTGGAAAATACAACCAGCATACCATAATCACGAACGCGCTCGAAATCTTTGGTCATATCGATGCCCATGCCCGTTTCCCAGTCCCAGTCACCTATTCGAATCGGATGGTAGGTCTCATTGTCAAATTGAATGCCCCAATCAATGTCAGGAAATGAAACAGCCTGCTCACGTTTTTGGGCAAACCATTGTACAGAAGCGCCCATCATCAAACTATCAGCTTTTTCAGGAGCTCTGGATTCATTATAAATGGCTTTACTTTCCCGTCCACTCATAAACTCAGCTCCAGCCAGGGCTCCAATGGTGCCGTCACCGGTGCAGTCGGCAAATAGTGGTGCATTAAAGACAAATTTTTCGCCGGTTTCAATGTTTTGTGCGATAACAGACTTAATTTTTCCATTTTGCATCTTAACACCATTTGCATGATGATTTAAGAAAAGGGAAATATTCTTTTCGGCTAAAACTGCCTGAAGCTTTTTGTCATCCTCGTAATATTCCTTGGGTTGGGCATTGCCACCTTTAACCGGGCTGATTTCATTTACCAGGTTGCCCAGGTTTGGCCATGGTTCCTGCCGAATGCGAGCCCCCATATGAACACGAACTTCAGAGCTGTTATTGCCACCCAAAACCGGGCGATTTTGAATTAAAGCCACCTTAACACCATTGCGTGCTGCAGAAATTGCGGTACATAAGCCGCCCATACCGCCACCAACAACAACCAGTTCGAATTTACCGGCATTTTGTGGATTCTTAGGCAGTTTAAGCTGATTTTGTCTGAATGCCGCCAATTCTTGCTTTTCGTTGGGTGGGATAAAGTCAGGATTGGTTGTTAAGACAATGGCATCGCATCTCCCATTAAATCCGGTTAAATCGCGAAGAGCAAGTGTGGCATTCTTTTGTGAAATGGAGATTTTTCCTCCTTTTATCCACGACCAATGTTTGTGTTTTGTTCCAAAAACCTGATTAATGGCCTTGCCATTAATCAGAATTTTAAATTGACCAGGAGCACCGCTGGTTGACCAGCGTGCTGCCCAATCCTTTGTTCTCACATGTATATAATAAGTTCCGCTTGCCGGTAGTTGGATAGTGGTTTGGGCATCTTTAACAGGTTTGCCCAGGCCGTGAGCCATCAGATAGGGAGATCCCATCTCATCCATAAATTGTTGGTCTATAACCCATCCTCCTTTGTTATCGAAACTTTCTGTTTCTATTAAAAGGGTGTGGTGTTTTTTTGCAGATATTAATAAAGGTAAGCCTGCAATAACTAATAGGACTAAGATCCTCTTCATAATTACACTTTGATTTTGATTATTAATTGAATTAAAACTACTTCAAACTCAAAAAATATCACCATATTCGCTTATTCATTATCAAAACAAAACTGTGAATAAGATAAGTTGTTAGCATCCAGTGGTGTTACAGCTTTTGATAGATATGTTTAATTTAGAGAAGAACAAGGGGAAAAACAACAAATTACTCAATCTTGTTGCGAATGAATTCGGAAGAGGTTCATACAAATTATGGAAAAATAAAGAATTTGAGGATCTCAGTTTTGCCATTCATCGTCGAACAAAAGTGCTTATTAGTCCGGCCACTTTAAAGCGAATTTTTGGTAAGGTTAGCACAAAGGAAAGTTACACGCCACAAAGCAATACGCTGGAAGCCTTGCAGGATTTCGTGGCCGATACAGTATCGGAAGATAATAAAAAAGATCATGTACGTTTAAAATGGATTCTTTTTGCCATAATTCCACTGCTGTTAGTTGTACTTTGGTTTCTTGTTCCTTTTAATAATTCCACTAATACAATTAAAAATGGGCAATTAAGCCTGATGAAAATTGAGGGTGAAGGACCGACTACAGCCTATTTTAACTTCACTGTGCCAGAATATAAGGATACTGTTTTTCTTGATTTTGGGGATGGGTCTGAATGGTTTCCGATATTGAAGAGCGATCAGTCCAGATCTCACTTTTACCATTATCCGGGTTATTTCTCTGCCTCACTTCGAACCCGCCATCATGTTGTTTCTGATACGCTTAAGATTTTTGTTCCAACAAAGGGCTGGCAATCGCTGACGCATTATTTTGACATTGATAAAATAGAGCGGTATTTTCCTGTGCCATTGATTTCCAATACAAGACAAGGTGTATTTCATGCTTCGCGCAGAAACCTTTCATCCTTAGGTATTGATTCGACAGAGATTGTTGTTGTTAGGCTGGATAATTTTAAACAAACCAATGTTTCGGGCGATTCTTTTGATTTTAAGGTTCGGTTTAAAAACGGATCATTCTGGCCGGGCGTTCGTTGTTTTTCGGTTCATTTAAGCATTATTGGAACCAAAGGTAAAATAGAACACAAATTTTCGGGTGAAGGTTGCAGTCATTACAGCTACTACACGCTTGGTGAAAAAACTATTTCAGGTACCATGGATGATCTATCAATGCTATCGGTCGATTTACATCAATGGTCTGATATTTCAATTCTGAACGATCAAAAGTGTGTTTCGGTAATGAAAGGGGATTCGTTGCTTTATACTGATAGTTATGAGCAGTCAATCGGTAATATCCTGGGCTGCACAGTTTTATTCCATGGCAGTGGTTCTGTAGATTATATTCGATTAATCGATAAGAATGGAAATGCTTGGTTCAATGAAGAATTTAATGAAGAATAGTTCTTATGGGGCTAAATATGGTCAATAAAGATAACTCTTAAAGCCGCCTATTCCAGAGACAAACAGCTGGGGATTTTATTGATTAAAACCACAAGTCCATCTTATCCACTCGTTTGATGATCGCACTTTGACTGCGTCCCAGTAGCAAGGCAATTTCTTTTACTGTTTTCCCCTGGATGTACAACTGTTTCAACTCGGCTTCTTCGCTGCGAGTCCAATATTGATTGCTGCGGGCTGGTTTTCGCTTGGTGGCTTTGGGGCGAACATTTAAGTGCAAATCGTTGCTGACGCTTTGTCGATCGTTAA
Source organism: Carboxylicivirga sp. (assembly GCA_025210475.1). Lineage (GTDB taxonomy): Bacteria > Bacteroidota > Bacteroidia > Bacteroidales > Marinilabiliaceae > Carboxylicivirga. The sequence continues at coordinate 29,976 of JAOARW010000045.1, read as the reverse complement.
TGTAGTAGCCGGTTGGGAGCAGAGAGACGGGAATGTGTAGCCTGGATTTAACCCGTGTAGCTGCGACATATAAAAGGTTTATTTCTTCGGCAATGATATCTGGATTAGCTTCCTTGGCTTTAATGGCAGGTTTAAGGTCGATGATTTGCTGCTCAGTAACGAAATCGTCACAAACAAATACCTGGTCGTACTCAAGTCCTTTGGCTTTGTGCACCGTTGAGAATATCATATCAGCTTTGTCTTTTTGAGCTTCCTCTACGCAACAATCTTTTATGCGCCCCATGAAAAATGGAATGTCCTTATGGTACTTTTCCACCATATCAACCAGTGCTTTTAGTGAAGCGTCAGAAGTCTCTTCCAAATAGTCTTTTAAGTGTTCGAAAGAAGGCATGGATTGCATCAGGTTATCCTTGATTAAATGACGCTGACCATTATATAAATTTAAGACATCGTAGATGGAGCCGCCTTCATCTGAAAAGGTGTAGGAACTCAGCTGTCCTTCGAAATAAATTTTGCTGACATCTTTTTGTTGAATCAGCAGTTCGATGGCTTTGGAGACCAACTTGCTGTTGGATCGTGCCAGAGTTATTCTTGAATTAATATCACGAGCCTGACCCAGGCCCTGTATTTGAACTTTGGGTGACTGCCCAATCTCTGTTTTAAGTCCCAAAATGGAACTGGATAAGCGGGCCACCTCCTGGTTAAAACGAAAGCTACGGCTTAAGTGAAGTTCAGGAAAATCCAGCTGCTGGAGTGCGTTGGTGGCAAATCGCCAGCCATAAATCTGCTGATGTTGATCGCCAATGATCACCTTTGTTGCCGGTTGCTGCACAAAGGCTTTGAGCATGGCGCCGGATGCATCCTGTCCTTCATCAAACAAGATATAATCGTATGGTAAAATGGGTTGACTCAGTTGAAACTGTTTCAGGTAGAAATCGTGGATGATATCAATCTCGCCTCGTTGCATTTTGGCCAGGAACAAGCGGGTGTAATGGGTGATTAATTCATAGTTTTCAGTGGCAAACGCCAGGCTTTCAATGTTGCTGATTGTTTCGAGGTAATTTAGCTCCAGAACCTTTTGTACTTGTGAATTACAAAAGTAACGAACAAACTGGTACACATGACTGGCTAGTTTCAGGTGCAACAAATCCCCGGTGTTCGATTGCAGGCCGAGTATTTGAGCAACTTCCATGGCTTTGTAATCAAAACGGATTTTGTAGCGACGATAGGGGCTAAGGTATTTATAAGCCAATGAATGGGCGGTTTCTACCCGCACATTATTCAGCTTCAGTTTTGCCAGTTTGTGTTCGGCTTCTAGCTTTACTGACTTATTAAAGGCCAAGTAAAGGATGGAGGCTTTTGGTCGCTGGGCTGCATATTGCAATATAGTGGTGGTTTTTCCCGAGCCGGCCACTGCATTTACTTTTAGGTTACCATCGTAATTAACAATGGCTTTTTGTTCATCACTTAAATTAAACATTAATGTTAATCTGCTTTGATTTTAACCATAAAAAAACGCCCGCAGAATGAATTTTTCTGCAGACGTTTGTGTTATTTAAATTGGCATTAACTGCCAAAAACCCGTTTCAATAAATCGTTGACGCGGGCAAGAGGATTTTTTCGAATGTTGGCTTCTTCTTCGGCTATTTTAAGAAATAAACCGTTTAGAGCCTGTTCGGTGAGGTAAGCATCCAAATCCACATTAACGGCATGTAATCCGGCCATTTGCCCCAATGGATTATCAGCAAGTTTGTTCCACTTACCGGTCAGGGTTTCCCACGACATATTAGGAGAGATGCCGGCTGCAATTTCTTTGTCAAGCGAAGCTTGTATTTTGGGGTTGTAAAGCTTAAATAGCTTGTCGTAAGTGCTTGATTTTAGGTATTGGGTGGCAGCATCTTGCTCGCCATTTAGAATATTAAAGGCATCGGTGATGCTCATTTCCTTAATGGCTCCCCAAAATACAGGTCCTGCTTCTTTGGCAGCGTCCTCGGCAGCACGGTTAATGTGCTTAATAACGTCGTCGATCACCTTATCACCACCCGGTATCTTAGACGCATTTTTTACGATAATATCCGCTTCTTTGGGCAACATTATTTTAACCAATTCATCACCATAATATCCATTGGTATGGCCCAAGCGCGCAGCAGCCGAATCGGTTCCTACCCGGAGGGCTTCTTTTAAGCCTGAGGCTACTTCGCCTTCGCTAAGTGGTGCCGATGCATTATAGGCATCCATAACCGCTGTTAATTCGGCACAGGAGCACAAGATGCTCAATAAAAAAATATAAATAATGTTTTTCATAGAATCTGGAATTAATGGGCGTGTGTTTTAAATGTCAAATGAAGTTTAAAAATATAACATTCCTCAAAAGTAGAGTTATAAACTTCTATTCAAAATTTAGTTAATTAATTATTGAGTGGGTATATAATGCTTACATACAGATGCTTATTAGCTTCTTTTGAAGTTTTTCTTTTTGTTATATGATTTTCCTTTAAAAGGCTTGTTACTCCGGTTTTTCGGCCGTTTACTATTGGGCTTACTTTCTTTATCCGGAAATAATTTCTTAAGAATATCAAAACGTTTAAAGCTTTTTAATCGCTCCTTAATTTTGTCCTGATACTCCTTCTTGTACCAAAACAAATACATGCGTTGCTGCAGTTTTTCGTTTTTGCTAATTGGCGTATAGGTTTCTTCCAGTGTATACGGGTGCACACCGGCATAGTAGATCACCGTAGCTACCGTCATAGGAGTGGGTGTAAAATCCTGCACCTGCTCCAACTTAAAGTCCATATCATGTGTTTCGCAGGCCAGGTTGGCCATGTCCAGTTCTTCACTTCCGGGATGGCTCGAAATAAAATAGGGTATTATTTGCTGCTTGAGTTGCTTCTCTTTGTTGATGCGATCGAAATCTACCTTAAACTTATGGAATAACTTAAAAGAAGGCTTGCGCATAATTTTTAATACCTGATCCGATGTATGTTCGGGCGCCACCTTTAAGCGACCAGAAACATGGTGCTGGATAAGTTCTTTCATATAAGCCTGATGGCTTTCTTTCTCTTCTGACGATGCCATCGAATTATAGAGCATATCATAACGGACTCCACTGCCGATAAAGGCTTTTTTTATGCCCGGATGATGATTGACTTCTTTGTATAATTCCGTCATTGCAGAGTGATCGGTATTGAGGTTGGTGCAAATATTAGGATGTATGCACGATGGACGGGTGCAGCGCTGACAAATGCGCAGGTTTTTACCTTCCATTTGGTACATGTTGGCACTTGGACCGCCCAGATCGGATAGATAGCCTTTAAAATCGGGCATCTGGCTGATTTCATCCACCTCCTTAAGAATGCTTTCTTTGGAACGTGAGGCGATGAATTTACCCTGGTGGGCCGAGATGGTGCAAAAACTACATCCGCCAAAGCAACCGCGGTGCATGTTGACCGAAAATTTGATCATCTCAAATGCCGGGATAGGCCCCTTAGCAATGTAGCGAGGGTGAGGCAAGCGAGTATAAGGCAAGTCGAATGAAGCATCCAGCTCACCGGTACTCATCGGTGGGAACGGTGGATTGATTACCACTCTTTGTTCGCCAACAACCTGAGTCATCCGGGCGGCATTCCATCGATTTGATTCTTCTTCAATGTGCCGGAAGTTACGGGCATATTTAATTTTATCATCCAGACATTCTTCATGAGAAAAGAGCTCAATGTCTTTCCAATGCTTATTCTTTGGTAGATTATTATCCTTATCAAGCAAATAGGCAGTTTGAGGAATGGTTTTTAAGCTCTCCAGTGGCACCCCGCGATCCAATAAACGAATGATTTCCAAGAGGGGTTGTTCGCCCATGCCATAAACCATCAGGTCGGCTTGCGACTCGGCCAATACGCTTTTTTTCAATTGATCGGACCAATAATCGTAATGGGTAACACGTCGGAGCGAGGCTTCAATGCCGCCCAACACAACTGGTACATCCGGGTATAATTCTTTCAGTATTTTAGAATACACCACCGAGGCATAATCAGGACGTTGTCCCGCTCTTCCATCTGGAGTGTAGGCATCATCTGACCGTAAGCGTCGATTGGCTGTGTAATGGTTAACCATTGAATCCATGGCACCTGCTGTAACTCCAAAGAAGTAATTGGGGCGCCCCAGCTTTTTAAAATCCCTCAGATCATCCCGCCAGTTAGGCTGCGGAACGATGGCTACCTTTAAACCATGGGCTTCCAGCATCCGCCCAACTACGGCAGCGCCAAAAGAGGGGTGATCGATATAGGCATCACCCGTAAATAAAATAACATCCAAACTGTCCCAGCCGCGTCGTTCAACCTCTTTTGCTGAAGTCGGCAGCCAATCCTCCATTTTATTCCTTCGCTCAGTTTTTCTCATATCGGCGACAAATGTAGCTGAAATTTAATTATCTTGCTTTCTCAATGGTTGGCTGGTTTATCGAATAAGATCGATCTTTGTTAAGTTAACCATCAAAAGAGTTAAAGGTTTTTTTTTATATTTTAAAACCAATGTTAACTTTGTATTGAAAAATTTGGCCATGACAAATCCAAATAGCGAACTAATTGTTGAGCTAAAAGAGAAAATAAACAGACTTGTGCAACAGTACCAAAGCTTAAAATCAGAGGTGCAAATGTTGGAAAATGAGAAAGATAAATTAACAAGTCAATTAGAGGTTGCTTCCAATGAGTACCATAATCTGGAGCAACGATTCAACAATTTAAAATTAACGAAAGATTTGGTTGCCGGCTCAACGGAAGCGGGAGATACCAAAAAACGGATTAGCCAAATTGTGCGGGAAATTGATAAGTGTATTGCGCTTTTAAACCGATAAGTAAGTTAAATGGACGAGAAACTCTCAATACGTGTAAATATTGCCGACAGGTATTATCCATTACGAATCGATCGTAATGATGAAGAGCGTATTCGTTTAGCTGCTAAATTGATCAACGAAAAGGTTTTACAATATAAACAACGGTATTCAGATAAGGACGTACAGGATTTTTTGGCCATGGCCACCTTGCAGTACGTCATTAAATTGTTGGAATTGGAAAACCGGCACGATGTCGATCCATTTATTGCTTTGGTTCGTGATTTAAATGAGCAATTAGATAATGTACTGGCTGATAAAACAGATCGTGTTTTTTAGTTAAGTATTTTAAATTAAGAAATTTACCCGCATTACTTATCTTTTTTCTTTAACTGAGAAAAGATGATTTAATGCGGTTTTGTTATATATAAATGCGATAAACATGGAATTACCATTAGTTATAGGAATCGCAATTGGAGCATTATTGTTAGGAGGATTGGTAACATGGCTGATTATTACCAAGGCTCTAAAAACAAGGAGTGAGCGAATTGTGAAGGAGGCAGAAGCGGAAGCGGAAGTCATTAAGAAGGATAAGATTTTACAGGCGAAAGAAAAGTTTTTGCAGTTACGTACCGAGCATGAGAAGGAAATCAACTCGCGTAACTCTAAAATGGTAAACGCCGAAAACAAGTTGAAGCAAAAAGAATCGAACCTTTCGCAGCGAATTGAAGAAAACAATCGCAAGAAGAAAGAAGTAGAGGTGATTCGTGAAAACCTGAATGCCCAATTGGAGATTGTGGAAAAGAAAACCGACGAGGTTAATAAAGCACACAAACAACAAGTTGAGCAGTTGGAAGCTATTTCTGGTATGTCGGGCGATGAAGCTAAAGAAATGTTGATTGAAAGCATGAAGGCGGAAGCAAAAACCGAAGCCATGTCGTACATCAACGACATTATGGACGATGCGAAGATCAACGCCAATAAAGAAGCCAAGCGAATTGTTTTGCAGACTGTTCAGCGTGTAGCTACCGAAACAGCCATTGAAAATTCAGTGACGATTTTCCACATTGATTCGGATGAGATGAAGGGACGAATCATTGGTCGGGAAGGCCGAAATATTCGTGCTTTAGAGGCCGCCACAGGCGTGGAGATCATCGTGGATGATACCCCTGAAGCGATCGTGTTATCAGCTTTTGATCCGATGCGTCGTGAGATTGCCCGATTGGCTTTACACCAATTGGTAACAGATGGACGTATTCACCCGGCTCGCATTGAAGAAGTGGTAAACAAGGTTCGTAAGCAGGTGGAAGAAGAAATTCTTGAAACCGGTAAACGAACGGCGATTGATCTGGGAATTCATGGTCTGCATTCTGAGTTAATTAAGTTGGTGGGTAAAATGAAGTACCGTTCATCGTATGGGCAGAACTTGTTACAACATTCACGCGAAACAGCTAATTTGTGTGCCATTATGGCTACCGAATTAGGTTTGAATGCCAAGCGTGCCAAGCGAGCTGGATTATTACACGATATTGGTAAGGTATCGGATGAAGATCCGGAATTACCACACGCGATATTGGGTATGAAGCTGGCTGAGAAATACAAAGAAAAGGCGGATATCTGCAATGCCATTGGTGCTCACCACGACGAAGTGGAGATGACAACCATGATTGCGCCAATTGTTCAGGTGTGTGATGCGATTTCAGGTGCACGTCCTGGTGCGCGTCGCGAAATTATCGAGGCGTATATCAAGCGACTGAAAGACCTTGAAAACCTGGCTTTATCTTATCCAGGCGTATTGAAGACTTATGCTATTCAGGCCGGACGTGAACTGCGCGTGATTGTAGGGGCTGAGAAGACTTCGGATAAGGAAGCTGAAGAATTGTCGTATGACATTGCCCGTAAGATCCAAACGGAGATGACGTATCCGGGACAGGTGAAGATTACGGTAATTCGTGAAACGCGAGCCATTAGTTATGCAAAATAATTGATTTAGATATTGTTGAAAAAGCGACTTTCGAGTCGCTTTTTTTATGTCATTTTTTTAATCAATAAAATTCCCAGGGGCTTGCCTTTGGATCAGATTTTTCTCCTCTGAATTTCATGGGAAATGCCCTGTAGGCTTACTTTGAGGATAGGTGACTTTAAAAGTTATCTTTATTGAATCTTCCCCAAAGAATGATTTGCAGAGTGCTGATAGCGAATTGTTATTAATGATTTGACCAACAGCATAAAAATGATGTCGAAAGACATTTGTGTGAATAAATGCTTTATTAATTTTAGAGCTTAAAATTTAATCATATGCCTCAACTGGAAAACAAAAACATATTAGTGACTGGAGGTGCCGGTTTTATTGGTTCCAACCTTTGCGATAAACTGCTTAGACAGAATAATAAAGTTCGTTGTCTGGATAATTTTGCCACCGGTAAGCGTGAGAATATTCAGGCTTTTCTGGATAATAAGAATTTTACTCTGATCGAAGGGGATATTCGTAATATGGATGATTGCCGCAAGGCTGTTGATGGTGTTGAGATCATCTTTCATCAGGCTGCCTTAGGGTCGGTGCCGCGTTCCATTAAAGATCCGATTACTTCAAATGAAGTGAATGTATCAGGATTTATGAATGTATTGATTGCGGCCCGCGATAATGGGGTGAAACGCATTGTATATGCGGCCAGTTCATCCACCTATGGTGATAGTACTAACCTGCCAAAGGTTGAGGATGTCATTGGTAAACCACTGTCGCCATATGCCATTACGAAATATGTAAATGAGTTGTATGCCGATGTGTTTGCACGCTTGTATAATATGGAGATAATTGGCTTGCGTTACTTTAATGTTTTCGGCAGACGACAGGATCCGGATGGAGCCTATGCGGCCGTGATTCCTAAATTTGTAAAATCCCTGATTAATAAAGAATCGCCCATAATTAATGGAGATGGCACTTATTCGCGTGATTTTACCTATATCGAAAATGTTCTTCAGGCTAATGAATTAGCGGCTTTGGCCGAAAATGAGGAGGCCATTAATACGGTTTATAATGTGGCTTATGGTCAACGTACAACGCTTAATGAGCTGGTGTCTTATTTAAGGGAATTTCTGAGTGATTTTGATGAGTCAATTAAAAATGTTGAGATTAAATACGGACCCAACCGCGAAGGCGATATTCCTCACAGTTTGGCTTCCATCGAAAAAGGAGCCAAATTACTAGGATATGATCCCAAATACAGCATTAAAGAAGGGCTAAGAGAAGCAATAGGCTGGTATTGGGAGCACCTTAAGTAATCGTTAAGGTTTTGTAAAATAGTTTTATTGCAATCATTTCTGATTTTTTGCCGAAAGCTTTGTAACTTGTTCTGTTAATAACTAAATGACCATAATTTGGCAATTATTCAAAAAATCATGATACGCGTTACGTGCAAAAAATTATATTTGTACTAAAATTTGAACCTATGATAACAAAATTAACAAAGACCTTTGCTCTGTGCTTGCTAGTATTTGCAACAATAGCTTGTGGAGGAGGAGATGATGGACCGGATACACAAGGTCCAACTGTGGAAATTACAACACCAAATACAACGGAAATTTATAAAAGAGGAGAAGCTTTACCATTGGTAGCTACCTTTAATGATAACCGTGGTCTGAAAGATTGTAAAATTACCATTGAATATATAAGTGGATTGCCTGGATCAGCCGAATTAAAAGGTGTTGGATCGCCATGGTCTCCTGCTGAAAACAATGAGGTTCATACGATTAGTTTTAACGGTTCAAAATCGCAGGATGTCAATGAAGCCCAATTGTTTAAGGAGCCAATTGAAGCTGCTTGTTTGAGTGGTATTTACCGATTGACTTTTACAATGAGCGATAATGCTACAGAACCGAACGTAAGTACTGAAACGATCGAAATTAAAATAGGAAACTAATATTTCTATTCTGAAAATATTTAAAGGGCTTCGGCCCTTTTTTTTGCTACAAACTATAATGAGCTGCTATGTATGACTTTGATAGAGTAATTGATCGATCAGGAACAAATGCCTATAAGTTTGATCTGAGAGAACGTTATTTTGGTACCAATGATGTTTTACCATTATGGGTGGCCGATATGGATTTTGCAGCTCCAGCGGCTGTTCAAAAAGCCATTGTTGATCGTGCGCGGCATGAGGTTTATGGTTACACAATTCGAAAAGAAGAGTTTACGAATGCAATTGTTAATTGGTGTGGTACACAACATCAGTGGCCAATCAATGCAGATTGGATCGAATACTCGCCAGGAGTTGTACCTGCTTTGGCGTTTTCAATATTAGCTTTTACTAATAAGGGGGATGGGGTAATTATTAACACCCCTGTATATCCTCCTTTTTATTCGGTAATAGCCGATAATGGCCGACGTGTTATTAAGAATAGTTTGATCAACCGCGATGGACGTTATGAGATAGATTTTAACCTGCTGGAAGAACAGGCTTCACAGGAAACGACAAAAGTGTTTTTGCTGTGTTCGCCGCACAATCCGGTAGGACGGGTCTGGACCTTAGACGAATTACAGAAGATTCATGAAATTTGCAGCCGTCATCAGGTTTTGGTATTGGCTGACGAAATTCATTCAGATCTGGCCCTATTTGATCACCAACACATTCCATTTGCATCGCTTCATAACGAAGCTGCCATGAATAGCATTGTTTTTATGGCGCCATCGAAGACTTTTAACATTGCTGGTTTTAGTACTTCTTATGTGGTGACAGCAAATGAGAAACTACTGAAAGCCTACAGAGATACCCAAAACAGATTGCAGTTGCACATGGGGCACCTATTTAGTGGTGTGGCATTAACCTCGGCCTATAATGAAGGACGGGATTGGTTAAAAGCCCTAAAAAGTTACCTTGAGGCTAATATTTTAAGCTTGGAAGCGTATCTGGCTAAAAACTTACCAGAGTTGCAGTTTTATCGACCGGAAGCCACTTATTTAACATGGATTGATTTCAGAAAGCTGGGCATGACACAGAAAGAACTTAAAAGCTTTTTAGTTGATAAAGCCAAGGTTGGATTAAATGATGGCATGAGTTTCGGTCAGGAGGGCAGAGGTTTTATGAGGTTGAATGTTGCCAGTCCACGCAAGGTTATAGAGCAGGCATTAGTACAGATTTCAGAAGCTTTAAGGTAATATGTTTAAGGCCTGTCTGAGTAGTTTTATGCTTCTAAGCCTGTTACTTTTATCTGGTTGTGGTGTGTATTTGGTGCATCCTCAGCCAGGCAATAATGCTCAATGGAAAGTGGTGAAGTACAACGATACTTTAATTTATCATTTAAATAATCGAAAATTCAAATTGGACTCTGTGGTGAATGCCAGCAATAAGCAGGTGTATTACGGAGTCGATTCATTTGATTTTAGATGGCCGGCATCTCAATTAAACCCGGGCATTAATGATGTTCGTTTATCGTTTTATTCGGGTGGAAAAAAACGGCAATCGGCCGAACGTTTGTACATGGTTTCGGATGTTGAACCCAAGCAAATCAGTATTGATGATTATGAACTGCTATCGCACGACGAGGCGGCTTTTACACAAGGCTTGTTATGGCATAATCATCAGCTGTATGAGTCAACCGGTTTGGTTGGAGAATCGACGCTGCGTATACTTAATCCCCAGAATGGCGACCTGGTAAATAAGCAGTTTTTAAATGATAAAATATTTGCTGAAGGAATTAGTTTTTATGGCGATAAATTAGTTTTACTAACCTGGAAAGATGGTTTGGTGTATGAGTTTGATGGTAAATTGATGGAGAAAAGTATGCATCCCTACAAGCAGGAGGGATGGGGGCTAACATTCGATGGCAAGCACCTAATTGCTTCCAATGGAAGTAACGAGCTATTGTATCTGTCCAATACCTATAAAATTGATTCAAGCTTTCAGGTGTTCAACCATAGGGGGGCTGTGTCTTACCTGAATGAGTTGGAGTATATTGAAGGAAAAATATGGGCTAATGTACTCGGAAGCGACCAGGTTGTTGTTATAAATCCACAAACAGGAAAGGTGGAATTAGAAATTGATGCAGCAGCTTGTCTGGACCGTTATCAGTACCCCAATGCAGGTGTGCTCAATGGTATAGCTTATAATCCTAATGATAAAATCGTATACCTGACAGGCAAAAACTGGCCTTTTATTATCGTTTGGCGTCCATCATTTTTTGATAACTCAAATAATTAAACTATGTTTGTTAACAATCGTTAACAATTCGCAACAGGAAAATATCTACGTTTAATGATAAGGTTCATACTCAGAATAGGGCTTCTTTTTCTGATAATGGGTGGTGGCAATGTGGCTGCCCAGTCCGATGTTAAGGAGTTGGAGTTATTATTAAAAATATTCCCCGAATTAGATGAAGATCAGGATAGTATACCTGATTATGGCTTTGTCTATTTCGATCGAAACGGGCATATTACGCGACTTCGTATAAATGGAGTTTTAGATCGGGATACATTGGAGGCCGACTTATCTTTTCTACCAAATCTGGAACAATTAAGCATATCCAATAATCGTCTGGAAAGTTGTATTTTAAACTTTGGTGAGCAAAACAAACTGAAGGTTTTAAACCTGACTGAAAACGGAATTGAAAAGCTGCACGCTAATTTCTCTGTTTTAAAGGACTTGCGTGAGCTGGAACTTTCGGGAAATCAATTGAATGCATTTTCTTATGACTTAGCTAATAACCGATCGTTAAAACGCATCAATGTTATAAAGAATAAGCTTAAAAGCTTTAAGATAGACCTTAATTATCTGCCAAATCTTGAAGTTTTGTTATTGAGTTATAATGAGATTGAAATCTATGAACAGAATGCCGGAAAGCAAACCCAGTTGCACACACTTTTTATCGATCATAATCAGTTAACGACTTTTAATTGTGATTTAAGTGATTTAAAAAAGCTGCGTGAGCTGAATCTATCCAATAATGAAATCAATGAGTTTAACCCGGATTTAAGCGGGAGTTATGCGCTTCAAAGACTGGCATTGAGTAATAATAAACTTAAAACAATTGATTTTAAACTGAATGGTTGTACTGGTCTGACAGGTTTATACCTCGCTTCTAACAAAATCGAATCCTTCAATATTTCGTTAAGGGCTTGCAGGCAATTGCAGGTATTGGATTTATCCTTTAACGAACTAACTGCTTTTTCCACGGAGTTAAAGCACAATCCCCGATTGTTTAAGTTACTTTTAAACTCCAACAGGATAACTAAATTCAATGTTGATTTAAGGTTTTCTAAAGCATTGCGGGAGATCGATTTATGGGGTAATAGCCTTTATAAGTTTGATGTTAATATAAATGCCTGCCGTAATCTGGAGATATTAAATCTGGGGAATAATAATCTGGAATTTTTCGCGCCCTCATTACGATACAATACACGATTAAATAAATTGTTTCTTGGAAATAACCGCTTATCGGTTTTTAATCAGCAATTATCCAATCATCCTCAACTAGAAACCCTGGTGTTGAGAAATAATCGCTTGTATGAGTTTGGGGCGCAATTAAACCGTTGTAAAGCGATTAATCGGGTCGACCTGTCTTTTAATCATTTAACGGAGTTTAAGTACGATTTAAGTACTTGTCCGGAGTTACGGCATTTGGATATTAGTAATAATGAAATCAGTGATTTTGGTGTTGATTTTAGACGGAACTGGAAGTTAGAGGTTCTGAAGCTAAATGGTAACCAGATTAATGAGTTTGATGCCAAGTTGTTCCATTGTCCTAACCTGAAAGAAGTGGAGTTGTCAAACAACTTGCTTAAGCAGTTTGATATTGACTTATTAAATCAACATCGACTTGAGATATTGGCACTTAATAATAATGAAATCAAGGAAGTAAAGCTTAAGTTATTTAATTGTCGCGACTTAAAGAAACTTGATTTATCTCATAACCAGATTGATACTTTTAACCTTGATTTAAGGGCTAATCATAAACTGGAGGTACTTAATTTATCCCATAATCAATTGAACCGTTTTTCGGATTTGAAGGTAAATGGTTTCCGCATGAAAGTACTGGACTTAAGTTATAACAAACTGAGTCATCCAAGTATTAATTTTTACCTGTTTCCGCAATTGCGTGAGTTGAATTTGCGCGGTAATTATATTTCCCGCTTCAATTACAACCTGCGAAATAACGAGCAATTGGTTTATCTCAATCTCGGAGAAAATTATCTGAGTTATATCGAGAGTAAGTTAAATTACTGTCCGCGATTACGATATCTGATTTTGGATCATAACGATTTTAAGCAGTTTACCCATAATCTGGATAGCTGTAAGTTTTTACACACCTTTGATTTGAGTCATAACCGTTTGGAATACATGGGTACGCGTATTGGTAAGATGCGTAAACTACGGCATTTGAACCTTTCCAATAATCGTTTGTCTAATATTTCTTTCTCGTTTAAAAATCTGGTTGAGCTGCGTTATTTGAACTTAAGTCATAACCGGTTAAGCTTCCTCGATAATAATCTGGATATGTGCTATAACCTTGAGAGTTTGTTGCTTCAATCCAATCAGTTGGTTCAGTTCGATATTGAGTTTGATGATTTATTTTACCTGACGGATATTGATTTGTCAAACAACGAACTGTTTTTCTTTGTGGCTAATTTGTCCAATAGCTTTAACTTGCGAAGCCTCGATTTTTCAAACAACAACATTGCTTTATTGAAGCTCGATTTAAACGAATGTTGGTTCTTTGAATCGCTGGATGCTTCTAATAATATCATCGAGCAGGCTTATTTCGATTTTAAAGGTTGTTCGCTTCTGAACGATATAAATCTGCGCAATAATAAAATGAAATCGCTTGATTTAAATGTGGAGTGGAGCCCTTATTTAAAGAAACTGTACCTCGATAATAACCTTTTAAGCGAGTTGAATATTAATTTCTCAATTGGTATTGAGATGGATTCAATTACGCTTCATGAGAATCATTTGTCGCCTGAATACCTGATTGGGGCTTACAAAACGTTTGCTCAAAACGCGCGTTTGTTTACCTATGAAAATCAATATTCACCGGGTTTATTAAAATGGCAGAAAATCAATTCAAGTCAGAGTGTTTACTCGTTAATTGCACGTATTGAAGGTTTACAGATCGATTGGTTTTTTAACGATAAACCAGTTAAAAGTAATTCCAATCAATTGGTGATTAACAACCGTTACAAAGGATTAATCGAATGCGTTTTAAGTCATTCTGAATTGCCGGATTTAACTTACTCGTATAAAGCTTACCTGAATGTAGAAGTTCCTAAAGAACAGGTGATGGCCTTGCATAATTTTTACGTCGAGATGCAAGGTGATAAATGGTATAGTAATGAAGGCTGGGAACAGATTAAACGAGGTAAACGATTGCCAAAATCATTTACTGCACTTCATGGTATTCAGCTCGATCTGGATGGAAATGTGCGTTCTATCGAATTAAAAAATAATCATTTACGTGGTTATGTGCCGGCTAATTTTAAAGCTTTCAAACATTTGGAGCATTTGGATGTGGCTAATAACGAAGTTGCTGGTTTTATGACGGATGATGTGCTTAATCCTTCGCTTAAAACGATTAATATGACTGGTAACTTTCTAAGAAGCTTTAGTGCCGATATAAGCCAGTTAGATAGTCTTTACAGCCTCAATGTCAGTTATAATCATTTAACCGAGTTTAGTCCCGTATTTGCCGATACAGTTGCCTTAAAATTGATGGATGTAAGTCATAACCGATTAGACACAATTCGTTATGAAGCCTATTCGCCCAATTTGGTTCACCTGGCGCTTAATGATAATAACTTGTACCAGTTAAACCTGGATTTAACCGATTGCAGCCAGCTTGATACCATTGATTTATCGATGAATTACCTGAAGTTTGAGCAATTAACTCCACTGTTGTACCGACTGCCCAAGAAGGTGGGTAAGCTGATTACCGGCCGTCAGAAAGTGATGTACCGATTGGCGTACGATAATGGTATTGGTGCTGTGTATGTGAACGATGTGCTCGATAAAACCAATACAATTCAGTGGTTTAAAGCAGGCGAAAAGCTGAAGACCGAGAAACACTACATTGGTTTGAAGAGTGATTATTACAGAGATTATTCAGCTTTTATTGAAAATCCGTTTTTCCCGGAAACTTCTATCCGTGCCGTATGGTAATCTGAAGATTGAATAAAGTCGAAGTTGTTGGTTCTAAATACAAAAATACCCACTTGCCATTATTTTGGAAGTGGGTAGAATCGTTTTCAGACTGTAAACCTTATATTCTTTATTTATAAATTCCGGAATAAGGTAAAGGTGTTTGTCTGTATGCTAATTTTATTGTTGTGAGTACATTACATCCAGTAGCTTTTTACCAAGCCTAGGCCGATAGTGTGCTCCTTCGTAGTAATTATGGCAGTCGTCGGTAAAATCATTCTTCCCTGAAAAGTCAAAAACATTGCCCTCTCCAAATATGGTATTTAAGTTGGTAATATCATTCGGATTTAATTTTACCTGACTCCATTCAGGATTAATAACAATTTTGAAATTGGTATGGTGTTTATTAAGTATTTCCTTCATTTCGGACAGATACTTGATTTGTTTGGCATTAACAATTGGTGGATATGTTTCATTAATTCTTCTTTGAGGGAATTCATTGCTATGTTCCTGCCAATACATTTCTTTTTTCTGACTAATCTCAACCTCGCGGGGATTCACAATATCATTTGTTAGTTGATCTCTTTGTGTTTCTTTAGTGTTTATCACTCCTTTCATATACGGACGATAAACATCGTTTATAGAATAATCCAGGAAAGGAATCAAGACTTTAGGATTAAAAAATGCCGAAACAAATTTCAATTGAAATGCCCAGGGACTTTCGCCTGTAACATCCGGATGAGCAATTTTGGTATGTGTGCTCTGAATTCTTATTTTTTCCAGCGTGGAGAAATCCAGGAGGATCAGAGCATTATTAATTGAACAGCCCAATTGATCCAGTCGTATCAGCTTTTTATTAATGGCACTTATAGATTCTGCAGATCCGTATAATCGAACAGCTTTTCCTGCACCAATATACTTTTCCCATAAATGTGTAGGAAAGGCCATGGTGCATGAATTACCAAGAATAAAAGAATCATACCCGATGCTATCCTTATGATTAAGGAGAGTTTGCCACCCGATATAATTCTGGTTAAGATCCATTGGGATATTGCTGAAGGTTTTGTACTTCTTAAGAACCTTAAAAGGATCGTTATAAATATATATGCCTGCCAATAAGTAGATTGGAATCAAAAAACATAGGGCTTTGATGTAAAATTTAGATATATTTTTCTTGCTCATGGCTAAAATTGTAAATAGATGAAATCTGTATTTCCCAGTGCCCCATTACAAAATACAAGGATGAGCATCAGGTAATAAAAAGCCCAGCGAACAGCAGTTGGTTTCTTGTTAAACCATTGCTTGATATCCCATTTGCTTTCGGCATATTCGTAAAAGAAGACCAAAACAATAGAGGATAGGCACATTATTAAGTTATGATCTTTAATGCCAAGATTTAGTTCTTTAAGGCTTGAATCAACCCCATCAAAAGTATGGCTTAATACATGGCCAACGTCAGCGATGTTTTCAATTTTAAAGAACAAAAGACTGATGCTAAAAATCAGAAAGGTTCGTAATATGCCATATGTTTTAGCCAGGCCTGATGGCAGCTTGCTCAGTAGTGAAGAGCGTTGCTTTTCGCTTAGCATTTCATACGTAATTACAAGACCCTGAATGGCTCCGTAGATAATGAAACTCCAGCTTCCACCATGCCATAACCCCAGTAATATAAATGTCACAATTAAGGCATAGGCTATTCCCCATTTGCCCCAGCTACGTCGGTTCATTGCTATTGGCTCGTAAAGGTAATCACGAACCCAGAAAGACAGGCTCATGTGCCATCGCCGCCAGAAATCGGTGATGGTTTGAGCAATAAAAGGTCGGTTGAAATTAGGCGATAACTGAAAACCTAAAATTAAGGCTCCACCTATGGCAATGTCTGTATACCCCGAAAAATCAGCATAGAGCTGTATGGGATATAAAATTGTTCCAACCAAGAGTTGAGCGCCGGAATAGTCTTGCACCGACGCAAATAAATCATTCAAAACCGGCGCCAAGCGATCGGCAATCATCAGTTTCTTAAATAGCCCGATACCAATTAGCTTTAAGCCACTGATAGTATTGTCGTAGTTGAAGGTCTTCGACTTTTTCAATTGGGGTAGAAACGAATCTGCCCGTTCAATCGGACCTGACAGAAATTTCATGAAGAACAACATGTAAATGGAAAAATCCAGCAAGTTTTCTTCGGTTTCTATTTCTTCCCAGTAAACTTCAATCAAATATGAAATGGCTTGAAAGGTATAAAAAGAAATTCCCAATGGAACAAAAATATGTATGGCTGTCCATTGGTTCTGATGACCCAATAAGGATAAAAGATAACTTAAGTTCGCTTCGAGAAAACCAAAATATTTAAACCCGATTAACAATAGGATTTGAACTACAAGTAAGCTTTTAAAGGCGAAACTTCGATGTTTCTCATCTTCTTTTTTATTGATCCAGTGTGCTCCTTTGAAAGTTATTAAAGTACTGAGTGCTGCCAGCACCAGAAAACCAATATGACTAAAACCAATAAAAATGGCACTGCCAATCAGTAAAATCCATTTTTGAGCTTTGTGCTTGGCAAGGTTATAACTAACAAATACCAGTGCAAATAGTATTATAAATTCCCAACTATTAAAAATCATAATGTTATTGGCTTATTTTCTTTTGAATGCTTTGACATAATTCGCCAACATTCTTGAGTTTTAATATTTCGCGTAGTTTAAACTTTATATCAAAGTGCTTTTCAACCTCGCTAATCAACACAATATTGGATAACGAATCCCAACCTTCTACATCTTTGGCTGTTGTGGCTTCGCCTAATTCCAATGATTGATTTTTAAGAACCGTTCTGAAAATGTTAGTTACTTCGTTGTTAATTTCTGTTGTTGTCATGTTATTCTTCTATAAGTGTTTCTAATTGCTTTCTATCTATTTTACCACTAGTGTTTAATGGGAACTTGTTTATTAAGTGCGTTTTGTGTGGAATCATGTAAGGAGGAAGTACATCTTTTAAGTTCTCAATTAAATTTCCGACTTCTGACTCATATTTTTCCAAAAACAAGTGTAATTCAAGGTTTCCGATAGCATTAGTGCGAGCTAATGTGATGTTATCACCTTGCTGATGAAATTGACGAACAGCATGTTCGATTTCATTTTATTCAATACGAAAGCCCTGTACTTGCACCTGGTAATCGAGTCGACCACAGTAGAAGATGCAGCCGGTGTCATCTTTGTAACATAAATCTCCTGTTTTATAAAAACGGGTTTTAGTGCCTTTGTAATCAAGCTCAATTATTACCTCAGCGGTTTTTTCAGGATTGTGCCAGTAAGCGTTTAGTATTTGATTACCGGCGATACATAATTCACCTTTTTGCCCATTTTTTAGAATGTTTTTATCCTCATCAAGTATGAGCGCAGTAGTACCGTAGAATTCTTTTCCTATTGCCAGCATGCCATTGTAATGCTTCACATCACTTAATGGAACTTTATAACTCGTACAATATATTGTTCCTTCGGTAGGACCATATAAGTTGAATATTTCAGCATTGGGAATACATGTGCGAAATTGCTCTATTAATTGCTGTTTTGAAGCTTCAGCCGTGAGGATTAGATATCTTAGTGAGGGTAGTTTGATTTCATCAAAATAGGGCTGCAAATAAGAAAGAAGAGAAGGAGGGATGGCTGCAAATGTCAATTCTTCATCTTCTAATAATTCATAAACCTGGGTATATTTTACTTCATTCTGACTAACGGTATAGGCACATGCGCCCAAGGTTAGCGGGTGTAACATGGATACAACAGAAGGATCGAAGCATAAATCAAAAACCTGCAGCATTCTGTCGGTGCACGATAGCTTAAATCCAATTTGCTTGTATGCCGTGTAAAAAGCATCTAGGTTTTTATGTGTAATAGGAACGCCCTTGGGTTCGCCTGTACTTCCCGAAGTGAAAATTATGTATGCCAGTTGATCGTCAAGAATATCTACGGCAAGATTGCTGATGCCTTCTGTATTTCTGACATTTTGATTGCTAATAACTACACAATGATTATTATAGTTAGATGGGTAATCCTCATTCGAAGAGAGAATGAGCTTCATTTCGGTAGCCTTAATTATTTTTAGATTTCTCTCTTCAGGGTTGTTGGGGTTGAGTATAACAAATGTATTCCCGGTCATTAAAACAGCAAGCACCGAAGCGTAAGTTTCAATGTCATTTCCTTCAATAATTCCTATGCATTGCTTTAATCCATTGGTTTTCTGAATTACTGCCTCGGCAATTCCACCTATTATAAAATTTAACGAATCGTAGGTTGTGTGTTCTTCATTAATAAAAAAAGCATTCCTCTCCTTATGCGAAAGAATACCATTCTTCACTTCATTAATAAATGTGCTCATAATTATTCCAATTTCCTTTGCTCTATTTAACAGATCAAAGTTCTGTAAAATATAGAAATGTCAAATACTATACTTGTTAATAAATGTTATAATTAATAAATCGAAGATTTATTAATTATCAAATAATGTACGCTTGAGATGGCTTTTACCCTATGCTAATTCCAAATAAAAAAAGAAGATATAATGGTTGGTTGACTCTAACTTGCAAAGAGACAGGTTTTAATGGAAGTATTTTTTAATCCTTTTAATGAGTACTATTTTTAATGATTGATGTTATTGTAGTAACTGAATGGTTTAATGATGTGGAATAAGCCCATAGTTTAACGAATTCGCTACCTGACAAAAATCATTGTATTGTGTAATTGCCAATGATTCAATTAATATATGTGCCAATGCAAATTAAAATTGAAAAACATGTTTTAGAACCACTTTTATGGCTAGGTAATTTGAAGATTAAGTCCAATATTTGAGGAAATATTTCTTTAATTGCTAATATGGAACTAAAAATAAAGGCGCAGGCTGGTAGTTTCGAGTCGAGTGATATACTCGTAATGGTTGAACCTGTTGAGAATGGAGCAGGTCGGATAATTGAATTAAAGTCGATTGTGATGCAACAATTCGGCGATGATTTATTGAAGCAAATCCATGCAGATTTGGATAAATTTGGAATTTCTGATGTTCGGTTAATAGTTAATGATAAGGGTGCTTTACCGCCAACCATTTCAGCTCGATTGGAAACAGCTCTAAAAAGGGCGGCTCAATTACAAACCGGAACCTTAAAATAATTGCAATGGAAGTTAATCAAAAGACTTTTAAAAGGCGAACCATGTTGTATATTCCGGGTAATAATCCGGCCATGTTGCAGCAAGGAAGTGTTTATGGAGCCGATGGTGTATTATTGGATTTGGAAGATGCAGTTGCGCTTAATCAGAAAGATGCAGCCCGAATTTTGGTTGCCCATATGCTTAAATATATTTCGTATAAAACTTGCGAAGTAACTGTGCGGGTTAATCACATCGATACACCCTTTGGCCTTGAAGATTTAAAGCAAATCGTGCCGCTTCAACCCGATGCCATGCGTCTTCCAAAAGTTGAAACGACTGAAGAAATTGAGCGAATTCTTAATGAAATTGAGAATATCGAAAAAGCATATGGTTTGCCGCATGATCAAATGAAGGTGCATGTTATGATTGAAACAGCACTAGGAGTGCAGAATGCCTATGATATTGCTCGTTTCTCACCACGTATTGATGCCATTTCAATTGGCGGGCAGGATTTAGCTGCAGATATGCAATTGGTGAAAGCCAATGACGGTATCGGCATTGATTATGCACGCAAGCAAATTATTATGGCAGCCAAAGCTTGTAAAATAGATGTGTTCGATACGGTTTATGTTGATGTGGAAAATGAAGAGGGGCTGCGAGAAGAGGCCGAATACATCAAAAAATTAGGATTTACAGGTAAAGCCATTATTAATCCGCGACAAATTGAGATTGTCAATGAAGTATTTACACCTACCGAAATAGAAATTCGCAAAGCCGTAAAAATCGTTAAGGCTTTCGAAAGAAATAAAGCTGAAGGCATTGGTGTTTTTGCCGTTGATGGAAAAATGGTGGATGCTCCTGTTGTACAACGCGCCCTTCGTGTTTTGGAGATGGCTGATATTGATGTAAAATCACTTTAACCTGTTCGTTGTGAAAAATAAAATAAACATAGATATACCCGAAGAGTTGGCTGGTGTTGGCAAGCTCGAACCTTTTGAAGGGGCCTTTACCAAATTGAAAAAAGGCTGGATGGAGGAAAAAACGGTACCGCCTCCTAACAAAGCTAAAATGCCACATTCTAATAAGATGTGTGAAACTTTGCGTGATGCCATTATTAAAACCAACCCCCAAAATGGCATGACCATCTCATTTCATCACCATTTGCGAGGTGGCGATAATTTGGTTTATGAAGCCATTAAAATACTGGCAGAGCTTGGGATTAAAGGCATTACTTTGGCAGCCAGTAGCCTAACAACGGCGCACGATCCCATATTGCCTTATTTTAAAGATGGTACGATTACACAGGTTTATGCCAGTGGAATTAGAGGTGAGTTGGGGAAAGCGATAGCCCAGGGTGTATTGCCCAAACCTTTTGTTATCCATTCACATGGTGGACGTGTTCGAAGCGTTCATACGGGTAAGATTAAAATTGACCTTGCCATTTTAGCTGCTTCAGCTGCCGATGAAGAAGGTAATGCAACCGGTGCTCATGGCCCATCTGCATTTGGTTCTATGGGCTATGCAGCCATTGATTCGTGGTATGCGAAACAGGTGATTGTGGTTACTGATAATGTGGTGGCTTACCCCTGTGTACCTCAGTCTATAACGCAAAATTACATTGACTATGTGGTAAAAGTTGATTCAATTGGTGATCCATCCAAGATTGCAGGAGGGACCACACGAATTACCAAAGCTCCAATGGATTTGCAAATTGCCCGGTTGGCTGCACAGGTGATTGAACATTCAGGTGAATTAAAGGACGGATTCAGTTTTCAGGTGGGAGCAGGAGGTGCTTCATTGGCGGTGGCCAAATACATCCGGAAAATAATGAAGCAACGCACCATCAAAGGAAGTTTTATTCTTGGCGGCGTTACTTCGTATGGAGTGGATATGCTGAACGAAGGTTTGTTTAGCTCCATATTCGATGTGCAATCCTTCGATGCGGCTGTGAGTTCTTCCTTAATGGAAAATCCCTATCACATCGAGATTCCGGCCGGCTTATATGCCAATCCGTTTAATTGTGGTTGCATGACCAATAAACTGGATATTGTGGTTTTGGGAGCCCTTGAAATAGATACCGATTTCAATGTTAACGTGATCACCGGTTCAGAAGGTTATGTGCGAGGCGCATCAGGGGGGCATAGCGATACAGCCTCAGGTGCAAACTTAACTGTGGTGGTATGTCCATCTTTCAGAGGACGTATTCCTATTGTTAAAAAGAAAGTACACACCATCGTGACGCCGGGCGAAAGCATTGATGTTTTGGTAACCGAAAGAGGAATCTGTGTTAACCCTCAACGCCCGGAATTAAAGCAAAACCTCGAAGCGGCAGGTATACAGGTAAAAGATATTGCCACCTTAGCCGAAGAGGTTGAAGGTATTACCGGTTTGGCCAAGCCGATTGAAACGGGAGAACGCATAGTGGGAATTGTGGAGTATCGCGATGGAACAGTCATTGATGTAATTCGTCAGATAAAAGAATAATGGAACAACAGCGAGATACAGACCTGTTTGAACTGCTGCTGGCGGCTCGCGAAGCTCGTCAGCAGCGTAAAATGGAGCTTGTTGCAAAAGGATTTCATTTGATTTCCCTGCAATTAAACATTCCCGGATTGCCCAAATCAAATGCTTCTTTAAAAGAGTTTATCGCCATCGTTGATGAAGCATTTAAACGCTTCTTATTATCGCATAATGCCAATAATCAATACAGTAAAAAATTACAGTTGTCTGATGAGGCAGGAGATACCATTTACTACTTATTTCAAGCTTCTCACTTCGATGCGTGGCAACTGAAAGAATTGACTGAGCAGTTTGAAGAAAGCTTTTCATTGGGGCGCATTGTTGATTTGGATGTATTAAGTAATGAGGGAGTTCCACTTTCATCGGGTAAAGCAAAGGCTTGCTTTATATGTGAACAATCAGCGCTGCATTGCCGGCAAAACAAGCGACATGCCATCGAAGAAGTACGACTGGCAATGATTGAGGCAATAACAGACTTTATGCTTAAGCATAAGCAAGATAAAATGCTGAATGATGTGGCGGGTTTTGCTGTAAAGGGCTTATTGCATGAGGTGGCATTGAGTCCCAAACCAGGTTTGGTTTGCCGTAACTCAATGGGTGCTCATTCCGATATGGATTATTTAACCTTTATCAATGCCATTGCGTCTTTATCGCCTTACTTTATGGAGATAAATCGTTATGCACTTTCCTATAACGCGAAGGATGTATCAGCAGCTTTGCCGGTTATTAAAAACATTGGCATGCAAATGGAACTGGCCATGTTTGAAACGACCAATGGCGTAAATACCCATAAGGGAGCCATCTTTTTGATGGCCATCAGTTGTTTTGCTATGGTTCGTGTTATAAAACGCCTGGGATATCTTAAAATAACAGCATTTTCTTCCGTTATTCAGCAACTTACAAGAGGATTGGTTCAGAGGGAGTTGTGTGCTGCAGGAAAAGGGGCTGAGTTGAGTCATGGTCAGCAGTGCTTTGCGCTGTATGGCCTTCAGGCAGCCGGAGCCAGGGGGGAAGCCGAGCAAGGACTACCAACCGTTTTACATCATTCATTACCTGCCTTAAACCATATTATTAATAAGGATTTTAATAGTTATACTGACAAAGATTTAAATCATTTATTGACACCGGTCTTGTTAAGAATCATGACGATCAATAATGATACAAATGTGCTTTACAGGCATGATAAAACAGTATTGGAGCAACTGAAAAGTAAATCATTACAAGCTCTGGAAGAATGGGAAAAGGGGTGCAAAAATTCTTATGAGCAATTGGTTAAATGGTGTAACTCAAATCGAATTTCCCCGGGGGGATCAGCCGATTTATTGGCAGTAACCATTGCATTACATTGTTGTCAGACTGAATATATCAGGCATTGAGTATGATAGAGAATTCTGAATATAGGATTGAGGAGGTTGATTTATCGAGCCAGTATGATGTTAAGTTAATTCGTCGTTTTCTTTCGCCCTTGGGTTTTTATTTTGATGAATCGGCAGTTGAATACTCGGTTCTGCTTTATAGTTTGAACGATGATATTGTGGGTGTTGGTTCTTGTCAGGGTAAAATATTAAAATACGTGGCAATTGCGCCTCAATTCAGAGAAACAGGAGCTTTTGCTCATTTGGTAACGCATCTGACCGAACATGTCATGCAAAGCTATCAACAGGCTTTTGTCTTTACCCGTCCGGATAATATTTTGCGATTCGAAGGAATTGGTTATTCACACATTGCCAGTGCCGAACCACTCATTTCTGTTCTGGAATTTGGTTATCAAAATGTGGAGGATTATAAAAACTATCTAAAGTCCATTCGTTATCCCCAAAATGCTAATGAGGTAGCTGCCATTGTAATGAATGCCAATCCGTTTACATTAGGGCATCAATATTTAATTGAAAAGGCAGCCAATGAAAATGATTTGGTCTATATATTTGTTGTGGAAACAGAAAAGTCCGTTTTTTCGTTTCGCGACCGCTTTGAAATGATCAAACGGGGTACAAAGCATTTAAACAATGTTATTCTGGTAAAAGGAGGTGAATACGTTGTGTCTTGTGCCACTTTTCCAAATTATTTTCTGAAAAACGAAGTGCCTGATATGATTACGCAAAAACAGGCCGAACTCGATATTGCTATTTTTTGTCAGCACATTGTTCCGGTTTTAGGCATTAATAAACGCTATGTGGGTACTGAAAATTATTGTGCGACCACTGGTGTGTATAATCGGGTAATGAAGGCAAATCTTCCGGTAAAAGGCGTGCAGTGTATTGAAGTAAGTCGTAAATCTACAAATCAGGATGAGGATACCAACTATATAAGTGCCAGTAAGGTTCGGCAGGAAATTAAATTGGATCAGACTAGCTCGTTAAACGAGTTTTTGCCCCAAACAACAATCGATTATTTTGAGGAGATTGATCTTACCGGCATCAAATCAAGCTTACAAAATATTGATTCAAGGCATTAAAAAAACCGCCTAAGCGGTTTTTCTATATTATGCGATTTGTTCTTCAGATTCAAAAATGTCGAACACTTTATCCAGTTTCATCAGCTTTAATAAACTTAATACGTCAGTTTTGATGCTGCATAACTGAAATGAGCCATCGTGTTGTCTTGCTGTTTTTAAGGCGCTAATAAGCGTTCCGATTCCTGTACTATCAATAAAATTGATGTTTGAAAGATTTAACACCATTTTAACGCCATTATTAGAAAGTGCCGATGTTAGTTCAGCTTTTAATTCTGGTGCAACAGTTGCGGTTAAGCGATCTGTTTCAGCTAAAACACCGAACATTACCCCATCATGTTCTTTAACTTGTAGCATATACCTTAGTTTTATTCGTTTTCAATAACTTCTTGCAACTCACTGATTGCTGCTTCGCAGGTTTGGTTAAAACGGTTGATTATCTCTTCAACACATTCTACATTCTTATTGTTCTTCAACCATTCCTTTCGATCTTCCGAGTATCCATCAATGCTTTTGCTTAACTCATTGGACTCTTCAGAGTTATTATTCATCGCATTAAGTTCGTCAATTCGCAATAATTTTGCAATTAGTTCCAGATTTTTTAAATCCTGATTGCCCAATTCCTGCATTCCCATCGACATAACCGACGACTTAGCTTTATGTGCCACCGCCGCTACTTTCATCCAATCTTTTTGAGTTAACCCTTCCTCAAAGCCATCTACAAATTCAGGTATTTGTTCAATGAAAATTTCAATTAACTCTTTGATAAGGTCTTGGCTGCCATCGGTGATGCTTTCCAAATAACCAAGGTCAATGTGTGAATGTGGATTCGGCATTGATTAAATTTCAATTAAATTAAACTTCAAAATACAAATTATTTGACAAATGTAACTTTTTTCGTTGAATTAATTTCCAGACCATATAGTCTGATGCCATTTCAGGTGATATTAATTAGGTTTTTTAGCCCACAATTATCATTTTTTGGCACTTGATTATTTTTCTACATTTGTTCAATGCCCAACTTTATTATAAATTGTTAGTTGGGTTTAAGTTAAACTATTGAATAAGTATCAATTAATAATAAATAAGATGAAACAACCAGGAGAATTCATTTTACGAATTTTTGTGGAAGTTCCGTTTGACCGATAAAAACAAATTATAATCATATGAAACGAACAGCCTTTTACAAATTCCATGAAGCCTTAGGGGCAAAAATTGTTTCTTTCGCCGGCTATGAAATGCCAATTGAATATTCAGGCATCAACAACGAGCACATGACGGTTCGAAATGGTGTTGGTGTTTTTGATGTTTCGCATATGGGCGAATTTTGGGTTAAAGGTCCCAAAGCCTTTGATTTGGTACAAAAAGTGACTTCCAATGATGTGGCTGCTTTATCCATTGGACAGGCACAGTATTCTTGTTTCCCCAACGGAAAAGGTGGTATTGTAGATGATTTATTGGTTTACAAATACGAAGAGGAAAAATACCTGCTGGTAGTTAATGCAGCTAATATCGATAAAGATTGGGCATGGGTAAATGAGCAAAATACCATGGGAGCTGAGTTGGAAAATACCAGTGATGCTATTTCTCAGTTAGCTATTCAGGGGCCCAAAGCAGAGGCTGTTCTGCAAAAATTAACTGAAATAGATTTATCATCCATTCCTTATTATACGTTTACAACAGGCGCTATTGCCGGGGCAGATGATGTGATTATTTCCAATACGGGTTATACTGGTTCGGGTGGATTCGAATTGTACATTCACAATGGTGACGCCGAGAAAGTGTGGGAAGAAGTTTTTAAATCTGGTGAAGAGGAAGGAATTCTTCCAATTGGATTGGCAGCTCGCGATACCTTACGTTTGGAGAAGGGATTTTGCTTATATGGTAACGATATTGATGATACAACTTCATCGATTGAAGCTGGTTTAGGTTGGATCACGAAATTCAACGATGGCAATAAGTTCATCGATAGCGAATATCTTTTAAAGCAAAAAGAAGAAGGTGTTTCGAAACGCTTAAGGGGCTTTGTGTTGGAGGACAGAGGAATCCCACGTAAGGATTATGAAGTTGTGAACGAAAATGACGAGGTAATTGGACGGGTAACATCAGGAACCATGTCGCCAATGTTACAAAAAGGTGTCGGAATGGCCTACATCAATAAGGGCTATACCAAGTTTGATACAGAAATATATATTAAGGTTCGTAATCGCAAGTTAAAGGCTAAAGTGGTTAAAATTCCTTTTGTATAATTCATCAATTAAGAAAAAAATCGCCAATAAGGTGATAAATATCATGTTTTGAGAGAGTGTTTAATAAGGCATTGTAGCCAATTGATTATTGGTAACTTAAGCAAAGGTGTTTTTCTCGATTAGACCTTTAAAATAGGGAGGAATACATGAGAATGCTTATAAATTGTAAGGTAGATTTTATCTGATTTTATGTGCTTTGCAGCAGATTATTCATAATTTTATAAACTCAAAACATTAAGCAAATAAACGTAAGTAATAAGCAGTATTAAAATTTTAATAAAATGAAGATTCACAACTTTTCAGCAGGACCATCAATTTTGCCTGAGTCAACAATTAAAAACTCGGCCGAAGCCGTTTTAAACTTTGCCGGAACTGGCTTGTCTTTGTTAGAGGTTTCTCACCGTAGCAAAGAGTTTGTTGCTGTTATGGACGAAGCAACAGCTTTATTTAAAGAATTGTTGGACATTCCTGCCGGATACGAAGTGGTTTTCGTAGGAGGTGGAGCCAGTACACAATTCTGCATGGTACCTTATAACTTAATGAAATCGAAAGCGGCTTACCTTAATACAGGTACATGGGCTAACAAAGCTCTAAAAGAAGCAAAAGGTTTTGGTGAAGTTGTAGAAGTTGCATCCTCAAAAGATTCAATCTACAACCATATTCCAAAAGGATATGATATCCCTGCTGATGCTGATTATTTCCACATTACAACAAATAATACGATTTACGGTACAGAAATCAAGAAAGACCTTGATGTGAATGTGCCTTTAGTAGCTGATATGTCTTCGGATATTTTCTCTCGTCCGGTTGATATTTCAAAATATACATTGATTTACGGTGGTGCGCAGAAGAACTTAGCTCCTGCAGGTGTAACTTTTGCTATTGTTAAAGAAGATGCCTTAGGAAAAGTTGATCGTCACATTCCAACAATGTTGAACTATAAAACGCACATCGATGGTGGTTCTATGTTTAACACACCTCCTGTATTCCCTGTATACTCTGCTCTTCAAACTTTGAAGTGGTTGAAAGAAATGGGTGGAGTGGCAGCCATGGAAAAAATCAACATTGAAAAAGCGGCTGTGCTTTACGATGAGATCGACCGTAACCGTCTATTCAAAGCACCGGTTGCAGATTTAGAAGATCGCTCATTAATGAACATTTGTTTCATCATGAACGATGAATACAAAGAGTTGGAGAAAGAATTCTTCGATTTTGCTACAGCTCGTGGCATGAGCGGAATTAAAGGTCACCGTTCAGTAGGTGGTTTCCGTGCTTCTACATACAATGCAATGCCTAAGTCAAGCATTCAGGCTTTAGCTGATGCCATGAAAGAATTTGAAGCGAAGCATTAAACAAAGTTTGTTAGTTCAGAGTCAGAAGGCAGAAGTTAAATTGTAGCTGCCAATTTCTGATGATAAAATATAAGTAGGCCCTTGGGGGCTTACTTTTTATCACCACTTAAAAACCAAAAACAATGAAAAAAATATTAGTTGCTACCGAAAAGCCATTTGCTAAAGCGGCTATTGACCAAATTGCACCAGTTGTAAAAGAGGCTGGTTACGAATTGGTATTGCTTGAAAAATATACAGAAAAAGCTGAATTATTAGCAGCTGTAAAGGATGTACATGCCATGATTGTACGTTCCGATAAAGTGACGCGCGAAGTGGTTGAAGCTGCTCCTGAATTGAAAATTGTTGTTCGTGCAGGTGCCGGATTTGATAACCTTGACCTTGAGGCTTGTACAGAGAAGGGTATTGTAGCCATGAATACACCTGGCCAAAACTCAAACGCTGTAGGTGAGTTGGTGTTGGGTATGATGGTATTTATGGCTCGTAACGGATACAACGGAACGGCTGGTACTGAGTTGCGCGGTAAGAAAATTGGTATTCATGCCTATGGTAATGTTGGTCACTATGTGGCTGAGATTGCGAAAGGATTTGGCATGGAAATCTATGCTTTTGATCCATTTGTAGCTAAAGAAAAAATTGAAGCAGCAGGTATTAAGCCATTGGATACTGTTGAAGAGTTATATTCAACTTGTGACTATGTGTCGTTGCACATTCCTGCTAACGAGCACACCAAGCAGTCGATTAATTACGACTTGTTAAACAAAATGCCTAAAGGTGGTACTTTGGTTAATACAGCTCGTAAAGAGGTGATTCATGAGGAAGAAATTTTGAAGTTAATGGCCGATCGTCCTGACTTTACTTACATCTCAGACATTGCTCCTGATAACAAAGCTGATTTCGAAGCTGGTTTCGAAGGCCGTTTCTTCTTTACTCCAAAGAAAATGGGTGCTCAAACAGCCGAAGCTAACATCAATGCAGGTGTTGCAGCAGCCAAGCAAATTATTGGTTTCTTCGAAAATGGCGATGAGACTTTTAGAGTAAACAAGTAATTGCTGATTAGGTAAATAGCTAATTGGAAATTTAGTGATATAGGAATAGCAGGGTGCGTAAGTATCCTGCTATTTTTTTTGAGATAAACTTTTATGGTGATTTTGTAATATAGTAATTTAGTAATGAGGTATCCGTCTCCGCGATAACGTATAGTTTTGTGAGCTAAAACTTACGAGTTTTGTATCCTTTATTTTCACATAAAAAGGATGCACTATGATTTTCAATTTTTGCAATACTACACGTTTTTATTTTTATAGCGAACCGGTTG
>JAOARW010000044.1 GCA_025210475.1 Carboxylicivirga sp. | reverse complement strand
GTCCATTAACTCTACCACAACGCTTTTGCCATTGAGAGTCATCACTTCCTGTCCGTCGCTTAGGTCATTGGAAAGGGCTTTTACGCCTGCCACATGGTAAAGTAGAATCTGTGCCAGTTCACCCGTTGGGTCTTCCAATAGCGTTTCCAAGGTACCTTCCGGCAGGTTACCAAAGGCCTCGTCGGTTGGAGCAAATACGGTAAATGGGCCTTCTGCTGACAGCGCGTCTACCAGTTCTGCTTCTATAACAGCTGTTTCCAAAATCGTATGGTCTGCACTGTTAACGATGATGTCTACGACCGTTTCGGGTCTGAACAATATACCTTCCACCCGATGAAAGACAGAATATTTAAGATGGATATCGACAATTGAAATCAACACATTGTTAACATACCAACTATCACCTTCCTGCCTAATGAACAGTTTGTTACCATTAAGAGCTGTCAATACTTGTCCATCCTTTAGGTTTTCAGAAGTAATAACACCTGAAACCATATGCCCTTTTATTAAATCAATCAACTCCAGATAAGGGTGTGCAAACAGTTGGCTTTTCTGCTCGTTTGTTAAGGCCATCAGGGCCGCTTCAGAAGGCAAAAAGACCGTGTAGGGTGCATTATCAACAAGTTCCTCAACCAAATTATTAATAAAAGCCAGATGGTTAAATTTGATTGAACTTGTACTTTCTGTCGCTTTTAGTGTCTGTGCATGAGTTTGATTGAACAGAGCAAGGGCGACAACAATAATCATTGCTCGATTAAAAACAGAGTAAAGTAAATTCATAATACTTATGTATTAAAATTATATACTCGCCTTAGAAGAATGGTACAATCAAGGCAATTTCCAACGGATTGTTGGTCTAAAAAATCAGAACCACTTTTTAATTAAGTGTTGAAAGAGAATTAAACTTTAGTGATTAGTGTTTAATAGGCTCCAAAAATTGGTTAAGGAAACTGTTAGTTGGAAGGTAAACACCAAAGTAGATTTTTTGTTTACCATTATTTTAAAATTATTAAACACCCGAATTGAGACTTTACAAATATACGGTCCACAAAGGCATTCGTCAATAATTAAATAGCACCATTACAAATTCAACAAAGCGTATTTTAAACGCCATTGGTATAACTTTAATGATGACAATGCTTCGCTTGCATTTGAATACTTTTATCTTTGTTGGTTCGATTAACAACAAGAGTTTAATAAAAAAAGATTGCACGAAAAATATGGAGCAGTTTATAACGGTAATTTCTGAAAAACGCCATATTGGTTTTACCTTGATTCCTTTTTATGCCGAACAAAACGAAAACGGCACTTTAAAATTAATTGAACAGGCTACCAATGAACACATTGAAGAAAAGCGTTTTGATTTTACAGCCGCTCAAATAGAAATCGTTAAATTACTGAATACAATAAACGAACAAAGTTTATTTAAACGATTTTCGAAGCAAAAAAACCTTAAACTCTTTTATGAGAAACTGGAAGAGAAATTTACCCTGGACCACATTCGTCCATTGATGGATAAGAAGATAACAGAAGCTTTAGAAATAATTGCTCTGGCTGATGTTCCTGTTTTCTTTAAAAATCCGAACTATAGCCACATGTATCCCTCCGACAGGATAAAAGTTAAAACGCTGTTTGATGAGCCACAGTTTGAATTTACTCTGGACAATACAGGTTTACGCTACAGCTTAAAAATTAAGACAGAAAACGGTGAAATGGGCTTAACTAATCGGGAAGTTACAGAAGTAACTGCTTCGCCATGTGTGTTCCTGATTAATAATCAATTATTTCGTTTTCAAAACATCGACAGCAAAAAGTTTCGTCCTTTTCAAAAAGTTAACCATCTTCTAATTCCGGAAAGAAGCGTCGACACTTATATGTCTTCTTTTGTAGAAAATTGTGTCAGAGATCATCATGTAAAGGTGGAAGGCTTTTTTATCAATAATAAGCCTGCTCAGTTAACTCCTATTTTAATCCTCGAAAAAGATTTGGCGCATCAAGCCATTTTAACCCTCAAGTTTAAATACGATGAACGGGAATACCTCGCCGGTACACAATCACAGGTATTTGTGAATCATCGAAAAATGAAAGGTCACCATATTTTTGACCGGTTTAAGCGTGATGCCGAAAAAGAACAATACATTATCAGCTTACTGAAAAACATTGGTTTAAAATCAGTTAGCGACTCTCAATACAGACCAGTAAGCGAAAGCCACCAGCCAGATCTGGGTTTTGTGATCGAATGGCTTAATACCAATGCCAAAACACTTCTAAAGGAAGGTATTAGAACAGTTCAACAAGGATATGATGAAACGTATTATTCGGGACATGTGCATCTGGATATGCAATACACCGAAGATAATGATTGGTTTGATATCAGGGCGCTTATTATCGTTGATGATTTCAAGATTCCATTTCAAAAGATCCGCCAACACATTCTTCGGGGCAAACGCGAATACAAGCTTCCCAATAATGAAATATTCATAATTCCGGAGGAGTGGTTTACAAAGTACACTGACCTAATGCATTTTGTTAACACAAAAGACGAGAAAATGACGCTTGGCAAAATGCACTACAACCTGCTTGATCAGGATATGCTGGACGAAGTATCGCCTCAGTGGACCAGGCAAGTTGCGCGGCTTCAACAGCAAAATATTGATTTCGATTCACCGGATGGTTTACAAGCAACTCTTCGCCCTTATCAGCAAGAGGGCTACACCTGGATGAACCTCCTAAATTCCAATCAGTTTGGCGGTATTCTGGCCGATGATATGGGATTGGGAAAAACCATTCAAACCATTGCTTTGCTATTAAGGCAATATGCTTCGAATGGTGATACTGCGGAAATCAAAGCCGAGGGTCAGCTCAATATGTTTGAATCAATACAAGGCTTTAACAACAGTTCGGTAGCGGCTAGTTTAATAGTTATGCCAACATCCTTGATTCATAACTGGGCCAATGAGTTTGCTAAGTTTGCTCCCAAGCTAAAAATCTATTTATACACCGGTAATAATCGAACCAAATCAAAGGAAATAGGGAAAATTTTCAAGCACTATCATGTGGTATTAACCAGCTATGGCATTGCCCGAAACGACATTGAATATCTAAAAAACTATCAGTTTCATTATGCCATCCTGGATGAAAGTCAGAATATTAAAAACCCGGGATCAAAATTATACCAGGCCGTAAGCGATATACAAGCGGCCAATAAACTGGTATTAACCGGCACACCAATTGAAAATGCTTTGGTTGACCTGTGGGCACAAATGAATTTTGTTAACAATGGCTTGCTTGGTAACTTAAATTTCTTTAAGAACCATTTTGCCGGCCCGATTGAGAAAAAACAAGATGAAGCGAAAGAACAAAAATTACGTCAGCTGATCAATCCTTTTATTCTTCGTCGCACCAAAGACATGGTAGCAAAAGAGTTGCCTCCGGTAACCGAGCAAACGCTGGTGTGTGATATGACCGAAGATCAGCAAAAGTTCTATGAGCGTGAGAAATCGGGCATTCGAAATGAGTTGATGAAAGCCATTGAACAGACCGGAGTAAATAAAAATGCCATCCTGGCCTTACAAGCCTTAACTAAATTGCGACAGATTGCCAATCATCCGGCCCTGGTTGATCCTGAATACACCGGTTCTTCAGGTAAATACGAACAAATTTTTCAGAAGCTCAACAATGCCATTAGTGAAAAGCATAAGGTTTTAATTTTCTCCTCTTTTGTAAAAGACTTGGAGCTGATTGAGAAAGATCTAAAAGATCAAAAAATCAAGTATGCCAAACTAACCGGGGCAACGAGTGATCGACAAAAAGTTATTCAAAGCTTTACCAAAGATGAAGAATGCCGGGTTTTCCTTATATCATTAAAAGCAGGTGGCGTAGGCTTAAACCTGATCGAAGCCGATTATGTTTTTGTGCTTAATCCCTGGTGGAATCCTGCCGCTGAGGCACAAGCCATTAACCGGGCACACCGTATCGGTCAAACCAAAAATGTATTCGTCTATAAATTTATTGCCACTGAGACGATTGAAGAGAAAATTGCCCGTTTACAGGATAAGAAAATTGCATTGGCCGATTCATTTATTAATACCAATAATCCATTAAAAGATATGTCAGAATCGGAATTACGTGAATTATTTGCATAGTTTTTGTTGTAATTGTGAACATTCTGACCTGTCAATCGTAATGAAATGCAGAAATTGAGAAATACAAAACAAAATTATTATAACAAATACACATATCGAATGAAACTAAAGAGCACACTTATACTGCTTTGCGCAGTTATTTTCGGATTAAATGCCCAACAACCTGATCACACTCAACTTCGAAAAGTTGGCTCCTTTGATAAAGTAAGAGCTTCGAAAGGCATTAATGTAACTCTTATTGAAGGCGACAAGGAAGAAGTGGATGTGCACATCAAAAATGCCGAGGTAAGTGATGTGGTCACAACCGTTAAAAACCGCCAATTGGTTATAAAGATGAAAACCAAAATTTATAAGGATATGGCGGTGCAGGTATATGTCACTTACAAACGCCTGCGCGAAATTGAAACCGGTACTGGAGCCACCATCGATGCAGAAAACACCATTCATGCAGAGTCTTTGAAAATTCATGGCGGAACAGAATCTAACATCATTTTGGATGTTGATGTTAACAATCTGGATGTAACGGGTTCGACTTCTAAGATTGAGTTGGAAGGAAAAGCCAAATACCTGGATGTGAAAATTGGTAAAGGTGGTAAATATCATGGCTTTAACCTCGATTGCGACGAAACATATGCGAAAGCAACTTTGGGTAGTGTTGTTGAAGTAACAGCCAATAAAAAACTTGGTGGAACAGCAGGTTCAGGCGGTGTGGTTTATTACCGTGGCGAACCAGCTAAAATTGAGAAAAGTGAAAATACGGGCGGTAAAATAAAGAAGGATACCAATTAAAATATCGGTAAGCAATAATATCATAGCTCATTAAATCATGATCAAAGAATCTATAATATTTTGATCATAATTTAATGGGCTTTTTTTAATCAATTATTTTTTTCTTCGGGGCTTGCGCTTCTTTTTCTCTACAGCATAGCCAAACTTACCAATCTTCTTTCCCAATTCGAAATAATGGCCATGTGAATAGCAAATAGGCTTCGCTTTTTGCAAACTAAAAGCACCTGTTTTTTCGTCGATGTATTTCTCATCGGCCTTAACATTTACCACCTCTGCCATAAACATATCATGTGTACCCAACTCAACCACTTCAGTTACCTTGCACTCAATATTAATAGGTGATTCTTCAATGATGGGTGCACTTACAACTTTAGCTTTACCCGGTGTTAAATGCATTTCTTCGAACTTATTATACTGACGACCTGAGCGAACACCGCACCAGTCAGTAGCATATGACAAATCTTTTGTGGTGAGGTTGATAACAAACTCGCCGGTTTCTTTTAAAGCTTTATAAGAATGACGGCCTTTTCGAACCGATATATAACACATGGGAGGATCGGAACAGATCGTACCTGTCCAAGCAATGGTTATAATGTTATAGTTTTCAGGAGAATTTCCAACTGTTACCATCACGGCCGGCAATGGATAAATCATGTTACCTGGTTTCCAGTCTTGTTTTGCCATTATTTTGTCTTTTGCAGCAAAGATACAGTGCTGTATATTAAATGAAGGATGTTTTGACAAGAAATAATCGCCTTTGTTGACAAAGTGATTTTAATTAAGATCGAACTCAGATTAATACGTGTATTTCCTTCTATGATTGTCATAATTTCGATTCTAACTTATAATTATACAACATGAAGAAGATTTTAATTTTATTCCTAACCTGCTTTTATTTTTTAACACTAAATGCTCAAATTCATGAGCTATCTTTAAGCTATTCTCCTCTCTCCCTATATAAATTCGAGAAATTAGTTGAAGGAACAGACGATAGTCAACATAACTACAAGGTACTTGGTGCGTTCAATATTGATTATTATCGCTATATGAATGATTGGTTAAAACTTGGTGTCAGTGTTATGTATGACCAAGCGTCTATTGAAGGTAATTACAGTCCTTATTATACCCCTTATTATTATACCTCTTCACCCCTAACTCAGACTGCATATAAATCAACCAAACATGCTTTTGTTGTAGCACCTCAAATAGATTTTGAATATTTGCGACATTCCAAATTTAAGTTAAGCAGTGGCCTTTCACTCGGTTATGCCAGCGAAACCCTGAGCACTCAAGGTGGTATTAACAGTAAAGTAAACATTGATGGCTTCACTTTTCACCTCAATTTAATTAGTTTTAGATGGGGCAAAAAACAAGGCTTGTGCGGCAGTATCGGAGCTGGGTATAAAGGCTTTTGTAATTTGGGATATTTTGTCAGATTTTAATATTTTTCCTAAAGCGTTAACCTGAGTAGTGCTGAAGTAATTTTTCCATTGAATATTATATTACTTCAACATTACTCAGGTATTAATTGAAATTCTAATTGTATCAGATGTAGCCACACTTATCGTTTTCTTCCGAAAATATAAGACACAAAAAGCAGAGCTAAAGCAACAAATGCACCCATTTCTTCCCCGTCTTTAATGGCAATATGAGCAGCTGCAGCAAGCACGAAATCAAAGAAAAACCCGGCATAAGCCCACTCTGTTAGCTTCCTGGAGAAATTGCTTAGGATAGCGATTACCCCAAGAATTTTAGCAACAGCCAAAGGATAAATAATGAAGGTTGGAAAGCCAAGCTTAGTAAATACAGTAATAACTGTATCGTTATTAAAAATATACATACCTGCCGACATTAGCATCATTGCAGATAACAATCCTGTTGCAATCCAATAAATAATCTTATCTCTTTTATTCATAGTACCATATTTTATGATGATAAGATTAAAACATCTTTTACCTCAAATAGTTTAAATACAAAAACTCCCACATCAGGCGATGCAGGAGTTTCTTATCTAAGTTATGCCGATGATATAACTTTATAGTGCTCTCAAACTATACACCGGCACTGGTCCATCAAATTATAAAACCTCTAAGTGCTCTTCATTGGTGATTTTCTCACAATATTGGCATTTTAAAGCTAAAGGCTCTTTTTCAACTAATGAAAACTTAGTGGTCATATTTTCATTATTGGTAATGCATTTGGGATTAAAGCACTTAGCAATACCAACAATTTGTTCGGGTATTTCAACCACCTTCTTCTCCACCACCTGGTAATCCTCGATGATATTTAATTTGGCAGAAGGTGCCACCAAGGCAATTTTATTAATGTCTTCGTCGGCAAAATATTTTTTAGCAACTTTAATAATCGCTTTATGCCCCTGTTGTTTGCTTTTTAGGTTGGTACCAAAAGTTATCTGATTCTCAATCTTATCCAAACCAAGAATAGAGATCACCTTAAATAAATGAGTTGCTGGTATATGATCGATTACAGTACCGTTCTTTATCGCTCTAACGCTTAATTCTTTCTTTGTCATGATTCAATGTCTTTTAACTGCTATTACTTCAATCCTAAAATAGAGGCCATTATCGCCATACGTGCATAAACACCGTTTTCTGCCTGTTCAAAATAATAGGCTTTTGGGTTTGCATCCACATCGGTATGAATTTCGTTAACACGTGGCAGTGGATGAAGAATACGCAAATTGTCCTTTGTATTATCCAGCATTGCATTACGCAGTACGTACACATTCTTTACTTTTTCATATTCGATAGGATCAGAGAAACGTTCGCGCTGAACGCGTGTCATGTAAAGAATATCAGCCGCTTCAATTATATCAGTAAACTCTAAATGCTCATAGTATTTAATACCTTTTGAATCGAGGAAAAGCTTGTATTCATCAGGCATTTTTAAAGAATCGGGCGAAATGAAGTTGAATGTCGGGTTAAACTGAGACATCGCCATTAGTAAAGAGTGAACGGTTCGTCCGTATTTCAAATCACCAACCAGGAATATGTTCAGATTATCCAGCGTACCCTGCGTTTTGTAAATCGAATACATATCAAGCAAAGTTTGAGTTGGGTGCTGATTAGCTCCATCACCGGCATTAATTACAGGCACATCCGAAACTTCCGAAGCATATCGTGCCGATCCTTCAAGAGGATGACGCATAACAATCAAATCGCTGTAATTGCTCACCATCTTAATGGTATCGTTCAATGACTCACCCTTTGAAGTCGATGACGATGATGAATCTGTAAATCCAATGATTCTGCCTCCCAATCGTTGTATGGCCGTTTCGAAACTTAAACGCGTACGGGTCGATGGCTCAAAAAATAAGCTGGACACCACTGTCCCATCTAATATTTTTTGATTTGGGGTAGCTTCAAATTCTGCTGCCAACTCCACGATGCGCATGATTTCCTCTTTTGAGAAATCGGTGATGGAAACTAAACTTTTGTTCTTCATTTGCATAATAATTTACTATGAGGTTGCCCCCACATTATTTGGTTTGGACTATTAAATGTATTTACTCGACAAACAGTTGGAAGAAAATTGAGCACAAAAAAAAGACCTGAAATAAAA
Source organism: Carboxylicivirga sp. (assembly GCA_025210475.1). GTDB lineage: Bacteria > Bacteroidota > Bacteroidia > Bacteroidales > Marinilabiliaceae > Carboxylicivirga. The sequence continues at coordinate 28,370 of JAOARW010000044.1, read as the reverse complement.
ATCAGGTCTTTTTGAAAATATCTAAAAATAATTAATTGCTCAACATTGGTGAGATTGAATGAAAATACGAAAAAACGGCATCGTAAACCATCGTTATCCGCATGATTGTGTGACTTTCGTCGTCGCAAATATTGGTCAATCTGTTGTCTCATTCCGGAGTTCAAAGATATGCATTTTTCATGTTATAAAACAACATTTTCTTAATTCAAAATTAACAAACAAAAATACAAAAAACTCCTTTGTGACTGTATATGTGCAATATACAAGCTTTACTTTTTTAGTTTTTCTTTAAAGAGCTTTTTAAACTTTTCCATTTTAGGATTAATCACAGCATTACAATAAGGCTGTCGGGGATTGTTAGCAAAATAGTCCTGATGGTAATCTTCTGCTTTATAAAATTTATCAAATGCACTTACCTCTGTTACAATCGGATTCTTAAATATTTTCTGTGCATTTAATTCTTTAATCACAAGATCACTGATCTTTTTTTGCTCCTCGTTATGGTAAAAAATCACGGAACGATACTGCGGCCCAACATCTGCTCCCTGTCTATTTAAGGTGGTCGGATCGTGGGTTGCAAAAAACACCTCCAACAAATCTTCAAATGCAACCTTGTCAGAATCATAGGTTATCTGAACTATTTCGGCATGTCCTGTTAAACCCGAGCAAACCGATTTATAATCCGCATTGGCTTCCTGACCTCCACTGTATCCCGATTCCACACTTTTAACACCTTCCAATTCGGTAAAGAACGCTTCTGTGCACCAAAAACATCCCCCTCCAAATGTTGCTACTTCTTTATTTTGTGCTGACATATTTATGCTTAAAATAAGTAATATAATTAAAATCGATAGCTGTCTCATAATTTTCTATTTTAGTACAACAATTAAACTTCATGTGTTATAATAGTCGTTGAGATTAAAAAATACTTACAGCGAATTCTATAAAACTTCATAAGAAAAACAGATGTTATCAATGTTTGTTTGTTGGAATATTAAAATTGACTCTGATTTTTATTAGCGAAATACCTATTGTTTCAGGTGAATTTGGATTAATATCAATAATCTATTATCATATTAATGCTATTGATATCATTAAGGGTAATTTATACCTGGCCTATACCTCAAGTTCTGCACAATTTAAAGTTTTGCATTTTAAATTTCATATAAGTCATTAAAGAAAAAAATAGGGATTTTTTATTTTTTTTATTTTACCAATTCACCTGTTGATAAATCGATCAAAGCAAATTAGATTTTATCGAATATTCACAGTTAACATTCGACACCTTGCAAATAACTGCCTGTCGTAAACTCTTGGAGGTTAATTCTAAATGTTTACATTCAATATTCATAAAGTATATAAACATAGTATTACATTATCATCTGTAATATCGATCATAAATATACTTTACACAGTTACGTAATTCTCAATATTTATTTAAGTCTTAAAAATACTGTAACCTTGGTTAAGTATATACGTTAGACGTACCTGTTTAAACAAATAATTATCTGTATAATCTATCAATAATGAATCTTAAAAAACATAATATTAACACAAAAATCTACATAGCTTTTGGTGTTAGTATTTTTGGCATTACCCTAGCCTGTATATTAGTGTTTAGTGCAACCTCTAATTCTGAATATAACCTTAAATTATCATCAACTTTATCCGACATCAACAAGGAAATAATTTCGACTAATAAGTCAACAATAGATAATGATACCATTATCTATATTGACAATAAGGACTACAATAAGCAGCTTTATGTACATTTTACCGAACTAAAAGATATCGTAAAGACAGAAAGTGCTGTTAAGATTATTAATGAAATTATTTCCACTCCAAATCCATCCGAAGATACCAAACACAAAGAAGTCAAAACAAAGGCTCAAATCGCTCAATCAACTCTACTAAAGAAAGTTGCCGATCTAAAAAAAGATGAGCATACTCATATACATAAAATTAACACGCGAATTAAACTTATCACCTGGATACTAATAATTATGGCCCTGACTTTAATTACAGTATTTGCCTTGCATCTGGCTAAAACCATTATATTGCCACTTAAGAAAATTTTAAGTTTTGCCATCTCAATCTCTAATGGTGATTTATCAACTAAAATCGAATCAGAGAGACAGGATGAATTTGGTCAGATCATTGCTGCCCTTAACAACATGAACCAGAAGCTTCGCGAAGTAATTTCTTCAACAATGATGGGTGCCAATAATATTGCAACGGCCAGTGAGCAACTTAGTGCAACTTCAGAGCAATTATCACAAGGTGCCAACGAGCAATCAGCTTCGGTTGAAGAGATTAGCTCAACTGTGGAGGAAATGACGATAAACATTGAAGAAAGTAAAGAGAACGCAAATATGACCGAGCGGATCGCTCAAAAAACATTAAAAGGTGTATTTGATGTCAATGAAGATTCTCAGAAAGCGGTTAAGGCCAACGAAAATATCAGCGACAAGATTAACATTATCCAATACATTGCTGCACAAACAAATATTCTGGCATTGAATGCCGCGGTTGAAGCCGCACGAATAGGTGAATACGGTAGAGGTTTTGCTGTTGTGGCCGGCGAAGTAAGAAAATTAGCCGACAATAGTAAGGATGCATCCATTGAAATTTCGAATTTAAGTGCCGAAGGTCTTGATATCAGTAAAGAGTCGAATGATAAACTTACCAAGATTGTTCCGGGCATTAAAAGAACTTCGATGCTGCTTCAGGAAGTAGCTGCAGCAAGTACCGAGCAAGCTAACGGTGTTATGAAAATCAACAATGCCATTCAAACCTTAAATACCGTTGCACTGGAAACAGCTGCTGCCAGTGAAGAGCTGGCTTCCAACTCGCAGGAAATGGCCTCACAGGCAATTACCTTAAAAGAGTCGATGCAGTTTTTTAAGTTTTAAAAAATAAAAAGGGAAAGATTTTATAATAAATAGATTAACAATCTAATAATACTGAATTATTTAAATCAACATCAAAAATGGAGAAAATAATCAAAGATTACGATCAAACTAAAAGCGGTTTTAAAGTCGTACAGGAAGGGAATATTATTAAGTCCTATAACAAAATGGGAAAAGAATTTCACTTCATTGACATGGATTACCTGAAAGATGGTATTCTTTTACATGGCTGGATTGGTTTCAGAACCAGTGAGCAGTTAATGGAAGTATTGGATGGACACTTTTTAGATACTTTTGTACAGAACAATTGTAAAAAAATGATCATCAACAACACTGAAATGACTGGTAGTTTCTCAGCTGTTAATGATTGGTTAGGTCAAGAATTTATGCCCAAAATGGTTAATTCTGGTTTAACGCACAATGCGGTTGTTCTTCCTAAAAACTTATTTGCTGAATTAGCCGTTGAGGATTGGGATGAAAAGATTTCTGGTTTCGCTTCAAAAAACTTTGGAAGTTTGCAAGACGCGGTAACCTGGGTTAAAAGCAACTAATCACTGCTAACTGCAATTGATATAGAACTAAGTACTACAGTACCTTGACGTTCTAAAAAATCTGAATTTAATGTTATTATAAAGAGGGTATCCTTTAAGGATGCCCTCTTTTTTTTTGTTTTGCCCTAGCAGCAAAATAATATTATGATTTTATCAACAAGTTTTAAAGAAAATTTTGCTAAACCACCCATCGTTATTTACTCTAAAATAAACACAACTACCTAGTTCTTTTATATGCTTATTTAATGCCACGATAAATACCTTATATTTTAATATCTTGAATCATATTTTACTTAGTTTGATGGATGGCAATATTACTATTTACATACTTAATTAGTAGCTTTTAAATAGCTACTAATTTTCTCAGTTAAACTTATCAAATTACTACTTATAGGATAAATAAGTCTTTTGTTCTTATCGACTATAATTTCTATAATTGTATCCCATTGAAACAACCTGATGTCAATATAGACATTGATATGTTATATTAAACAAGCCTTATAGTCCACTATATCTATTAGATACGTTTTTATGATTCAAATTGTATTTAATGAATATATCTATACGCAATGTTAATATAATAACAACCTAAGAATAACATTAACTAATTTATACATTTCAGATTTTCTATGAATAAAAAAGCGTATAATCAATCAATTGCAGTTATTGGTATCTCATGCCGGTTTCCACAAATCGACAATCCAAGTGATTTGTGGAAGGTATTGTGTAATGGTACGAGTGTAGTCGACCAGGTTTCAAAAGACCGGTGGAACCATGAGGATTATTATCATCCGGATGCCAATGCTGTTGGCAAAACAAATCAGAATGCAGGTGCATTTCTAAATGATATTCACCATTTTGATCCATATTTCTTTAATGTTTCTCCCAAGGAAGCAATCGAAATGAGTCCATCGCAAAAGCTAATGATGGAACTTGCCTGGGAGCTTTTCGAAAGCTCATCGGTAAAGCCCAATCAGTTTTATGGTTCAAAAACCGGCGTTTATCTTGGTAACATCTGGGCTGACTTTGAGCACCTAAGAAAAGTAAGGTGCCCTGAGATTAATAATTTCTCAGCCATCGGACAATCTGGAAATGTTATTGCCAACCGTATTTCATATCACTTCGGACTAACCGGTCCTAGCTTAGTATTAGATACAGGTTGTTCTTCTTCATTAGTAGCATTAATGCTGGCTGTTCAGAGTTTGAGAGACAAATCCTCAGACATGTGTATCGCAGGTGGCGTTAACCACATGCTAGATCCTGAGCAGTATGTCTATCTATCGAAATTCGGTGGTTTGTCAACCAAGGGAAAATGTAGTGCCTTTGATGCTGATGCTGATGGTTTTGTAAGGGCGGAAGGAGCTGGTACAGTTCTTTTAAAACGACTTGAAGATGCTGAACATGATGGTGATAACATTATGGCCGTTATACGAGGTGGAGCCACCACTAACAACGGATTTAATGTAAACATGCCAGCAACGAGCAAAGATGGACAAATAGAAGTTTTAAGGCAAGCTTATAATGATGCCAATGTTTCGCCATCTGAGGTCAACTATATTGAAGCCCACGGTACAGGAACACGCCTTGGCGATCCGGTTGAATCAAACTCTTTAGGAGAATTCTTCTCAGCTTCAAAAGAAAAAGATAATCCTTTATTGGTTGGATCTATTAAAACAAATCTGGGCCACAGCGAGTCAGCATCGGGTATAGCAGGCGCTCTGAAAGCCATTATGATCTGTCAAAACAGAGTTATTCCAAAGAACATTAACTTTAAAAATCCGAATCCTAAAATCGATTTTGAGAAGTTGAATCTTAAGGTACCTACTGAAAATATTGCCTGGCCAAGCGATTGTCAGGAAACAATAAAGGCCGGTGTCAGCTCATACGGATGGGGAGGTACTAACGTTCACATGGTATTTGAGGAGTACCAGAATACTGATAATAAAAAAGCAACTGTGGAAGACATGAGCTCTGCCCGTTCCTACCTGCCTCTAAGTGCCAGGTCGGCAAAAGCGCTTCAGGCCTATTCCGGAAAGTACATCAGTTTGCTAAAGGAGAACGATGATACAAACCTGAGAAAGATCTGCTACAATACAACCTACCAAAAACCAGATTTTGAATACAAAAAGCTATTCTCGGGTGCCGATAAACAAGAATTAATTGCTCAACTCGAAGAATTTGAAAAGAGCACTAACTTAAACATGAAGGCAGCTCCAGCCAATAAAGATGCCAAGGTTGTATTTGTTTTTCCAGGACAAGGCGCTCAATGGTTCTCAATGGGCAAAGAGTTGTACAGCAAAAATGAGGTTTTCAAGGCAACCATAGATGAAATTGATGAGGCATTTAAAAAATATGCCGACTGGTCGTTGATAGATGAAATTCATGCCGATGAAGCCAACAGTCAGTTAAACAAGATCAATGTCATTCAACCTTACTTGTTTGCCATGCAGGTGGCATTATCCAAGCAATGGATGGCCAATGGAGTTCAACCCGATTCAGTAGTCGGCCACAGTATGGGAGAAGTTGCAGCAGTCTATATTGCTGGTGCACTTTCGCTAGATGATGCAGCAAACATTATCTGCACCCGAAGTATTTTAATGAATACCTTAAGTGGTCAGGGTGGCGCAATGGCAGTTACTGAACTTAGCAAAGAAGAAGCCGAAGCTTACGTTGAAAAACATGGAGGTAAAATTTCTCTGGCCGTTCAAAACAGTCCAAAATCAACCGTATTAGCTGGCGATAACCAAATTATTGAAGGAATACTCGCCGAGCTTAATGAGAAAGATTTGTTTTGCCGACAGGTAAAAGTTGATGTGGCCTCACACAGTCCGCAAATGGACTCCATCAAAGATACTTTGCTTGAAAAGGTCCAGACTATTCAACCTCAGGAGAACCATATCAAAATATATTCAACCGTTCGAAACAAAGTCATTAGTGGCTTAGAGATGGATGCTGAGTACTGGAAATGCAACCTCAGAAATACGGTTCAGTTTGCATCGGCAACAGAAAAATTGCTTGATGATGGCCACCAGTTATTTATTGAAGTAAGTCCGCATCCGGTGTTAAGCACTGCCATCAATGAATGTGCCGAGCACAAGTCGCTTTCTTCTATTGCTACAATCGGTTCATTGCATCGCGATTATGCAGAAGTAGATGAGATGGCTAAAAACTTAGGCTTGGTTTATGAAAATGGATTTACAGTAAACTGGGAATCACATTACAAAGGATATGAAGGCCAATACATGCCGCTTCCAAGTTATCCTTTACAGCGCGAGAACTACGAGATTAAGGACCTTTCGGCCCATTTTAAAGATGGTAACAACAATGGCAATGCCCACCCATTAATTGGCAATCAAATTAAACTGGCCGACTCCGATTGTTACTACTGGGAATCGAAGATCAGCTTGCACAACATGCCGTTCCTGGCACATCACCAGGTTAATGAAACAGCTGTTTTCCCTGGCGGTTTTTACATTGAGATGATTAATTCAGCCATCCGACAGATCGAACCTAAGATTAAATATTCCATCAACAAACTGGAATTTGTTCAATCGGTAGAATTATCGGAACATGATGCCGTTAATATTCAGATGAAGATCGATTCTCACGATGATCTGCTAAGTAACTTTAAGTTATTTAAAAAGATGCCGGAAAGTACCGAATGGGAAATGGTTTGCAGCGGTACATTGGAAAAGAATGATCGCCCAATTATAAAAACCCTTAAAAAGCCGGGTAATAACTTCCTGATCCAGTACAAACGCGAAGATATTTATTCTTCATTCTCGAAATTAGGCGTTACGTTTAAGGATAGCTTCCAGAACATTGAGAACATCAACATTGATAATGATGTGGCATTCGCTACCATAAATCTTGATGATCAGGATGATCACAGCTATAATCAATACTCCATTCCTCCGCTTTTATTGGACAACTGCCTGCATCCGTTATTCAGTAAGGCATTTTCGGAAGTTGATGATCAAACGGTTAAAACAACCTTTGTTCAGAGCATCCGAAAGATTAATATTGGTGCGATTGAATCAGGTAATAATCCGTTTCATGTTATAACCAAACTTTCGCCATTACAGTTATCTGATGACAAGAAAGTGGTGAGTGTTTCGGGTGATATATTCGTTTACGATTGCAACCACAACTTGATTCTGGAACTGATCGATGCCAAGGCGAAGATTATTGACACAGGTGTTAAACGCACAGAACAAAGCTCAGGCGCTACAGTTAATGTGCTGGATGCGGTATTGAAGGAAAAGAGCAACAAGCAACGAAAAGTATTGATTGAGGAATACCTGATTAACCTGGTTGCAGATGCTTCAAAAGCCTCTCCTGATCAATTGGATACCGATATGAAGTTCAAGAACATGGGTATTGATTCGCTGACCATTGTTCAATTGAGAAACATCATCGAGAAGCAGTTCAAGGTGAAACTATTGATCAAACTCTTTTACGATTACCCATCGGTGAATGAGTTCTCAAACGTACTACTCGACCTGTTAAATGCACGACCAGCAATGGATAGTGACGCGGATGCAGCTGATGATTCAAGCAATAAATGGTTAACTATTCCAAAGACAAATAAAGAGGCATCTGCCCTTCTGTTTGTTTTTAACGATGCAGGTGGTAGTAACCGCTTATTCGAAAACTGGTCGAACTTTATCGATACTTCGTTTGAAATGGTGATGATCCAGTTGCCCGGTCGTGATGATCGCACTGATGAACCATTGTGCAACGATCTAAACAAAGTTTTGAAAGAGCTCACACCGGTGATCAAGGATAAAATCGACAAACCATTCTATATCTATGGTCATAGTATGGGTGGCTTAATCGCATTCGAAGTAGCGAGAAAGCTTCAGAATGATTTTGACAAACATGCCGAAAATCTGATTGTTTCAGGAACGCCATGTCAGAAAGGATTCACCAACCACTTTGTCAATTCAATTTTTGCAGATAATTATAGCGATCAGCAGCTTTTATCCTTAATCACCACCGGCAGCGATGCTGATTTTGATATCAACAACGATGCCATCAAAGATTTGATTAAGAGGTTGCGTAATGATTTTGAATTGATTCATGGCTATCAATACAAAGAAATGCCTCAACTACAATCCAAAATTACAGCTGTCCATGCCCTATCCGATGATCGAGTTGACATTGAAGCTGTAAAAAAATGGGATGTGGAAACAAGTAAAGAGTTTGAACTCATTACTGTAGAAGGTGGTCACAATGTGGTTTATACCGATGCCGATATGATTGCATCATTAATCAATAGCATCATCATGAAATGCAAAGCTTCTGTTTAATCAGATTTTACTCAGCCCCGGTGTTAGGCCGGGGTTTATTTCTCATTAAAACAAAGGAAAATTAATATGGAACCCATTAAACAACTGGTAGGCACTTGGAAGTTAGAATCCATCTATTTCTTGTTTGACGATAACACCAAAATGGATATGTATGGTGACAGTCCGCTAGGCATTCTTATGTACGATGATCGTGGTTACATGAATGCTCAACTTGGATTCAACAAGCGCGAGGAAAAATATAATACCGGAGAATGGTCGAATGATCCTGCCATTAAATCAGAAGTTTTTGACAGCTTCATGGCTTACTATGGTAAGTACTACGAAGAATCGCCCGGAAAAATTATTCACCTGGTAGAAGGATGTGTAAATCCTGACTGGATTGGCGAGAAAGAAATCAGATTCTACAAAATAGATGGTGATACATTAAAAATATGGACTCCAAAAACTAAGGTTGAGGGCAAAAATGGCATCATTGAGGTTATCTGGAAAAGGGCTAATAACGAATAACATTCTGACAAAAAGACTAAATTAGTATTGAGATATAAGTATCAAGACTCAAGACTAAAACCGCAATCAGGCCAAGGAGCAACACAATTCAAACAACTTATTGGTTAGTTTTGCCATGTAAGCTCCTAATTACCATTAGCCAGTCCGACAAGCAGCTCCCCTAAAAGGTTGCTGAGCTTGTCAAAAAAAAATCCGAAATAGATACTTTTGAATTCATTCTTAAGTCTATTTCGGATTTTTGTTTATATCGTGTGCCTGGTAATTTATACCTCACAAGAATCTCCCATGCAATTTGGCTTTACCTCTGGCGCCTTTAATATCTTTAGTCGGATTGCCAGGTGGTACAATTGACATCCTACGCAAATTCCAAAAGCCGATTCCAAATACAACAAAAGCAAGCAAAGCAGACAAAGCATACAAACCGGGCCAAAATAACTTACGTCATTCACCAGTTGCAGAGACAGTACAAAAATGGTGATGGATAAAATCAAACCCAAACTCCAGGCAAAACGTTTCTGAACGGCTCCTATCCATAAAGGACTTTGATTATAAGTCATCATTCTTGACAACAAACGTGTTGGAGAAAACTTCGGATTAATAAAAACACCAATAAAAAAGTTAATAACCAGAAATCCTGAAATGTAAGGAATGATTTCGTATTTATTCAGTATAAAACCATTAATGGAGGCAATAATGCCTAAAAGCAGCATAATACCCGCATTGCCCCGCCATACGCGTTCGTCTACGACTTTATATCCTAAATCATCTTTGTATTCTCCGAAACTAAAAAATGCCATAATGTTGTGTATTGATTAATGAATGCAAAAATAATAACATAGTTAAATGCCAATTGTTAACAAGTTGTGAAATAATTCATTCTAATACTTTTTACCCAACTTCTTTCATCAGCTCGTTAAGCTTTTCTTTAATACGTATTAAACCACCTGAGATTTAGCTGTGACTAATTGGTTTTAAGAATCTTACATACCAACCTGTTTTCTATTGTCAAAAATCTTGCGATCTATTGTTTTACCAAATCTTTAGCCTCGCCACAAATAACATTTAATAAATCACTGATTGCTATCTCAATAATGCAGCCCTTCCTTCCGCCGCTAACAATAACTTCGTTCAGCGCTTCTGATCCTGAATCTAAAAATGTACGATATAGTTTTTTCATGCCAATGGGCGAACAACCTCCCTTTTCATAAGCCGTATACTTAAACAAGTCTTTATGAGGCAACATCTCGATTTTTTTACTGCACGAAGCTACTGCGGCTTTTTTGAGATCCAATTCTTTATCGATGGGAATAATAAATACAAACAATTCGTTTTTATTACTTCGTGCCACAAGTGTTTTATGCACTAAATCAACATCGCGCTTATTCATTTGTGCCACCAATGTTCCATTTGAATTGACTGAATCGGATGTATAAAAAAAGGCTTGGTAAGGAACTTTTCTGGCATCCAGCAATCGCATGGCATTTGTTTTAATTTGCTTTCCCATGGGGCAAATTTAATAATCTTATAATAAATTGATATTGGCATTATGGTTCCTTCTCAACTTTAAAGCCTGCTATTGGTTATTAAAATGAACCAAAAAAGAAACGAATCGATTAAGGAAATCCACTTTTTCACGTCTAAATTCAAAAACATTATTCTTAATATTTAATCATCATATGGAATTCCGGGGAATAAATAATGAATACTTGCAAATTGTTGATGTTCATTCAAACAACTGTCATTTACTAAAAGAATTTAAGCCAAGCGAGTTATCTCTGTTATGGTTTATGGATAATAATAACCGCATTAGAATAGATAATGTGGAATATGAATTTAACCGGCATCAAATCATTAGCCTGACCGAGTTTCATCGCATCGAACCCATTGAAACCAAGCATGTGAAGCTCATAAAGTGGAACCGCGACTTTTATTGCATCATCAACCACGATAGCGAAGTAAGCTGCAAGGGATTATTGTTTTTTGGCGCTTCAAGTGTACCGATTATAAATCCTACTACCGAAGATATTGAAATACTGGAAACGGTTTTGAAAATGTTCCGGATTGAAATGCAATCCAAAGACAACCTGCAACTTGAAATGCTTCAGATGATGTTAAAACGGCTTTTAATTCTCTGCACAAGGATTTATAAGGCGCAGAACAATTATACCGATACCAAGGCCAACATCGATATAATTCGGGAATACAATTTTTTGGTAGAACAACATTTTAAGAAAAAACACAGCGTTAATGAATACGCCGATTTATTAAACAAATCGCCCAAAACGCTTTCAAACCTGTTTAAGAAGAATGATGAAATAACACCCCTCAAATTTATTCAGAATCGTATTATGCTGGAGGCCCGCCGACAACTCACCTATTCCGATTGGTCTGTTTCTGAAATTGCCTACGACCTGGGCTTCTCCGATATTCAGGTTTTTAGCCGGTTTTTCAAAGGTCAGGAAGGTATTTCACCTCAAAAATTCAAAGAAGGGAAAAACTGATAACAGCATAGGCAATTCGGTCTAACACCTGCTATTGTTTGCGCCATACTTTTGTACTGTTCATTATTTGAAAACAATTAAAACAGTAATAAAATGAAAACTTTAACAAACATTGCAGTACCAACAAAAGAACAGGTAAATTTAGAAAGTCAGGCTATTTTCGACCAATTACAAAAGCAATTGGGAATGGTTCCCAACCTTTATGCAACCATCGGTTATTCCAGTTCGGCATTATCCGCATTTTTAGCTTTTTCGGGCAGTGCCGGTAAGGATAGTTTTTCGAATAAAGAAATTGAGGCCATCAAACTGGCTGTATCCGAAGCCAACAATTGTATTTATTGTAAATCGGCTCACACGGCATTGGCAAAAATGAGTGGTTTCACTGAAGAAGAAACGCTACAAATAAGAAATACCACAATTGAGGATGAAAAGTTGAACGTTTTGACCTCTTTAGCTAAAGAGGTAGCGCAAAAAGCCGGACACGTTGATGAGGCCGTCAAAGAACGATTCTTCACCGCCGGTTACGATGCCAAAGCTTTAATTGATTTTGTAGCCATCGTTGCCGCTGTCACCTTCACCAATTATGCCCATGCCTTAACAAAGGTGGAAGTTGATTTTCCAGTTGTTAAATAATTTAAGAAACGAAAAATTACCATTATGATAGAGTTAAAGTCAAAAAGCGAATTAAACGAGTTACTCAATAGTAACACGCCCGTATTACTTGATTTTTATGCCGATTGGTGCGGTCCTTGTCAAACACTATTGCCAATTGTGGAATCATTGGCCGAAGAGCACAAAGATGACGTAATAATTGCCAAAATTAACGTGGATCAAAATCAGGATTTGGCCAGCGATTTTCAGGTAAGAAACATCCCGGCGTTATTTCTTATTAAAGATCAGGATGTACAAGAGAAACTGGTTGGTTTACAATCAAAAAATCAACTGAAAGGCTTGATCGACAAATATGCTTAAAGCTTAAATAATTTAAAAAGGGACCTTTAATAGTCCCTTTTTAAATTATTGGTAATTACTTATTAATCAATAAGCAATTGAGTATATAATTTTGGTTTGAGGGTATTTGCAACTACTAATATTAGAATGTCAATTTACAGCCTAATAAATAACTTGCCTTCGTTTGATCCGCAAACATAAATTCAGTCGATTTTGCATTTGTGAAATTTCGTAAGTTCACATATGTATTTAACCAGCCATTAACCTGGTAACTTGCCTTTAAATTGCAATTAACCTTTGGATCAATTTCCACCAATCTTAGATCTTCAACTGCATTGTAAAAACTACTCTGCTTGCTGTAGACATAAATTGAAGAATTAATATTCCACTTATTATTTGGTTGGTAATTAATGATTGCACCTCCATAAAATTTAGGCGTATATCGATGGGTAAAATCAACACTTGGAGGATTCATCATTTCTTCTTCGTTGGGTTCTTTTCCAATTAAAGCCTTGTAACTGTTTTCATCTTCTACCAAATAATCATATAGCTTGGTATGCTGATAAGTTGCAAATAAAGAGGCACTCAATTTTTCGCTAAAAACATATTTAACATGGGCCGTCATGCCATATTGCTTGCTTGTTAAATTAATGTTTTTCGCCTTTGAGTAATAGGTCAAAACAGCGGTTTCGCCATCACCCTCATCCAATTTATCAGCCTTAAGAAGATTAAAGTTTTTTGTTCGATTGTAGAATAATGAAACATCAGCCATGAATTTTTTTCCTATTTTCTTTCGAAAACCCAATTCCAACATATTCATTTGCAAAGGCTTTAGCTCTTTGTTTCCTGAATCAACAAATTTATATATATAATCGGGGTCTTCTTCATCTTCAAAACTAACGCTTCGATTCATGAAAGCATCAACCACAGTTGGGCTTGAATTTGCCTTCGATGCAACAGCACGCAGCAATGTTGACTCATTAAATTTATAAGAAGAACTAAACTGATAGGATGTAAAGAAATCTTTACTTGTTGTAAAGTAACCCTGCAACAAGGCTCCTGTTAATCTCAATTTCTCTTTATATCGATAATCTAAGCGCAAACTTCCTTGTATGGTCCCAAAATCGACGCTTCCGTTTAACAGCCCATTTTTAACATTTTTGTCAATATAATCTTCATCCGAATAATGAGCATATTCAGTTTCAATGCCCGGGCGAATGTGCAGGTTTTTGTATTTAAAATTAAAGCCAAACTGACCATTGATTTCACTGATGTCATATTCATAACCATATAAACCTTTAATGGCATTCAAATGGCCGTTTAAGTTCGATATCTGGGCTTCAAATTTCCCCGACTTAAGTTTTACATTATTGCTGAAAGTCTTTGATACGCGGGTAGATAAAACAGAACCAAAATCGAAATATGAACTTTGTGCCCACGATTGTTGGTAAGATCCACTATAGGATAAACTTGTTTTATCGTTTGGTCGATAACTTAAACCGTAGTTAAATCCTCTTCGTTCCACACCTCTATCGGCATCATCCAGAAACTCATCAGCATTAAAAAAGCGATTCTGATCTTCATTCAGTTCCTTAACTTTTTTAATTGGCAAATATTGATTCAATTGCGGAATGTAGTATTTATCACTAAACCTGTTTAATGTTTGATAATTGCCCGAAACACTAAAACTAATTTTGTCTTTTGAATACATTACATTGGCAAAACCCAGTTGTGATCCATTGTTGCCACCTTGAACGTTAACATGCGAATTCCACCCCTCTTGATTGGGCGTTTTGGTGATTAAGTGAATAACTCCCGATACCGCATTGGGTCCATAAAGCGCTGTTGCTGGTCCGTAAATAATTTCAATTTTCTCCAAATCGTGAATACTAACCGGCAAACTTTCCCAAAATGTTGTTCCTATATATTTGTTATACACTGGTCGATTATCAATCATCACAAGGGTTGTTGAGTTAACTGACTTTGAAAGATTATAACCCGGTGGTACATAGTCATTACCCCGAATATGAACATCGTAGTTGCCATTCGTTTTCTCTCTCACAATAATGCCTGGTGCTAACCGCAAGGCTTCCGGTATGTTACGCGCACCTGAGTTATCCAATTCAGTGGCAGTTATTACCGTGGTAGTCAATGGTGCATCAAACAAATCCTCTTTATATTTTGATGCTGTTGTTTGAGTCGGGTTTAAAATCAACTCATACAATTCATCAACTGATGAAACTTTAAAACGCTTAACCAATCCTATCAATTCCTCAAAAGGTATTTGAAGAAAATCATCATAGGTTAAATCACGCATTTGCTCAAGTGTCATTGATTGATAATCGACACCTGTTTCTGGGTTTTGAGCGTATATATTTAATTGGCAATTAAAGGATACAAAAACCAATAATATCCAAACAATTTTTTCAGTAGACATATTTATATTTTAGTGGTTGACTATTCTTTTACAGTTCCCAGGCTTAATAGGGATGCCGCTAGTTTTAGCTGATGTTGTTTAATGACGGATGGGAAAATCTCAAACTCTATTTTCTCACTGTCATCAATAAAGTTGATTCCCGAACCTGTTAAACCATTTTTATTGGTGATAATTAATGATGGTTTTAATCCTATTGAAGTGTTAATTGCATCAAGCTTATTACTTGAGGATGTACCTACATAAATAATGTGACAATCCTGTTGGTTCAATTGATCCGGATTAAGATCAATCACCTGAATTTTATGCCCCAAAAGGCTACGTTTCAAGGCAATTTCATTCAATTCTTTATGGATATCCTTACAACCAATAACACCAATGGTAAAGTCTCCTGATACATTTGGCCACTCAATCCGTTGAGCAATGTTGTACATGAATAGTGCCTGAAATTTGTAGTTCTTGGCTTTAATATTACCCACAAAAACAAGCAAAAGAATAAGCGTTGCTGCGTTTCTCATAAACTAAAGATTTAATTGTTTTCCCCTTATCAAGGCCACCGAGACCATGAATCGAACAAAACTGACGGATAAATTCAACAAAGCGTAACTTTTTATAGGAACCGGCATGTTTTTATGAGGAAATGCATATTCGCTCACTTAAGCTTCAAAGACGACATTTGACAAACATTCTTGGTCCATCGATCATACTTACCACCTAATCTGTTTCTTTAATTGTTTAATTACTTTAAGAAGAACAAAGCTGCATTTGTATCCAAAAGTTATTTTAAACTAAACACTTGAGTTGATCTGTATAATGAACGTTCAAAATATCCGTCTTTTCGCTGAACAATTGCCGTCGGTAAAAGGTTATAATTGGCGAATAGCGAATAAAAGATGTTTAAGTATCAATCAAACATAAATATTGATACTGATGAGTTTATCAGTAATCAAAAGTTAAACAAGCACTTAGCCAATCAATACTACGATAAGCTAAAACTAGTGATGCTGGGTGGTGGAGAAAAAGCTAAAGAAAAGCACTTAAAAAAGGGGAAATTAAGCGTGCGTCAACGCATCGATTATCTGCTGGATAAGGATGCTTTCTTTCTGGAGCTCTCGGCGCTGGCTGCCAATGGCCAATATAAAGACGAATTTCCATCAGCCGGAATTGTAACGGGTATTGGACAAGTTAACGGGCGATTGGTAATGATCGTAGCCAATGATGCAACAGTTAAAGGTGGCACCTACATTGCTGAAACCATCAAAAAGCACCTGCGTGCGCAGGAGATCGCACTTCAAAATCACTTGCCGTGTATATACATGGTGGATAGTGGTGGTGTTTTCTTGCCCAACCAGGCGCAGGTTTTTCCTGATCGCGATGATTTCGGACGAATTTTCTTTAACCAAAGCCGTATGTCGGCCAAAGGCATTCCGCAGATTGCCATTGTTATGGGATCGTGCACAGCTGGTGGTGCCTATGTGCCAGCCATGAGTGATGAAACCATCATCGTTAAAAATCAGGGAACCATCTTTCTGGCCGGCCCACCCTTGGTTAAGGCTGCAACAGGTGAGGTAGTTACTGCCGAAGAATTAGGGGGTGGTCAGGTTCATACGCAAATATCAGGCGTAGCTGATCACCTGGCAGACAACGACGAGCATGCCATTCACATCTGTCGTAATATTGTTGAAACTTTGCCCAGCAGCCAATGGAATGAGCCAGCCGAGTTTGAGGAACCGGTTCATGCAACCAGGGAATTGGCAGGCCTCATTCCCGAAATTGGCAAACCTTTTCCGGATGTGCGCGAGATTATTGCCCGATTGACAGATGGTAGTCGCTTTCATGAATTCAAAAAAGACTATGGAGATACATTGGTTACTGTATTTGCCCAAATCGAAGGCAAAAAAGTGGGCATACTGGCCAATAATGGCATTCTATTCTCTGAGTCGGCACTTAAAGGCACGCATTTTATCCAGCTTTGCAACGAACGCGGTATACCTATGCTCTTTCTGCAGAATATTACCGGTTTTATGGTTGGTAAAGATTTTGAGCACAAAGGTATCGCTAAAGATGGGGCTAAAATGGTAAATGCACTGGCTAACTCTGCGGTGCCGTACTTTACAGTTATTATGGGCGGGTCATACGGAGCCGGTAATTATGCCATGGCCGGGCGCGCCTACGACCCAAGGCTGCTGTTTATGTGGCCCAATGCACGCATATCGGTGATGGGAGCTAAACAGGCCGCACAGGTTTTAACCAGCATTAAACGCGATCAGGCCCTTGCCCATCAGCAAGAGATTGACGAACAGCAATTAAAAGATATTGAAGCCTCCATCCTTAAAAAGTACGATGAAGAAGGCTCACCCTATTACAGTACCAGCCGCTTATGGGACGATGGCATAATCACACCTGAATCGACGCGACAAATAGCCGGGCTGGTTTTACGAATTATTGATGATAACGAACCAACAAAAACAAAATATGGCGTCTTTAGAATGTAGATATAAGAACCTGGTTGAACTAAATCAGTCCAATGGCATTAGTCGCATTCTTTTGAACGATCCCAACAGAAAGAATGCCCTGTCGAAGGGTATGTTGCTCTGTTTGCTGGAAATGCTCAACATCGTTAAGAAAGATGATAAACAAAAGGTGGTGGTTATTCGGGGTGCCGATGGTGTTTTTTGCGCCGGTGCCGACCTCAAATGGATGAAGGAAGGTCTCAATCAAAATGAAGAAGAAAACAAGGCCGACGCAGCTCTCTTTTATGAAGTCTTTCATCAACTAAATACCTTTCCAAAACCAGTGCTTATGTGGGTGGAAAAATATGCCATGGGTGGTGCCCTTGGTTTATTGGCCTGTGCCGATTATGTAGTTGCGGACAAAGCAACAAAAATGGCTTTTTCGGAAGTCAAGCTCGGGTTAGTGCCAGCCACCATTGCCCCTTTTATTATTGATAAAATCGGACTGTCGGATGCACGGGCATTAATGCTCAGTGCACAAGTGTTCAGCGCCAAAAAAGCAAAGCAGATTGGATTGGTTCATGAGGTACTGGATGCTAAAAACATGGCGAAGCGAATAGACGAATTGTGTCATCAGTTTAATTGCAATGGCAAACAAGCCATGGCTTCCACCAAACAATTGCTCCAATTGATAAGGCAAGAAATGAATGAATCGATCATTCGGGAAGCTTGTATCCAACAGATTGCAACTTCCAGAAGCAATGATGAAGGGCAGGAAGGTGTTCAATCCTTTTTTGAAAAACGCCAGCCCCATTGGACAAAATAAATGGCTATGATGAAGAAAGTACTGATACCGAACAGAGGAGAGATAGCCGTACGTATTATCCGGGCGGCCCATGCTTTGGGTATACAAACTGTGGTTTGCCTATCCGAATTGGAGGGCAACACCATTGCTGCCAGGCTAAGTGACGAAGTACATTATTTCAAAGATGGCCCTTTTGAAGACAATTACCTGAATATAGCTCTGATTATAGAATTGGCCGAGCAATATAAAGCGGATTGCATTCATCCGGGTTATGGGTTTTTATCAGAGAATAACCTGTTGGCGGAAGCTTGCGAAAAGGCTGGTATCTTATTTGTCGGACCATCAGCTGACAACCTCAAAACAATGGGTGATAAACAAATGGCCCGCTCTATTGCCCGAAAGGCGAACGTTCCCATCACCCGATCGTGGGAAGGTTCGGTTCAGAATATTCTTTCGGAGGCGGATACCCTGCCCTACCCTGTTTTGGTAAAAGCTGCCATGGGTGGTGGTGGCAAAGGCATGCAGGTATGCAACAGTAAAGACGATTTGCTACAGCAACTACCGACCTTAAGCAAGCAGGCACAACGCTATTTTGGCGATCAACGAATTTATGTGGAGCAATACATTGCCAAAGCCCGCCACATTGAGGTGCAGGTATTAGCCGATCATCATGGTAAAACATTGCATCTGTTTGAGCGGGAGTGCTCGGCACAGCGTCGTTTTCAAAAGATTATTGAAGAAGCACCAGCTCCAAATCTAAGTCAGGAGATTAAACAACAACTGTATAATGACGCCATTCATTTGTGCGAGGCCATTGATTACCGCAATGCCGGTACCATTGAATTCCTGGTGGACGATACGGGCCAGCATTACTTTCTGGAAATGAATACACGCATCCAGGTGGAGCATTGTGTAAGTGAGGAAATAACGGGGGTGGATTTGGTTCAGTGGCAATTTAAAATTGCAGATGGTCAAGGCATTAATTTCGACCAAAGCGATCTTAAAGTAAAAGGCCACGCCATCGAATTACGCATTTGTGCCGAAGATCCGGCCAATAACTTTCGTCCCAGTCCTGGTTTGATTCAATCTCTGATTCTGCCCGATTCAAAAAATATCCGGCTCGAAATTGGCATCGATCAGCCTGTTGAAATACATTCACAGTTTGATCCCATGATTGCTAAGGTGATTGTTCATGAAACGAATCGAGAAATCGCCATCGAAGCTGCCATCGAAGCCAATCGGCAATTGATTGTAAAAGGCATTCAAACCAATGCTCATTTTATCGATCAACTGCTCAATCATAGAGCTTACCAAGCGGCACAAATACATACGCGCTTTTGTGAGGACAATCAATCGGCCTTGACGGCTGCCTCCTGTATGCCAAATAACCAATTGGCTGCTGCTTATGTTGCCTACAGGATGACTCGGTTAAATAAGCAATTTTGGCGTCAGCTTAGCGAATTTGAATTTACTCACGCCGAGCAAAACTATAAAGCACAAGCAGAATATGGCATAAATGGAATTAAATTTCTATTAGATGGAAAAGAGATATTGGTGGAGGCCATTCGACTAAACGAGCATTCTTTACAATTCATCACTGGTGATAAGCAGTACACTTTTCATTGTTTTGAAAATGGCAATCAAATAGAATTTGTGCATCATCAGCAAACATATAGCATTACAGTACACGATTGGTTACCTGATTATCAGCCTGAAAAATCTCAGGAAGAAAAAAATCACAATGCCTATTTGGCACCCATACCTTCCCAGGTTATGAAAATCAACGTTAAAAATGGTCAGAAAGTGAAGAAAGGCGAGTTACTGATGGTATTAGAAGCCATGAAAACCGAAAACCACATTAAAGCCTGGAAAGATGGTACAATTGAAACAATTCATATCAATGCCGGCGATCAGGTGAAAATGAATCAGGCACTTTTGGCCTATAAAGAAGAACAAATCGAAATCAACGAATCATAAATGGATAGCCACCGGCAAAGGGCTGTTGGCACAAGCAAAAATAAACCATGTCGATATTAAGTACAGAAAAACACGAAGCATTCAGACAAAAAATAAGAACTTTTGCTGAAAAAGAGATAAAACCTATTGCCGCCGAACTGGATGATAAAGAAACCTTTTCAGTGGATCTGTCACGCAAAATGGGAAAAGCCGGTTTATTTGGCGTGGATCTGCCGAAGGAATATGGTGGACAAGGATTGGATACATTGTCGTACATTATTGCCGTTGAAGAATTGGCACGTGTAGATAGTTCTCAGGCAGCTACCATGTGTGCCCACAACAGTCTTGGCCTCGCTCCCATCTATAATTTTGGTAGCGAAGAGCAACGTCGGCAATACATACCTATGCTAACATCGGGAGAAGGGCTCTGGGCCTTTGGCTTAACCGAAGTAACGGCCGGCTCTGATGCACAAGGTGTACAAACAGTTGCTGAAGATAAGGAAGATCATTGGTTGATTAACGGTAGTAAGCGCTATATCACCAATGGCAGCAACGAGTTGATGAAAGGTATCACCGTTTTGGCTGTCACCAGTAACGGCGATAATAAGAAACGCTTCTCTACTATTTTGGTTGATCGCAATCAGGATGGTTTTGAAACCAAGCGCATGTTTGGTAAAATGATGTGGCGAGCTTCAGATACAGCCGAACTGAAATTTACCAACCTCAAAGCCGATAAAGAAAAATTGCTGGGTAAGCAAGATAAAGGTCTGGGGCAAATGCTAAAAACCCTGGACTCAGGCCGTCTATCCATAGCAGCTATGGGACTTGGTTTGGCACAAGGTGCTTTTGAAATGGCCATGGATTATGCTCAAAAACGTCAGCAGTTTGGCAAAACCATCTCTCAATACCAGGCCACATCATTCAAATTGGCTGATATGGCGCTAAAAATTGAGTTGGCCCGAAACACCCTTTATAATGCCTGTGCCTTGAAAGATGCCGGCAAAGCATTCGGTAAAGAAGCGGCTATGGCCAAGCTTTATTGCAGCGATATTGCCAAAGAAGTTGCTGATGAGGCCGTTCAGATTTTTTCCGGTCAGGGATTATTAAAATCTTCAAGCATTGAGCGCTTCTACCGTGATCAGCGAATTTTGCAAATTGGCGAAGGCACATCAGAAATTTTACGAATTGTCATCAGCAAGCATTTGGGATTGGAATAAGTTCAGCTTATTTTTACCATCATTAAACAAAAACGGCAGCAATGGAAGACAGGAAACGTGATCATATTGATTTAGCTTTTAGTTCAAGACTGGAGGGCAAGCATGCGGACAACCGTTTTGACTACGAACCGCTGTTTGGCACGCATAGCAAGATTACTAAAGAATATGCCTTTGCCGGTCGTAAGATGCGCTTGCCTTTGTGGGTGTCGAGCATGACCGGTGGTACTCAGAGAGCCGGTGTGATCAATAAAAACCTGGCTCAGGCCTGTGCTGAATTTGGCTTGGGAATGGGGCTTGGCTCTTGTCGTATTTTGTTAGACTCGCCAAAACACTTTGATGATTTTAACGTCAGGCCGATTATGGGTGAAAATGCCCCCTTATTCGCTAATATTGGAATCTGTCAGTTGGAAACCATGCTGGATAATGGCACCACCGATAAACTTGGTGAGATGGTTGAAAAGCTCTCAGCCGATGGTTTAATCATTCACATCAATCCACTTCAGGAAGCCTTCCAACCCGAAGGCGATCTGCTTAAACGTCCTTCACTGGTGCTATTACAAGAGTTTATCGAACAAACAAAACTTAAACTCATTGTAAAAGAAGTAGGTCAGGGTTTTGGTAAAGCCAGTCTGAAGCACCTGTTGCAATTGCCCATTGAAGCCATTGAATTTGCGGCAATGGGCGGAACCAATTTTTCGTTGGTGGAACTTAACCGATCGAATGCTGTGGCTGCCGAAGTTTTTAATCCCTTTATTCATGTGGGACACACTGCGGAAGATATGACACGATTGGTTAATGAGCTGGTTGATGAATTAGCACTTGACTCCATTAAGGTAAAACAACTGATTATTTCGGGTGGAATTTCCAGTTTGCTGGATGGCTACTACTTGACTTCCATATCGAAACTACCGGCTTTTTATGGTATGGGCTCTGCCTTTTTGCGTCATGCCATGGGCGATTACAGTAAACTCCAGACATTTGTTGAGAAGATCGATCAGGGATGGAACCTGGCTAATAATTTCCTCAAAGTAAAAGAACAGTAATATGTCGACAATCATCAAAGGCTTCTCAAAACTTTCTCGCGAAGAGAAAGTACAAGTTCTGCTTGATCAACAGCAGCTTTCGTCAGAAATGAGTGAAGCCTTCAAAAAGTTTTTACACCCCACTGAGCAACATTTATTTAATGATATTTCAGAGAACATCATCTCTAACTTCTATTTACCATTTGGTATCGCCCCCAATTTTCTGATCGATGATAAGTTGTACATGATTCCCATGGTGATTGAAGAAAGTTCAGTGGTGGCCGCTGCCTCAAAAGCAGCCAGTTTTTGGGCCAAAAACGGAGGGTTTCAGACACGGATTGTTAATACCCTGAAAAATGGTCAAATTCATTTTAAATGGGCGGGCGATATAGAAAAGTTAAAAGCTCTAAAAGAGGAATTACTGCAATTGTTTTTAAAAGTGACGGAACAAGTGACCTTTAAAATGCGACAGCGTGGCGGTGGCATTGTGGATGTCACCTTTCAAAGCATTCCGAATATGAAAGATACCCATCAGGCATTAATTCAGTTTAAAACAGCCGACTCGATGGGTGCTAACTTTATTAATACCTGCCTCGAAACCATCGCACCACATTTGATTAATTTTATCAATGAGAAGGAAGAATTAAAGTCAGAAACTCCTGCGCAACATATTATGTCCATTTTAAGCAATTATACACCAGAATGCAAAGTGGAATGTAAGGTCAGTTGCCCGGTGGATCATCTTCAAGCCTATGCCGGTGAATACTCGGCTAAAAAATTTAGCCAACGCTTCAAAACGGCCGTCGATATCGCCATTAACGATCCTTATCGGGCAGTAACGCACAATAAGGGAATATTTAATGGGATCGATGCGGTGGTATTAGCAACGGGTAATGATTTCAGAGCCATCGAAGCAGGTGCACAGGCTTATGCCTCCAGAAACGGAACTTATGCCTCATTAACAAGATTGGATCTAAGTGACGGGCAATTTGAATATACCCTTGAGGTTCCATTAGCGATGGGAACTGTTGGAGGACTGACACAAACACATCCAATGGCAAAAGCAGCCATGGAAATCCTCCGGCATCCGAGTGCTGAACAATTGATGGCCATTGCCGCTGCAGCAGGTTTGGCAAACAATTTTGGTGCAGTGGCCTCGCTTGTAACCACCGGTATTCAAAAGGGGCATATGAAACTGCACTTAACGAATGTTTTGAATGCTTTAAATGCCAACGCTGCAGAAAAAACGGAAGCCATCAAACATTTTAAAGGGCGGGTGGTTAGTTACTCATTGGTTGAATCCTATTTACAACAACTAAGAAATTAAATGCAATCAGAACTTATTGAATCGTATAAAGCTAATGGTAAACTTTTATTATCGGGTGAATATCTGGTTTTGGCAGGAGCTAAAGCATTAGCTATTCCTTTAAAATATGGTCAAACACTTGGTGTTAAAAATGACGACACTTGTTTTCTAAGCTGGACAGCAAAAAACAATGGCAAGCATTGGTTTCAGGCAAGCTTCGACTCTAGTTTAAACATTGTTTCAAGCGATCAATTGCCATTAGCCGAAGATTTAGCCAAAATACTTAAAGTTTGTATCGATTTTCGGCCGGACATCAAGGAATTAATGGAGAATAAATCCGTTACGACAGAACTTGAGTTCGATAAAGATTGGGGTTGGGGAAGCAGCTCTACTTTGATTTCATTGCTTTCTCAATGGTTAGGCGTTTATCCCTATCAATTATTAAAAGATACTTTTGGCGGATCGGGTTATGATATAGCTTGTGCCACGGCCTCCTCTCCCATTATTTACCAGTTAATTGATGGTATTCCAAAGACTGAAAGAATTCAATTCAATCCTTCTTTTGCAGAAAACATCTACTTCGTCTATTCCGGGCAGAAGCAGAGTAGTCGTAAAGAAATTACTCGTTTTAAGCAGGAAAATCTTAAAACCAGTGATATTGCGTTAATCGATCAGCTGACCGAAAAAATGATAAGAGCGAATAACGTTGATCAGTTTGGTAATCTGATGGCGGAGCACGAGCAAATTATTGGAGGAATTGTTCAACTTAATTCAATTAAAAATGAACAATTCAATGATTTTAAAGGTTACATAAAAACATTGGGTGCCTGGGGTGGTGATTTTATGATGGTGGCCTGTGATGAATCAGAGGAATACGTCAGGAAATATTTCAAAGCCAAACAATTAAATCCCATTTTTAAGTATAACGAAATTATAATTTGAGAATACATGGAGGTATCAGAGCATATAAAAATAATCAAGGCAACAGCCTCTGCCCCATCCAATATTGCGATCGTTAAATACTGGGGTAAAAAAGGGGTTCAGGAACCCGTTAATCCCAGCATTAGCTTTACGCTCTCAAAATCAGTAACAAATACAACGATAAGTTATCAGCCAAGCGAAGATAAATTAGACATTCGATTTCTATTCGAAGGAAAAAGTAAAGATAGTTTTGTTCCTAAATTGCAACAATTAACATCCCGAATAAGCGCCTTTCTGCCATTTTTGGAAAAAGGTCAATTAATAATTGAAAGCTCGAACACTTTTCCACATTCGAGTGGCATAGCCTCTTCGGCCAGCTCTATGGCTGCCATTTCAAAAGCACTTTTTGATGTGCAAATTCAACTTAGTCCGGAGTGCTTAAGGGATAATAAGGATCAATTAATATCGGAAATGGCACGTTTAGGTTCCGGCAGTGCTTGTCGCTCTACTCAAAAGGGCTGGGTACTTTGGGGGCAATCAGCAGAAATAGCTTCTGCTTCGGATAAATTTGGAATTGGGATCAACCAACAGGTTCATGGTAATTTTATGTCTTTACAGGATACCATTCTGGTTATTCGTAAAGGTGCCAAATCAGTTAGCAGTACGGTGGGTCACCAATTGATGGACAATCATCCGTATCGTGAAGGACGCATTCATCAGGCCAATAAAAACATTAAAAAGTTACTACAGGCATTAAACAGTGGTGATTTCGCAATGTTTGCCGAAGTTTGTGAAGAAGAAGCACTTAGTTTGCATGGTTTAATGATGAGTTCATCGCCTGCTTATACTTTATTGGCACCCGAATCATTGAGGGCCATTAAGCGCATTAAAAAATTCAGGGATCATCATCATCTGCCTCTTACTTTTACGATTGATGCTGGACCGAACATACACTTGATTTACCCAAAAGCACAAAGTAAAATTATCGTGCCTTTCATTGAAGAACATTTAAAACCATTGTGTGAAAATGAAGAGGTAATATATGATGAAATATCAATCAAATAAGCCAAAGCAGTAATGCAAGTAAACGACAAAAAAGATATTTATTATTCGAAGGTGATGCTCTTCGGCGAATACTCCATTATACTTGGGTCGATGGGTTTGACCATCCCCTATTCACATTTTAATGGTCAGCTGCGATTTATCAATAACGATAGCTATACCAACCTCAATTTCGCAAAAAAATCAAATCAGCAGCTCAGTGAGTTGTTTGAATATATACATAAACTGAAGGGCAATAATGAATTGCTGGCCGATATTGATACTGAACGATTTCAGGATGATTTGAAAAATGGTTTGTACTTTGAGTCAAGCATACCCGAAGGCTATGGTTTAGGCAGCAGTGGGGCTTTGGTGGCATCTGTTTATAACGAATATGCCAGTAATAAGACTGAATCGAGATTAGGCATTAGCGATCAGGAGCTCATTGAGCTTAAAAAGCAATTTGCACAGATTGAGTCCTTTTATCATGGTACCAGCTCCGGTATCGATCCTTTGATTTGTTATCTGAAACACCCAATCGTGTTGGAAAATGCCAACCACATTTCATCGGTGGGTATTCCCCGTAAGGATGTGCTTAATGAAGATGCTATTTTCCTGCTCGATGCAGAAACCACTGGCAAAACAGCTCCTTTGGTAAAACGATTTATGGACAAGTTAAAAGATCCAACATTTAAACAATCGATTGATAACGAACTAATTCCACTAACCAACAAATGCATTACTTCACTATTGAAAGGTCAATTGCGAGACGTATTTGGCATGCTTAAACAACTTTCATCATTTCAATTGCAACACTTTAAAGAAATGATACCTGAAAACATACAATTATTCTGGCAGGAAGGATTGAAGAATCAACTTTATACCATGAAATTATGTGGCTCTGGTGGTGGTGGTTTCTTTTTAGGTTTTACCCGAAATTACCCGGATACAAAAGAATTCTTCGCTCGCCATGGAAAAGAAATAATACCCGTTTATCAAGAGTTTTAAATGTCTTCTATCTTAATGTGTTTATTCATGATGTTCTCAAATCGTTTATTACTGATTGGGTGATGACTAATGACTTCTCCATTATAAACGATGCAAAATGTTCCAAAAGCACATGGTGTTGCCTGAGCAGCTTCGGCATTGCTTAAATCGATTAATTGCGTAGTTAAATTATACTTGCTTTTGGCTGTATCAACGATGGCATTAACATTTTTTTCAGTGTACGGGCATTGAGGTGAAAGAAAAATGGTTAAACCATTGGAATATAAACTTAGATTTTGAAACATAGTCGATTTAAACTCAGGGTTTTCGTATTCAGGGTCAAATTTATATACCAATAATTCAAAGTCAGGTTTTGCTTTATCGACAATTTCAAAACCTTTTTTAAGAAAAATCTTATTGTCACTCATAAATGAGCCTTTCCTGGTTACGACCGCCACTCCTGGCATCCCTTTATCTCTGGCATCATTGATACAAGCATCCAGTAATCTCGATGCATACCCCTTGTTCTTATATTCTTTTTTTAAACCAACAAAAATGCAATGGATAAACATATAAGCTTTGGTATTAACCGGACGATGAGCATATTTTCCAGGCAAATACTCCAACATTCCTTGATAGCTGCCATCCGCTGACAGAACAGCTTTTATACGCAAGCCTTTGGGATAATACTCCTTAAACCAGGCAATTTTATTCCGGAGCTCCTTGTGCTTGGCTACATCTTTATAACCACACACTCCGTAATCTGCAATGTTTTTAGGTGTTAAATCTATTATTTGTATTTCTTCCATCATAACTACAATTTTAAGGCCTACCAGGTAAAAGCAGCCAGCGTTCAAATGTATTTCTTTAATGAACTGTGCTAAATCCATTATAGGATAGTATTAATGATCAAATGTAAGGTATCGAAGCATTTAATATTTGATGTTTCCTATAATTTCTACACCTATGTTCATAAATTAGACATTTTCTTGGTTTAAGTGCACTTTTAAAATTCACACTCATTTAAAAATTTTCCAGCAGCATAAGCAAATAACAACTAGCGGCTTACAAAATAAGTTGAAATTTTACATAGTTTTTTGTTTTGCAGTTTAAAAATAAACCCTAATTTTGCATCGGTTATCGAAAGAGATAAATACTGAAACACGAGAGACCACAAGGGTTTCAGACAAAATATTAAAGTATTGGAGAGATGGCAGAGTGGTCGAATGCGGCGGTCTTGAAAACCGTTGTACCGCGAGGTACCGGGGGTTCGAATCCCTCTCTCTCCGCCAATAATCCCTGAAAGAATTTTCTTTCGGGGATTTTTTGTAACCGAATACCGCATCAAGTAAAAAGGGATCACATGCAAATTCTGGGTCTAGGCATAAATTTTACACAGTCTGTAAAGGAAAAACCTCACATCTGACACACCTCTAAATTGCCTTCTGAAGTCTTTGATTTTAGCATTGAAAGATTCTGCTGCTGCATTGGTACTTC
>JAOARW010000043.1 GCA_025210475.1 Carboxylicivirga sp. | reverse complement strand
TACGTTCGACATGATGCGATACAAAACTCATATGTAATTCCTTTTTAATCACATCTTTAAGTTAATGAAAATCCAAAACGAAACCAACTTAAACAACTATTAATCTGAGACTTAATGGCATTTTTGCCTTGCAAAGGTTTCGTACTAAGATTCTAACAAAAAGCTACTAATCAATGACTGATAGCTAATAGCTAATAATACAAGTCCTTCCCAGAACAGAGTCAAAATAAGCTTTTCTGATGATTGGAAATTGCCCCATGGTGCATGGGGTACTTAGTTCGATCTAAATTTTTGAAATCAGGTTATTAAGCCAATTTGCCTAAACCATTTTTAAATTCCTGCGAAGTAGTAATGATTGTAAATTGAGCCGGAACAGAGGGTTGATGCTCTTTTATCTGAAGGCCGGTAATAAAGAACGAACCATTATCAATTGCCTGTTCTACTTGTTTCAAATATTGTTCCAGTTCCTCTTTCTTTCTGGCTGAAACAAATGAGGTTACAAAGGCATCTACTTTTCGCACACCCGAAAGAACTTTCAAATCTTCAATAGGAACCGAAGCTCCCAGGTAAATAACATTATAGCCTTCTTTTCTGGCAATTAAACTATAGAACAACAGGCCAATTTCATGCAACTCATTTTCAGGCAAAAAGAAAACAATGGTTTTATCTGATTTTGGAATAAAGTTCTGCATCTCATTATCAATGGCAACAATCAGCTTTTGCCTGATCAGGTTAGAAATGAAATGCTCCTGTGCCGGATTAATTGTTCCGGCTTGCCACAGAATGCCTATACGATCCAGGAAAGGGAATAATACACTTTCAACAGTTGCTTCAAATCCAAGCTTAATAATGGAGTTGGTCAACACATTCGTGAATTTACTCTCGTCCATCTCCAGCATGGCCACCAGTAAACTCTCAACCTGCACATCGGTATTTCGTGTATCCAAACATAAATCAATTACCCGATCCCGTAATTGCACATCATCCATTTGGGCAATCTTAGAAATCTTAAAGCCATTCTGATTAAGTATCGATACGTTTAATATGCGCTTTAAATCATCATCGCTATAATAACGAATATTAGTGGCAGTACGTTGCGGTTCAATAAGGTTATAGCGTCGTTCCCAAATCCTTATCGTATGAGCCTTTATGCCCGAAATCTTTTCTAAATCCTTAATTGAATAGTATGCCATGCCTTGTTTAAAATTTTATCTTCCACAACTATTGATCCTTTAACGCTTGGGCAATAAAGAATGTTCATCTTTATTCGCAAATAAAAGAACAAAAAAATGGGGACATAAATGCCCCCATCCGTTCAACGCCTGAAGCGAATATTAAGGAACAATCACCTTGTCGATAACGTGAACTATTCCATTTTTTCCTTGAATATCAGCGGCTACTACTGTAATGTTTCCATCAATTGAAACGCCACTATCTACATTAATAGCCAGGCTTTTTTGAACATTTAATGTGTTTACATCTCCGTTACTCAGGTCGGTTGAGGCAACATTTCCTTCAACAACATGAGCCAATAAGATAGGTGTCAAGTCTTCTTTTGTAAGATCCGCAATCCCTGTTACATTAATTGCTGCAAACAGTTCCTCAAAGGCTGCATTGGTTGGTGCAAATACGGTTAACGGTCCATCGCC
The DNA here is from genome assembly GCA_025210475.1 of Carboxylicivirga sp. Classification (GTDB taxonomy): domain Bacteria; phylum Bacteroidota; class Bacteroidia; order Bacteroidales; family Marinilabiliaceae; genus Carboxylicivirga. The sequence continues at coordinate 6,381 of JAOARW010000043.1, read as the reverse complement.
CGATAAGGCATCCACTAATTCTGCTTTGATAACAGCCTCAACCAAAATTGAGAAATTTGAATTATCGATTGCAATATCAACTACACCTGGAGGCATTATAACTTTATTAATGGCATGAATTACTCCATTGGTAGCAACAACATCGGTTGCAACAACTTCACTATCCATGTTAAGAAATACGCCACCTTCTGTATCAATCTTTACACTAATATTGCGATCGAAAGCACTGCTTAATGTTGGGAAATATCCGGCCTCTACTTTTGATGCAGGAACAAAGTCTCCAATGGCGTGATAAAGAATAACCGATGACAGAGTCTCCATGGTTAAATCATCCAGCGTTACTCCCAAGTCTGCGAAAAACATATCGAATGCATCGTTAGTCGGGGCAAATACAGTGAAAGTTGCTTCATCATCGTCTAATGCACCGGCTAGTTCGGCCTTGGTTACACCAGCTACCAATGATGAGAATGCCGGGTTGGCGATTGCATGATCGGTAATACTCATGGGCAACATTACTTTATCAATCACATGAATAATACCATTGTCGGCCTGAATATCAGTGGCTGTTATCTTTGAGCGACTATTAATTGTGGTCGTGCTCATGTCAACATAAAATGACAAGCCATAGCCATCCATTGGTCCGGCACTCAATGTTGAATAATAACCCGTTTCAATCATGGCAGCTTTATTTGAGCCTGACATAACATGATATAATAAAACACTGGTTAATACGTCATTCGGAATATCATCCAATCCACTCACTTCCAACTCTTCCAATAAAGCAGCAAAGGCGGCGTTTGTTGGAGCAAAAACAGTAAACTCACTATCCTCGGAAGCTAAATCATCGTCTAAGCCAACTTTTTTCAATGCTGCTACCAAAATGCTAAAATCAGAATTTCCAGCAGCAATGTCAGTAATCGTCATCGACTCTTCAGGCATTTGCTGATCATTTCCTGAATCATCATCGTCATCTTCACAAGATACATTTACAAATGCTAATCCTAGTAAAAGCATCATCATCCAAAGGTTTTTTCCTAAATTTTCAACTACTCGTTTCATGTCCTTAATATTTAATTGGTTTTCTAATGGTGATTTAAAAGAGAAACCTTGGTGATGAATTTTTGTTTAATCTTTTTCTTTATTTCTTAGTCACTTTACTTCGTTCTAAATAAAATCGTCTGACTGTTTGATCTTTACGAAAATTATTTAGACAAAACTTTTTTATTCGATCACATCCCTCATTAATAACATCCTCTAATAATTGAAAAAGATTACCTTTGCGCTTTACTTGAAATTTTAAAGACTTATGATTCAATCGATGACCGGTTACGGGAAAGCCGTTTGCGAGCTTCCCAACAAAAAAATTAGCATTGAAATTAAATCACTTAACAGCAAGCAACTCGATTTAAATACACGCTTGCCTAACTTATACCGGGAAAAAGAAATCGAAGTAAGAAACCTGTTAGGAAAGAAACTGTCGCGAGGTAAAATCGACCTAAGCTTTTATGTTGAGGCAGCCAGTTCAGATAAAATTACCAAAGTCAACCAACAGGTAATTGCCAATTATCATGAGCAATTAAAAAATGTCGCCCAGGAACTTGGTCTTGACAATTCAACCGATTATCTAAAAGTTATTATGCCTTTGCCCGATACGGTTAAAATCGAATTAGCAGAATTGGATGAAGCAGAATGGAAAGCCATTGCCGAAACATTAAAAGGTGCAATAGCTGACATAATTGATTTTCGTAAGAGAGAAGGTTTAGCTTTGGAAGCGGATATTAAGGACCGCATCAACACCATTGCCACTTTATTAACCAAGGTGCCTGATTACGAAGAACAACGCATTGAAAAGATAAAAACCAGAATACGCGAAAACCTTGAAGAACTTGGTCAGAGTAATAAAATTGACGAAAACAGGTTTGAACAGGAAATCATCTTTTATTTAGAAAAACTTGACATCACCGAGGAAAAAGTTCGCCTGAGCAACCACCTGGAGTATTTTATGGAAACCATACAAGATGAAAATCCGGTAGGTAAAAAACTGGGCTTTATTACTCAGGAAATCGGTCGCGAGATCAACACCTTAGGTTCAAAAGCAAACGACGCCGATTTACAAAAGATTGTGATCCGCATGAAAGATGAGTTGGAGAAAATTAAAGAACAAATACTAAATATACTTTAGTCGCGCTATTTCGAAATGAAGGATTTCTGTTATCATACTACTGTTCACAAAAAAAATAAAAAAGGTAAATTAATTATCTTCTCAGCACCTTCGGGTGCGGGCAAAAGTACCATTGTTCAGGCTCTGCTCGAAAAAGGTTTTGATCTGGAGTTTTCAATCTCTGCTACCAGCAGGGCTCCACGAGGCAATGAAAAACATGGAGTAGAATACTATTTTTTATCGCCTGAGGAGTTCAAGGCAAAAATTAAAGAAGATGCTTTTCTGGAATGGGAAGAGGTGTACACCGATACTTTCTATGGCACGCTAAAAAGTGAAGTTGAACGCATTTGTTCTGCCGGACACAACATTGTACTTGACATTGATGTGGTTGGTGGCATTAATGTAAAAAAAATGTATGGAGATAAAGCCATGAGTCTTTTTGTACAGCCTCCATCCATTGAAGAACTGAAAAAAAGACTTCGCAACAGAGGAACCGATACGGATGAGAAAATTACCATGCGTATTGCCAAAGCAGAAAAGGAATTAGGCTATGCCGATCAGTTTGATAAGGTCATTGTCAATGATAATCTGGATCAGGCAATAGCAACAGCCGAACAGGTACTATCTGATTTCTTAAAATAAGCACACGTGAAAAAGGTTGGTTTATTCTTCGGTTCTTTTAATCCTCTGCACATCGGACATCTGGCATTAGCTAACTACATGCTGGAATTTGAAAACCAGGATGAAATCTGGTTTGTGGTCAGCCCACAGAATCCATTTAAAAGAAGCGAAGATTTACTTCAAACCGACCTGCGAATTGAGATGGTTCGTCTGGCAACCAATGAGCAATCAAGCTATCGCGTTGAAGACATTGAGCTGGGCCTGCCCATTCCTTCCTATACCATTGATACACTGCAAGCACTTAAACTGAAGTATAACAACTGCTCTTTTAGCATCATTATGGGAGCAGATAATATCTTGCGTATCAATCAATGGAAATCAGCCGATGAGATAATTAACAATCATTCAATTTTGGTTTATCCACGTCCGGGTTATCCGGTGAATGTAAACGATTTGCCTGTCAACTGCAAACTGACAGAGGCTCCTATGGTGGAGATTGCTTCATCGGATATCAGAAAATGGATTAAAGAAGGACGAAAACTCCCCTACCTGCTTCCCCAAGCAGTTTATCGTTTTATTCAATCGAAGGGCTTATATCAATAAATGGCCGGCTACACGTTTGTAACCGACCATTCATCCATAACTAAAGGTATAAACTAATATTATTTTCTTAACACAATGCAAACCGGAAAGTGGTCGCTATAACCACCAAAGTAGCGATTTCCAACATAGGTACGCAGCGGATATCCCTTGTACTTACCTTTCTGTTCGCGCAACAACTGTTTTCCAAAAACATAAGCTCCATCGAAATGAATACCTGATGTTTCGTCCAACAAACTCTGTGTTAATATAATCTGATCAAATAAATTCCACACACCTCGGTAGCAAAGCGTTCCTTCACCATCTTGATGTTTCTGTGCATAAGGGTTAAACAAGTCGCCCGGCTGAAGCTCTTCTTTTTTAACAGCCCTCAACTCATCTTTTATACTCACATTATGCGGATCATCATTTAAATCACCCATGATAATCACTTTTGCAGCCTTATCAAATTGTTTTAAAGAATCAACAATGGATCGCGTTAACTGTGCGGCTGCTTTTCGCGATGGACGACTACGCTCTTCCCCTCCATATCGCGATGGCCAATGATTCACCAACAAATGAACTTTTTCATCAGCCAAACGTCCCGATACCAATAATTGATCCCTGGTGTAAATTCGCTCCTGATCCTCCTGATCATAGATATATAAAGGAACTGCTTTAACGTTTTCCACCTCAAATAGCTTAGGCTGGTATAATAATGCCACATCGATACCACGTTTATCCGGTGAATCTTGATGCACAATTTCATAGCCATATTCTACTAAATTCTGATGACTGATCAGGTCTTCCACCACTCTTCTGTTTTCCACTTCGCATAAGCCCATAATAGCCGGTGCCGATACTCCAACTGTATCTCCGAGTGATCGAATCACTTTCGACATCATCGCCAGCTTCTTTTCATAGCGCTCTTCTGTCCACTCTTTTCGTCCGTCTGGAGTAAACTCTTCATCCCTTACATCAGGTGTATTAATTGTATCAAACAGGTTTTCCAGGTTATAAAAACCTACAACAATTAGGTCGTCGGAATGACTTCCTCCTAGCTTTTGCGAGCAAGAAATCAGAAGCCCAAACAGCCCGATAAACAATAGAAAACCCTTAACTCTTAACATATACTTTTGATTTACGGGGTCAAAACTAACAAATAAAGATCAAACCAACCAATAATACCACCTTATTTTCAATACATTATTTTTACTTCGCCTATAAACAAAGGAACTCAAGCCGACCCATTGGTCTACTGCCATAAGCATTTCCCTATATATTTTGAATCATTATTTTTTAATCATAAAAGATGCTAATGGGTATTGCCAGTTTTCCTTTTTTTTTGTCAATTTGCAAAGTTGCCCCAGAGGATAAGGCAACGCTGTTTAATATCAACAAGTCAGAAACTTAGGTTTTTATTATTACTTACAAAATGGGTAAAGTTTTAATTATTGGAGCCGGCGGCGTTGGTACCGTTGTTGCTCATAAGATGGCTTCATTGCCAGAGGTATTTACCGATATCATGCTGGCCAGTCGTACAAAAAGTAAATGCGATGCCATTGCTGATCGTGTTGGAAACAACCGCATCAAAACAGCTCAGGTAGATGCTGACAATGTTCCCGAGTTGGTTGAACTCATCAATGAGTTTAAACCAGACATCGTGGTGAATGTGGCTCTTCCTTATCAGGATTTAACCATTATGGATGCCTGCCTGGAAACAAAAACAGCGTATCTGGATACGGCCAATTACGAACCTGTTGACGAAGCCAAGTTTGAATATAAATGGCAGTGGGCCTACCAGGAACGCTTCAAAGAAGCTGGTATCACCGCTATTTTAGGTTGTGGTTTCGATCCGGGTGTCACCAGTATCTTTACAGCTCATGCTGCCAAACATCATTTCGACAAAATTCAATACCTGGATATCGTTGATTGCAATGGAGGGGATCATGGAAAAGCTTTTGCTACAAATTTCAATCCTGAAATTAATATTCGTGAAGTCACTCAAAAGGGTAAATACTGGGAAAACGGACAGTGGGTTGAAACAGAACCACACGAAATCCATCAACCATTAAATTACCCTAACATTGGTGAGCGTGAATCTTATTTGATTTACCATGAAGAATTGGAGTCACTTACAAAAAATTACCCATCGTTGAAGCGCGCCCGTTTCTGGATGACTTTTGGTCAGGAGTATTTAACACACCTGCGCGTCATTCAAAACATTGGTATGGCGGGTATTGAGCCAATCAACTACGAAGGGAAAGAGATTGTGCCAATCCAGTTCTTAAAAGCAGTCTTGCCCGATCCGGGTGATTTGGGCGAAAACTACACTGGTGAAACATCTATTGGTTGTCGTATCAGAGGTTTAAAAGATGGAAAAGAAAAAACTTATTACATCTACAATAACTGTAAGCATCAGGATGCCTATAATGAAACAGGAGCACAGGGTGTGAGTTACACAACCGGAGTGCCGGCCACTATTGGTGCCATGATGTATTTGAAGGAACTTTGGAAAAAACCTGGCGTTTACAATGTGGAAGAGTTTAATCCAGATCCATTTATGGAGCAATTAAATAAGCTTGGTTTACCCTGGATTGAGCAACACGATGTAGACATCGAACTTTAAACAATTAGCAAGCCTCATTAATATTGAGTTGAGCAAAATAATGCATTTAAAATAGCGGAGTCCCTATGGTTGTATAACCATTAGCGGCTCCGCAATTTTTTTTAATACAGAATTAACCCGCAATATGCATCAGAAAATCTATTACGTATTGAAACAGCTTCATCACAAGGCGTTTCACTAATTTATCTCAATTCACCATAGCGATGCTATGATTCATCTCTATAAATCCCTGTTTTATTGCTTTTTCAATCCTCATTACGAAGGTCTAATACATATACTCTATTAAAAAACAAATTTAAGCAACTCTTTTTGGTGAGCTATTACTATTTTTTTCTCTCGGGTCAGTACATATATAATCCTTTCTATATGGTGTTTTACTATTGACAACACT
>JAOARW010000042.1 GCA_025210475.1 Carboxylicivirga sp. | reverse complement strand
AGTGTTGTCAATAGTAAAACACCATATAGAAAGGATTATATATGTACTGACCCGAGAGAAAAAAATAGTAATAGCTCACCAAAAAGAGTTGCTTAAATTTGTTTTTTAATAGAGTATATGTATTAGACCTTCGTAATGAGGTTTGAAAAAGCAAAAGCACAGGGACTTATAGAGATGAATCATAGCATCACTATGGTGAATCGAGATAAATTAGTGAAACGCCTTGTGATGAAGCTGTTTCAATACGCAATAGATTTTCTAATGCATATTGCGGGTTTAACTGATTCAGCAGAAGTAATCAGTTATCGAACGGCTGGTTAATTGGATAAAAGCTTCTTTTTAAAAATAACATCGGGTATTCTGCAATTTGGCTAAGTCAATCCTTAAAATGGCTACTTTTTCTTGCATGGCATTCCTCAACTTTGTTTTGTAATTTATTATCAACATTAAAGTAAAAGATTATGAAGACAATACAATTAGGAAGTCAGGGTTTGAAAACACCTCCATTAGGATTAGGTTGCATGGGAATGACATCGATGTTTGGAGCCGATATGTACGGTCCGGCCAATGAGGCAGAAGCTATCAAAACCATTCGCCGCTCGCTGGAACTAGGTGGTAACTTTTTAGATACAGCCGACCTGTATGGTCCTTTGCTAAATGAACAACTTGTTGGTAAGGCTATTGCCGGAAATCGTGATAAATATGTAATTGCCACCAAATTTGGTTTTGAAATAAACGAGGCAGGCTCTATAACCGGTAAAATTAACGGCACCAAGAACTATATTAAGAAAGCTGTGGAGCGTTCACTCAGGAATTTAAAGACGGATTACATCGATTTGTATTATCAGCACCGCCTCGACTTTGCTACTCCAATTGAGGAAACCATGGAAGCCATGAGCGAATTGGTCAAAGAAGGCAAGGTAAAATATTTGGGCCTTTCAGAAGTATCGGCCGACACCATTAAACGGGCACATGCCATTCACCCTCTCTCAGCCGTTCAAACTGAATACTCGCTATTTGAACGAAATGTAGAAGCACAAGGTATTAAATCGGTCATGGAACAATTGGGCATTACTCTGGTGGCTTATTCACCTTTGGGACGTGGCTTTTTATCCGGTCAGTTCCAATCTCCCGATGATTTCCCTGAGAATGATTTCAGGCGCATGGTACCTAAATACCAGGGCGAACAATTTCAGAAAAACCTGGATCTGTTAAAAGAAATTCAAACCATGGCAGCCGAAAAAGAAATAAGCACCACTCAATTGGCTTTGGCCTGGATAATGGCCAAAGGAGCAGTACCAATTCCGGGTACCAAGCGAATAAAATATGTGGAGCAAAACATTGCCGCAAGCGAAGTTAGTTTATCGCGTAACGATTTAGATCGATTGGAAAGTATTATCCCATTAAGTGCCGAAACCGGTGATCGCTACGATGCGGACAATATGCAATCCATCGACCAATAAAATTAAACTGGCAGTGAATAAATCCATAACACTGCCGGTAATTGCATTCAACATTCAACTACGATGTGCCTGTGCCTAATGTATCCCGCATTCCATACTGGCTTATTCACATTAAATCCTTTCACGATTTTACATAAATAAGCCAGGTGGAATCTCGGATGGATAAATAAGAGGATTTTAGAATCTTAAAGAATTCAACAAACCATAATACAGCTTGTTTCTGTTAGAATAAGGCTTATATTGAATTCTGATAAATATCCGTAAATGATAAAGCCAGGTCTGATATTTGACAATTCACTTTGGTTCGGCTTTTTCAGGTATTGAATAGAAGAATTAATTTTTTGTAACTATGGTTCACTTTATCAAAAGCATATCCGAATTTCATCAACTGATGGAACTGCCAAAACCCAAGCACCCTTTAATTAGTGTGATTGATTTGCAGCAGGTGGATATGACAAGTAATATGGAAGTTTGGGGTTCTTACCGAACAGAATTTTACACTATCTCGGTAAAATCAGGTGTTACGGGAAAGTTGAAATATGGGCAAAACCAATTTGATTTTGATGAAGGCGTATTAATGTGTGTAGGACCTAACCAGGTATTATCGGTAGAAAATATTGAGGAGATGGATATTGTGGGTTATGCTTTAACCCTGAATCCTGATTTTTTGCTGCATCATCCCCTCGCAAAAAAGATTAAGGAATACGATTTCTTTTCGTACCAGGTAAATGAAGCGCTTCACCTTTCTGATGATGAACAGCAGATTATTTTCAATCTGTTCGAAGCCATTAAAACTGAATATGAAAATAATATGGATAACTTTAGCCAACAAGTTATTCTGAGTAACATCGACTTGTTGCTGGTACACATCAACCGCTACTACAATCGCCAATTTATCACCCGTAAAAATTTTCACAACAACCTTGTTAGTCAGGTTGAAAACATTCTGTCTGATTATTACAAAATCAATGCACATGAAAACCTGCCCACCGTTCAATACCTGGCCGATAATCTGCACCTATCGGCGGCCTATTTATCGGATATGCTCAAAAGTTACACCGGCCTGTCGGCTCAGCAACACATTCACGAAAGTGTAATAACAAAGGCCAAAGAACTGTTAACTATCACCGAGTTATCGATTAGTGAAATCGCCTATAAACTGGGTTTTCAGCATCCTCAGTCATTCACCAAATTATTTAAGCAAAAAACCAATATTTCACCGCTTAAGTATCGGCAGAGTTTTAATTAGTTGCTTTAGGTAATGCACTCCAACTAACAGTTCGAATTTTACAGCTTAATCTTTAAGTACCCCTAGGTGTTGAATAGGTGAATATGTGTATTTCCCATTTATCTATCGATAATATTAATACTTTTATCCCCTGAAAAAGATTAACACGATGAGTAAAAACACCAAACAACTACTGATTCTGATTGGCATGTTTATTATTGCCATCTTACTTTGGGATACCATTGTTATCTACCCAATCAAAATATTTGTGGTGATGCTCCATGAGATCAGTCACGGTTTAATGGCTGAGCTAATGGGTGGTGACATCGTGAAGATAGAGATAAACCACATGATTGGCGGATCATGCACCTCTACCCGACCGCCTGGCTTTTGCCCGTCATTTATGATTGCCAGTGCCGGTTATTTAGGCAGTTTGCTTTGGGGAGCCATCATCTTCCTGACGGCCTCTCACTCAAAATACATTCGTCTGCTAGCCGGAATAATTGGCTTTGGTTCTCTGATTATCACATATTACGTCATCAAATCGGGTGAATTATTTGGCATCCTATTCTGTACCGGCTTCACCGTTTTTATGTTTGCCTCTGTTAAATATCTGCCCATTACAGCCCTCGAATATCTATTGAAATTTATCGGGCTCACCAGCTGCCTGTATGTAATTCTGGATATTAAATCCGATTTAATTGCCCGTAGTGGCATTGGCAGCGATGCCGATCGAATAGCTGAGATGACCGGTATTCCCTCTATTGTAATTGGCATCATCTGGATGCTTATTGCAGTGGCTATTGTGTATTACATGCTGAAATACACCATTGCGAAAGGAAAACGGTAAACCTGAGTTCGACATAAAAAAATCGCTCAGATTGTTTGTAAATAATTAGTGCAACGCCTTGTGATGAGCTGTTTCTGTGCGCAATAGATTTTCTAATGCATTTCACGTGTTAAATCCATCAATTGGGTGTGTACTCGAAATGTTTCTCTGAAATTATTCAATCTTCTTGCTTTATTTTCAAGCACAATTAAGTTCATATTGGTTTGCGGATAATGATAACATGCTGAAACAAATCCAGGTGCATAGCCTAAGGCTCCAATCTGTATATGATTTTCTCCCTCTTTAAAAAGCAGACCATATCCATATTCTATTTTTTCAAAAATGGGATGAAGTCTGCTGGCATACCTGGTTTCCATTAATCCAAGCGTCTTTTTACTTACTAGTTTTCCTGAATAAAGCAGAACATTCCATTGGTTCAAATCACTTACATTTGAAATAAAAGCACCGGCAGGTACATAATTCATCAAACTATTTGTGCAGAATTCCAATTCTCCTTGTTCAGACTCTTCATAGCCTTTTACCAGGTCTTTGTATTTTTTATTGTCGGGATGGTAGGTGTTTTTTAATCCATATTCATTAAAAAGTTCAGTTGATAAGTTCTTAAATGTTTTACCTGTGAGTTGTTGCAAAATATTAGCCAATAATTCATATCCCAACTGCGAATAACTAAACTGAGCACCTAATGTAAATACCAAGGGCTTATCCAAGTCAACAATTCCATGGGTATGAATTAATAAATGGTGTATTGTGACCTCCTTTGCCCAAGCTTGATTAAGCTCTGGTAAATACTGACCTATTTTATCAACGAGTTTTAAATTTCCTTTTTCGAATTCTCTCAAAATTAAAACCGCTGTTATTTGTTTACTAATTGAGCCAATGACAAATTGATCTTCTATATTTAATGAAGTTTTGTTCTCAAAATCGGAATAACCGAATGCTTTGGAATAAACCGTAAGCGTATCTCTTGTAATCAGAATAGCTCCATTAAAACCATTGTTTACGGCTATCGAATCAACTTTTGAAATAAGTATTGCATATTCTTTGACTTGAGCTGTTTTTTTACTGTGGCACGAAACCAAGAATATAAATATCAGTATTGTTACAAAATTCCTCATTGAAATCTATCTGTTTAGCAACTATCTATGTTTGTAAAGTCCAACCTTCAGCATGAAATTGAATCTTCAAAAGTCTGTTATTCTATTAAACTTCTATCTAACAAAAAGCTAATGGCCACTAGCTGATAGCTATTAGCAATCGGCCAAAAGTCGCTCCCTGAGCCAAGTCAAAGGGCGTTTAATTGTTAGATTATTGGCTATTGCGCTAAGGCGCATGGGGTACTGAGTTCGACATTCTAAAATTTAAATCGTACTCAGGTTATTACTTTACTGCACCCGCTTAGCCTTAATCTCTATTTCTTCTCAATTATAATTTTATAACCACAGAACTCACAACCGAATCATGAATTGACTTATTCTTTTTGTTTCCAGTTACAGTCAATAATGAAATCAAACCTAGAAAGATCTTAATAATAAACCTTAAAATGGCAGCAGGAAATATTATTTTCTTTGAATGATCTTTATCCCTTTTAACTCTTAATCCAATTAATAAGTGGCCAATTGTTCCTCCGAATAAACTAGTAAAAATTGGATCATAAAGTAAGAAAACAAAAACGAAGGCTACTCCCCTTATATAATCAGGTATATTTTCAAATTGACTAAAAGAAATAGCAGTAATAAGTCCGAGTGCCATTATTACAACCGAATCGATTGTTAATGCTTTTATTCTATCAATAAGTGATCCATAATTTGTTTCCATATTCTCTGTGTTAGGTTTTATCTATTGTATCTTATCTTAATGATGGGCCTGTTCTTTATTCACGTGATGCAATTTTTTTATTAATGTCAGTTGTCTAAATTGAGATTTACAATTGCCATTCTACTTTTTCATTAACTACTTTTTCTACCACTTCTGAAATATTGTTCCCAATCCATCTAATTAAAATGTATTAAACAATTTACCATTCCATGGAAATCCGGCTCCTCTTCCATATGACAAATTATAAAATATCCAAAGCAAAATGATGGTGTAAATGATTAATGGTTTTCGGTATTTGTTTGGTGGTGATTTTTTTATTCGAAGCATGATAATCCAGATTAAGTGAATTACAACTGCTATTTTACAGACTAACAAATAAAAAAAATCCCCTAATCCATAACCAAAAGTTAAAGTTCCTATTGGAGATTTGTAAAAACAAATAATCACCAGAATTTGAACGATAATTAAAATAAGATTGAGGAATATCATCATATCTCATTCTGTTCCTTACTTAAACGTTTGCTCTTTTACCAACTTGCCAGTCTCATCATAAACTTTCCAGATCCCCTTCTTCTTGCCATGTTCGAAATAACCTTCATCCCAGAGTTGACCGTTGGTATGGTATCGTTTCCATTCTCCATGTTTATTTTCTTCATCATCGAATCCACCCGTTCCCCTTAGTTCACCACTTTTGTAAAACCATTCCCACCTACCAACAATCTTCCCGTTTTTGTAGTTGCCTGATGACTGCAATTGTCCATTGTTGAGAAAGTATTTCCACGTTCCTGATTTTTTCCCATTGTCAAATTCACCTTGACAAGAGACTGATCCGTTCTTGAAGTAAACCTCAAATGGGCCATTCTTAGGATTTCCGTTTTCATCAATTCCTGGGATATCTTTCATTGCGATTGTTTTTTGTTGACTACAACTTTCTACATCTGTATTTCACTGTCGATATATACTCTGTATACGATTATCACTTGATGCTATAAGTATTTGGATATCGCGCGACTACATTATTATTTCAACGTAATGTAAAGTTAACAACATAAGTATCAAATACAACATAAGGCTTTTGTATCACATTATTAAAATATGAGACCTTTGCAAAAATAGTTGAAAGAAGAGCTTTTTGTTTTTATGACCATTTCCACCTTTCTATTTAACTATAATTGTATAAGTTGTTCATTTTTCATTCACTTTTTAGTTGTTTTAGTGAGTTTTACGACTCACTTT
>JAOARW010000041.1 GCA_025210475.1 Carboxylicivirga sp. | reverse complement strand
TTGATACCTGGATTAAGCGTTCTGCGAATATCTTTGAAATGCTTCAACTTTCTATTGATTTAGTGGAACAATGAAAGCTATTTTGGACTGCCAACTGACACCTATGCGTTAGTAATGATAGAACCTGAGGTGTTACAATAAAAGCAAAGGGGGTACATTGCCAGTACCCCCATAGATCAAAGATGCCCTGCTATTGTTCTCACATGTTAATTACATCTTAGCTTTAATTTCTTGTATATTATTAAATCTGCTTTATACAGACATTCTACGATTAACTTTCAATCGCATTTATCGCGTTAATATATGCCTCCCACGTAATTATAGATGTTTATTAAGCTAAACTGCTATAATCATTGCTTCATTAAGTCATTTATCGCTTAAACAGTAAGCCTTTTCAAATACATCAACTCTTATGATTTCCTAAACTATAACACGTTTATATAGGTGGATTTTATTTTTATAAGAGGCTCGCATATTTTTTTAACGACATGCTTGTACTCATAGGTTTAACACCAAATCCTCTACACTCTCCGATCCAACCAACTGATGCTAAATTCTGATTGATTCTATCTGAACGATTTTCTATTTAAAACATAACTTGACACATTTCTATTAAATAAGCGAGCTTTAATTTAGTGTTTACCTTCTTTTAGAAAACAGGCAGAATATTTAAGTTCTCTGTTGTTTATAAGTTAATAGCAGAAAGTTAAAATCGTAACACCTTTTTGACACCAAAAATCTACCACCATTGACCAAATGGTCTTTTTCTTACACTAACACTCTATTTTTGTAGATTAAATTCAATTCAATTTAACACTACATTATTAAAGCATGTTATTTATTTCACAGTTTATTGGCAAGTATTAATTCCACTCCTAGCCTTATTTAAAGTTTTAAATCACTCTATTCGCACATTGCAAACAGATACTTATATAATAAACTTTTATTTTAAAATGCAATTCTTACACCAATTGATATGGCCCAATTATCATAGTTAATACCACTTGTTTGTATTACCTCATCGTTTATCGTTAAAATAGCCTCTGTTTCAGCTAATGGTTCAAAAGCAGTTTTCCGTGTTAAGAAAAAACCCGAACGTTCCTGCAGAAATAAAACTTCTTCAGTATGTGATGCCATGTAATAGCTGGCGTTCATATCCAAATACAACCTGGCTGAAAGCTGGTACAATAAACTGCTTCCAATTTGCAAGCCATGGTGCCTGATACCTGGCAAGGCCTCGACCTTGGATTGTTTAAAATCTTTACCTCCAAAACTAAATTTCTGATCAAAAGTTTGTGTGCCAACAGATCGGCCAAATTTATGCCAGACATAAGCCAATTGTGGCTCCAACAGCAGGTTTTTGCCCATTGTTTTTAAAGGTAATTTGTAAATGAGTTGAGGGCCATGTTTATCCTGCAAATTGTTATCTCCCAAACCCACTTCAATAAGATAACCGATATTGAAGCGTTGTGTTAGGTTATAGGCAACCATACCTTCTACCACCAATGTAGTGCCAGCATCTTCAAGATTTTTTTCGAAGGCCACTTCCTGAAAATCCAGTTGACGCCATCCTTTTGTGAGATGATAGGCCTGATAGCCTAATCTATAGGAGAAGTCAAGATGACTAAACACCTCCAAAAACCGATCCTTTTTACTAAGCGATTGTTCAGCATTCTCGAAAAGCTTTTTACTGGACAATGTATCTATCAGTTCAACCTGACTTAAGGTATTGTAGCTTCGCCAATCACTTTCAAAATAATTGCTTGCTTCCCGATCCGGAACATAAGCCAAAGGCAGTTGACATCTGAAAGGAATTGCATCAATGGCTGAGGCCTTGGTTTTAGTGACAACTAATTCCAAAGGAGAATTATACAAATGACCGTCTTTAGTTTGCAATAGTTCATTTTCGAAAATTGATTTTAAATAACAAATGGAATCTTTTAACTGGTAATTAACAACATATGTTTTTTCCAGCGAACTTAAACCGTATTGCGAATCAAAAATACCATTAAATCGTTGCTTTAATCCAGGATCAGTCAACTGCATATCAAATCGCAGATAACTCAATGAAGCAGCATGAATATACATTGTTCCCTTGTAAATCTTCTTACTTTTAACGGCAGGCGAAAAACTGATCTTATGAACTTTTTCATTGTTGTAAACAGACAAACCATCGTAGCGATATTCGTAATCTTTATGTGGTTTTAAGAAGGCAAAACGAGCCTTCACACAATCCAGTTCGTGTATAAAATGAGGACCGCCATAAAAACTAATCGGAAAGGCCTCGCTGCTATCCACATCAATGTACCTTCTGGATCTTATTAGCTGTACCGTGCCCCGATTGTGAATTCTTATAGCTCGATTTATTGGCCTTAGTCATCACCTCCACCAATCTAATGTATTGATTTTGCGCATTCTCAACCCCTTCCCGATAAAAGGCTTCGTATTGGGTTGGGTACCTGGGATAATGTTCAGGTATCTTTTGGTAAGCCTTACGCAGAAAACTTCGAAGTGTGCTATCGGGCATAATGGTCACTTCATCTAATTGTACATTGGCTTTTAATAATTTCACATTCGGATTTTTCCTAAGTTCCACAACACTCACGTCCTTTGATTCGTAGCCAATACAACTAAAACAGATCGCGGCATCGGCATATGCCCTGGGGATATTTATCTGGTAATTCCCCTCTGCATCCGATACAGTGCCCATATAGCTACCCTTAATACTGATATTTACAAAAGGAATGGGGACTTGAGAATTGGCATTTATTATCCGACCATTAATTTGTTGTGCCTGGGAGATAGAACAAACGATGCCGCACAGAATAACAAGGAGAAAGAATTTTGATGTAGACATATAAATATAGGTTAAGTTAATTCAGAGATAACTGAATTAAATAAACTTAACTCTTTTCAAAATATCACCTTGCATTAAACCTTTATCGTTTTAGATCAGCCTTCAAGACATCCAACATAGCCGTTCTCTTAAAATTCAAGCCAATCTCTTCCTCACATTTCTTAATTGTCAGGTATTCTTTTTATTAAAATGTCTAATACCTAAAGCCACGACATTTATCATTAATCCTACAAACATCAGAAAAAGACTTAGCTTGAAAATAATTACTACGATTATCAGCAATAATCCCAAACCATTTAAAATAGTTGTAAATACTTTCATTGAAATTTGATAAAATCAGGGTTCCATATGCGGAACCCTATACTTTGTTAATCTTCTCGTGTCAATCTCCCTACTGTATATCCAACAGCTGTTGTGGTAGTTAAAGCTAAAGCAATTACAGCAAGAACGATTCCAATAACTCCACCACTGTAAGCTTTTTGCTCTAACTTACTAAGTGGTTTTACTTTTAATGTATCTAATTTATCTTTCATCTGATTTAATTTTATTTTTGTGCTGCATCGTAACCCATAGTAAAAGCTCCATAAAATGCTGCTCCCCAAAATGCATATGCAGCAGCTACCGCAAGGGGACCAATTATTCCCCCATCAGTTTTCTTCATTTCCTTCGCATCCATCTCCTGAACGCCGAATTCTTTTAAATTTTTCATTTTCACAAAATTTAAGTTTATAAAATAATTAATTTTGTGCAGGCTGTGGCCTGCGCCCCGGTGGAACTGTTTTGTAAGGACGTCCATCGGGGTATTTCATTGTAACGTTACATCTGCAATATTAAAGCTTGCGAGTCTCAAATTTTGAGACTGAGACCTTTGTTGATGTTAATATTTGTTAATTGTTTTAATTGGGTGAAACCGCCATTAAGGGTGTGCAACTCGTTTTCAGTTAATTCTTCACCATAAAAGCCACAATAAAAAGCTACTTCTTTGGAATAAATATAGCTTTGACTGATAATACAATATTCAATGGGCGCACCAAATTCTTTCATCACATCAATCACCCTATGTACAGAAGCCTTCGAGATATCTAAACGATCTGCCAGCTCCTGAGGCGAACCGGTTGCTTTTCGTTTTATAAGTTTGTCAATGCGCTGCATTAGTTCAATGGTTTTAGTTAGTTTGGCCATGGTTTATGTTTTAAATTGTTATAACTGTTAGCTCTTCATTATTATATTCAAGAATTAATTGTGCGACTCCTCCAGAGTCGGATTATATTGACTGATTATAATACTATAATTATTGGAAGCCTCTGACTTCCTTTAAGTTTTAATCTACAGGCAACATTAGCAGCTTACTAATAGTCGTCTGCCGAGGGGGTTTCTTCAATATTCGTTTTTCACTTTTAACTATTCGTTAATCACTATTAATTGTTCACTCTCAACTCATCACTTAACACCGGCATCTGTTTCTCCCACATCCTAAAATATTTCCCTTGCTGTTTAAAGAGTTGGTAATGCGTTCCTTCTTCAATTAATTGCCCACTCTCCAACACCACTATTTTATCGGCATTCATTACCGTGCTCAGGCGGTGGGCAATAACCACAATGGTTTTGCCTTGCAGTTTCAACTGGTCAATGGTAGCCTGCACAAAGGCTTCCGACTCTGAGTCGAGCGAGGAGGTGGCTTCATCTAATATCAATACCTCGGGCTTGCGATATAAAGCACGGGCAATGGCCAGGCGTTGCTTTTGTCCGCCACTGAGGCTGGCACCGTTTTCGCCCAGATAGGTATTAAAACCGTTAGGCAGGTTCTCAATAAATTTAAGTATACCGAGCTGCTTACAAATGGCCAATACCCGTTCCATATCGGGATTAAACTCACCCACCGCAATATTCTGCACCACATTACCGGCAAATAAATCCAGCTTTTGCGGTACACTGCTTACCAACTGACGCAAACTTTCATTGTTGAAGTAGTTGATGTTGTGCTCGCCAATATAAATACTGCCTTTATTAAGAGGGTAAAGCTTTTGAACCAAAGCTGCCAAGGTGGTTTTACCCGAACCACTCTCGCCAATTATGGCAGTTAATTGGCCTTTAGCTATGCTCAGGTTAAAATCTTCAAACACATCCACACGTGTCCCATAGCTAAACGATACATTATCAAAACGGATATCACCCAATAAGTCCGTGCGCAATTCAATTTTATTTTCGTCCGACTCGCGTTCCAGATCCATAATCTCAAATAAACGGTCGGCGGCAATCAGGGCATTTTGTACCGTTTTGTTCATACCAATAAGACTGGCTGCCGGTGAGGTAAAGTAACCTATAATGGCATAAAACGACAACAACTCACCCGGTGTGATGCTTTGGTCGATAACAAAATAGGAACCCACCCATAAGAGAATAATGGTAAATACCCGGCTTAAAAACTCTGATGAGTTACCGGCAAAAATAGAGTTAATCCCCGATTTATACACCGTTTTCAACAAGGTAATAAAACGCATTTCGGTTTTTACATTGGTAAAATCCTCCAGTCCAAACTGCTTAATGGTGCGTACTGAGTTTAACGATTCCACCAGCTGACTTTCCAAATCGGCTGCGTGCTCCATCACTTTTCGCTCCTGTTTTTTATTAAGCTTGTTGGCAATAAAATAGGTTAAGGCATAGAGTGGAATCACAATGGCCATTATCAATGCCAGCTTCCAACTATAGATAAACATTAAACCAAAGGAGAAGAAAATGATAAAAACGTTGACCACCAAACTAACTGCTGTATCGTTTATAAAGGCACGAATTTTCACCGCATCGTTAATGCGCGAAATAATCTCACCCACACGCATGGTATCAAAAAACCGTTGTGGTAATCGCAGTAGGTGTTTATAGTAACCCAATATCAATTGGGCATCGATAAGCTGGCCCGTCCGCAACATTAATATAGTTTTGGCTGCCCCAATAAAAATCTGAAACAGCAAAATGACGATCATTCCAATACTGAGCAGGTTCAGCAGATTGGTATTACCATCTACCAACACGTAATCGGTAATTTTTTGAATATAGATGGAGGTGGACAAGCCTAACACCGTATAAAGTATCGCCCCCACCAAGGCCTGCACAATCATGCTTTTATGTGGCTTCAATAAAAACACAAAGCGGCTAAAGTTGGATACTTTTTCGTTACGGGCCACAAAATCGTTGTTGGGAGCAAATAGCACCAGTACTCCTGTCCATTTCTTTTCAAATTCGGCAATCGCTTCTTTATGCATCTTACCATCACCCGGATCCATGTATTCTACCTCCCTGCTGCTTACCTTGTAGATAACTACATAATGCTGTAAAACTTCCTTAACAACCACATGCCCTATGGCTGGTAAAGGTATTTTGGGTAATGCATCCACACCACCTTTTACTCCTTTGGCAGTAAAGCCCATTTTTTCGGCAGCCTTTATAAGTCCTAAGACATTGGTTCCCTTTTTATCGGTACCTGCAATCTGTCGTATTTTAGAAACAGGAAGCTTCAACTTGTAATGACCTGCTATTGAAGCCAGGCAAGCGGCTCCACAGTCGGTTATATCGCGTTGTTTTATTTTCATAAGCTCATAGTGATGAGTTAAGAGTGACGAACTAAAAATGGCGAACTAAAAGTGTAAAGTTCATAGTGATGAACTATGTGTAATTAGTTAAGTGTTAAGGTTGGCTTTGGTGGTTTTGATGGAGGAAACCTGCATGGCAATAAGCTAATTGCATTGTTTGTTGAGTTCATCAAACTTAGTTTCTGAAATGTAATCGGTATCAAATAATAGGTTAAGCCAATAATCGGTTTCGTTGGCTTCTTTCAAAGAGATACTCATTTTATGGATAAAAACTGCTTTACTTTGAGCAAACTCAGCCTCCCGAATCAATACACCAATTGCCTTGCCACTCCGTAGTATTTGACGACTCAAAACAAACTCCTTATCATTTTGCAACTCTCGTGCCAATTCAACAATCTTAATCGCAAACTGATAACTCTTATCTCGTAACGGACTATTCTTTTTCATCTCCAATACAATTTTCATTATTAACTATTCACTTTTCTTTCTTCACCAATTTCGGATTGAGCCAATCATCCACTTTATCAAACAGCAACTGATACAGGGTTCTTTCGGTCAATACAAATCGACTGGTTAAGGTCATTCCCTTTTTTATAAACCCTTTATGCCCTGATGTTAACTGCAGATAGGTTACTGGTAATGAACATCGTACACGAAACACCGGCCGGTTATTAATTACAATAACATCTTCAGAAACAGATAGAACATGCGCATCTATCATGCCCCATTGGTTGTAGTTAAAGGCATCGAACTGCAAGCGAACTGCTTGTTGTTCTTTTATAAAGCCAATGTCTTTGGGTTGTATATAACATTCGGCTATCAATTCTTTATCCGGGGATATTTGTGCCAGTGCCTGACCGGGTGTAATAAAACTGCCAATCTGAACACCTGCTACCTGGGACAATGAGCCAGACACTGATGCTTGTATCACATATAAATCTTTTTCTTTTAATAGACGCTGGGCATTTGATATCAGTTCACGGTTGGCCTGCTCCAACTCCGTTAATGTTTGTTGCCATCCGTTAATTATTTGCTTTTTATAAACATTCAATCGTGATAGAGCTGCTTCGTATTTATTCTTCTTTTGTAAATATTCCAACTCGGGCGTCACCTTATCATCAAAAAGTTGCTTTGATAATTGATGTTCTTTACGTAGCAAGCCAATGTCAATATTGAACTCCTCTACCTTAGCACGATATTGAATACTTTCATGCTTGTATTTTTTAGTGATCAGGCTGTTTGCGCCATTTAAAAGCTGGTGCAAATCATTGATAAAAGCCCTGTTCTCACTGACCTTATTGTTCAAAAAAGATATTTGCTCGTCAATCAGGTCGGTTCGTAATATCACAAGGGTATCCCCTTTAAGCACCCGCATACCTTCCCTTAACTTCATATAAGCTATTTGCCCGCCCAGCGAGCTTTGCAAATGGTTATTTTCTAGTGGTGTTTTAACAATTCCCCTGCTTTGGGTAGTTATCTCCATCGTAACAAATGGCAATACTATAACCACACATAAAAGCAAAGCAACAATTAAGATATATACCCTGTTAAAACAACGATTATGACGATTAAAATGTGATTCCGAAGAACTTTCAATTATTTCAAGAGGGAATATTTGCTTCATAAAAAATGGTTAAGTGTTTTGGCAAATTAAAATTACGTCATAGTCTGTCCAAAAAAATGGACTGAAATGAAAAATCCACCATTAATAAAACTTTCTTCTTCTTTGGAAATTATCTGAATAGGTTCATTTACATTAACACATATGTTTCCGTGTATGTAGAAAGATTTAATTGTTTTATCATATTTTACATTGATACCTTTATTCCTTAAATCATCTATTATATTATAGAACTTACCTCTAGAAATGCCAAGTTTTTTATGAAAAGAGCATGAACAGCCTGTTTGTTTTTTATCAATCAATTCAAACATTCGTTTAAGCATATCTACTTCTTCAAGAATTTTCATGAGCTGATTTAGTTAATAATTGGGCCTATATTAATTAATTGCAATAATTGAGAAACGTAACACATTTTTTACAAAAATATTTTCTACTTCAAACATATAACACTGATTATCTGCCCCTTTCAAATATAGAATAATTTTACATCTCGTTTCTTATTATTATTTATGTTTCATTAAATCACATTTAAATATTAAAATAACCTCTATAGGGTTATAGCCATCTTATTAATTTAATAAACACTTTACGTTGTATATACAACGTAAAATCGATCAAGATCAAATTTTTCATATCTAATTGACAAAGTCTTCTATGTTTGAAAAATTTCTATTTTTATCATCCATAAAATCATCATTCATGTATTTTCAAACAATCATTAATTCCATCCTAATTATCGGTTTATCTACCGCCTGTCACAATAAAAAAGTTGATGCACGAAAGGCTCACCAAGAAGCCATCACCATCGACACCCACGTGGATACGCCCATGCGTTTTCTTCGCGAGTCATTTGATATCGGTAAAGAGCATCAGGCACCATCGAGCCGGGTTGATCTGCCACGAATGGAAAAAGGAGGTCTGGATGCCATCTTTTTTGCCATTTTCACGAGCCAGCATGAACGTACACTGAAAAACTATGAACAAGCTTATGCAAAGGCACACCAAATGATAGATTCCACATATAAAGCACTGGAATTAAACAACACCAAAGCAATGCTGGCAATGAAAGCGAATGATGCGCTAAGAATAGAAAAACAAGGCAAACGTGCTATTTATCTTGGAATGGAAAATGGCTTTCCTTTAGGTAAAGACCTAAGCAGAGTTGAGGAATTTTATAAAAGAGGCGTTAGATATATTACCCTCGCACATAGCAAAAACAACGACATTTGCGATTCATCAACCGATAAAAAAGGAGCTGAACACAATGGCTTAAGTACGTTTGGCAAAGAGGTTGTACAAGAAATGAATCGTTTAGGCATGCTGATTGATGTCTCTCATATATCTGATAAAGCCTTTAATGATGTGATTAAAACAAGTAAAGCACCTGTTTTTGCCTCCCACTCCTCGGTGCGGTCGTTGTGCGATCATCCAAGAAACATGAGCGACCAAATGATCAAAACTCTGGCAAGCCATGGCGGAGTTATTCAAATTTGCATTCTGGGAGCTTATATTCAGCCTGAAGACACAAGCTCACAAAATTACCTGAAGAAGGAGGAACTGCGCCTAAAATACAATAACTGGACCTATCGTTCAGATGAGGAACGCAAACAAGCCTGGGCTGAATGGCGTCAGATAAACGAGTTATATCCCCCTGTATTACCAAGCATTACACAGGCCGTTGACCACATCGATTACGTGGTCAAACTGGTGGGCATCGACTATGTTGGCATAGGTTCCGATTTCGATGGAGGCGGTGGATTAAAGGATTGCAAGAATGTGGCTGACTTTCCAAAAATTACTGAAGAGCTGGTGAAGCGGGGCTATTCAGAAAATGATATTGCAAAAATATGGGGTGGCAATTTCCTTAGGGTATTTAAGCAAGTTGAAAAAATGGCAGATTGAATCAGATAGTATACTTCAATAATCGAGTAGGTAGGGGGATTGCTCCCCCGCCCTCTCACACCACCGTGCGTACTCTCGTACACGGCGGTTTCAAGTTAATTTTGCAACAGAGCGTAATTATTCGACATATCATACAAACCTAAATCTTCGAACCATTTA
>JAOARW010000006.1 GCA_025210475.1 Carboxylicivirga sp. | reverse complement strand
TTGAAGATCGGCTGACCGACAAAATTTATTTCCTTATTTTTACTCATGTTGTAAAGTGTTTCGCAAAATCAATTTACAACTTTGAGGGGAAACCACTTGGGAGTACCCTCTTTTAAAGATTTAGTCGGTCACTAGTGATAAAAAATGATTAATTTGACTCCAAAATTTTTAATACATGCAAAAGATAGAAGCATCAGAACTGATAATAAATCAGGATGGAAGTATTTTTCACTTACATCTGAAACCCGAAGACATTGCTAATGATATAATTCTGGTGGGTGACCCCGGACGTGTAGAATTGGTCAGTTCATTTTTTGATACCATTGAGTTTACAAAATCAAACCGTGAGTTTGTGACTTGTACCGGTTCCTTGAATGGAAAGAGAGTAACCGTTGTAGCCACCGGTATCGGAACCGACAACATTGATATTGTAGTGAATGAGCTGGACGCATTGGCTAACATTGATTTTGAAACACGAACCGTCAAAAAGGAACACCGCCGATTAAACTTTGTGAGAATCGGAACATCGGGTTCTTTGCAAAAAGATTTACCGGTAGATAGTTGGTTGTTAAGCGAAAAAGCCATTGGTTTTGATGGCCTGGTTAACTATTATGCCATGCGTAATGCGGTGGCTGATTTGGAATTTGAAAAATCATTTACCGAATCATTATCTTGGAACCCCCAATTGACTGCTCCTTATGTAGTGAATGCCTCAAATTCCTTACTGGAGAAGCTGGATGGCGGTAAAACTGTTCGTGGTGTTACCATATCGGCTCCTGGTTTTTACGGTCCGCAGGGCAGAGTTTTACGATTGGGCATTGCCGATCCGGAAATCAACGATAAAATTTCAGCCTTCAGGTATAAAAACTATCGGGTTACCAATTATGAAATGGAATGTTCGGCCATATACGGTTTGTCAGCCATGCTGGGGCATCAGGCTGCCACAGTGTGCGTCATTATTGCTAATCGTTTGGCAGGTACAGCCAGTAAGGATTATAAGCCGGTCATGAAAAAGCTGATTGAGCACGTACTAAATGGTTTAACGAAATAAAATGGTATGGACCAGGAAAAGATAAAAGCCTTAATTTCTTTGTTGGATGATCCTAGTAATGAGGTTTATTCATCGGTAGAGCAAGCATTGCTGCAAGAGCATGTGGACATTGTACCGGAATTGGAGAAAGCCTGGGAATTATCTTTTGATGGTCTGTTTCAGGAGCGCGTGGAGAATATTATTCATTCCATTCAGCTCAACGACACGCAAAGTGAATTAAAGAAATGGTTGCAATCGCCAAGTAAGGACCTGTTAGAAGGTTCTTACCTGGTTTGCAAATACCAATATCCTGATGTCAGCCTGGTTCGCCTGAAGGAGCAGTTATCCGAATTACGCAAGGATATCTGGCTGGAAATGAATGAGCACCTCACATCTCTTGAAAAGATAAGAATTGTGAACCATGTGCTGTTCGATGTACATAAGTTTTCGCGTAATACCAGTAAATACTTAGCGCCCGAAAATAATTACATTAGCGAGGTGCTTAAGTCGCACAAGGGAAATCCTTTATCTGTTTCGGTAATTTATTCGATACTTTGCCGCGAACTGGGAATGCCGGTGTTTGGCGTTAATTTGCCCAAGAATTTCATCCTTGCTTTTGTCGATGATTCAACCCTGAATGAAAATGAAAGCGTACACGACGAATCGACTGTTTTGTTTTATATTAATCCCATCAATAAAGGGGCTGTGCTTGGACGAAAGGAAATCGAGTATTTTATAAAGCAACAAAAGCTGCAACCAAAGGACGATTACTTTTTTCCATGCGATAACATCACCATTATAAAGCGCATGCTAAACAACCTTAGTTTTGGCTACGATAGTAAAGGTGATGATTACAAAAAGGCTGAAATTCAAAAGATTTTAGCTTTATTTGATACCGAATAATATAACCCAATATAACAATAATTCTAACTTAGTAATTAGATAATGAGCATATTATCAGCATTAGAGCCTCAAGAGGTTTGGAAGCATTTTGAAGATATCTGTCAAGTGCCGCGTCCTTCAAAGAAGGAAGAAAAAATAATTGATTTCCTAATGAAATTTGCCGCAGATAATAATCTGGAGGCACAAAAAGATCATATTGGCAATGTTTTAATTAAAAAACCTGCCACGCCTGGAAAAGAAAATGTAAAATCGGTGGTATTGCAATCACACATTGATATGGTGTGTGAGAAAAACAGCGATAAGAAACACGATTTTGATAACGATCCGATTACCCCGGTTATTGATGGTGATTGGGTAAAAGCTGATGGAACAACGCTTGGGGCTGATGATGGCATTGGAATGGCTGCTCAAATGGCTTTACTGGTAGCTAAAGACATTGAGCACGGACCGATTGAGTGTTTGTTTACGGTGGATGAAGAAACGGGTTTAACGGGTGCATTTGAGCTTAAGGAAGGTTTCTTCGATTCGAAAATTCTATTAAATCTCGATTCGGAGGATGACGGTGAATTATTCATTGGTTGTGCAGGTGGAATTGATACCTTGGCCAGGTTTGATTACCAAAATGAAGCGCCGTCGGAAAAGGGATTTGCTTTCCAGGTGACGGTATCTGGTTTAAAAGGTGGCCATTCTGGTGATGATATACACAAGGGATTGGGTAATGCCAACAAGATATTGAACCGTTTTTTAATGGAGGCCAGCAAAAAGTACGATTTACGTTTAGCCATGATTGATGGCGGTAACTTACGTAATGCCATCGCTCGCGAAGCCAAAGCTGTTGCTGTGGTGCCTAATGCATATAAAGAACAGGTGAGGGTTGCTTTTAACTTGCTGTTTCACGATGTTCAGATGGAACTGAAAGTAACTGAGCCGGAACTAAGAATGAAGTTGGAATCGGTTGATTTACCTGCCACTGTGATGGATAAAGAAAGTCAGGCAAAGCTTTTAAATGCATTGTATGCTTGTCCGCATGGTGTCATTGATATGAGCCGTGATATCGAAGGTTTGGTGGAGACTTCAACCAATCTGGCTTCAGTAAAAATGCAGGGCGAGCAAATTTTGGTAACAACCAGTCAGCGTAGTTCGGTAGAAAGTGCCAGGGAAGATGTGGCACAAATGGTAAGGTCGGTGTTTGAATTGGCAGGGGCAGAGGTGAAGCACACTGATGGTTACCCGGGCTGGGCACCTGATACCAATTCTGAAATCTTGCAAATTACGCGTGATTCATACAAGCGTTTGTTTGATACTGATCCGGTTGTCAGAGCCATTCACGCAGGGTTGGAATGTGGCTTATTCCTCGAAAAATATCCGGGCATGGACATGATCTCTTTCGGACCAACCATTCGGGGAGCTCATTCGCCTGATGAAAGAATAGAAATAGAAACGGTTAAGAAATTCTGGAAGCACTTAATCGATGTACTAAAAAACATTCCTGAAGCATAAGCTGAGGAATTAAAATAATCAAAGCCGGATTTTTTAAGTCCGGCTTTTTACTAACACTAATTAATAAGTGTTGGATATTTTCCCGATTTTATGGCACCAAATAATTCCTTTTTGGCGTTACATCCACAACTACCTGTCTCACATGCCGATTTCCCTGGCATTGGCCTGAAAATTCTGTAGAAGAATATTACCACCTGGTAGAATGCCCATGCAACAACTAAATATGTAAAGATATCCTGTACCATATTATTAAAACAATACATTTCCAATCTGGTTCACTACAAAGGCCATAAACCAGGCCAAACTTGTTGTATAGCCAATAGTGAATAAAGCCCACTTCCACGATCCGGATTCTTTTTTAATGGCTGCAATTACCGCCACACAAGGGAAATAGATCAAAATAAATACCATAAAACCGAAGGCGTTAACCTTATTGAATACGGGTCGTCCGTCCTGGTATTTTTCTTCCCGTATCTGGTTAATCAATTGTTTCGAATCCTCTGCATCATCATCCGAATGGTAAATAACTGCCATGGTACTGATCACAATTTCTTTGGCAGCAATACCGGTAATTAAACTAACGCCCATTTTCCAGTCAAATCCCAATGGTTTAATCACTGGTTCAATTGACTTACCCAATCGGCCGATGTAGGTATTGCTCTGAAATTCACCCTTCTTAATCAATTCAACTGAATCAATCCGATGCTGCAGTTGTGCCTGATAACTCGTTAGTTCATCGGTATTATTAGATGAAACAGATGCATTATATTCCTGAGTAAGTTCTGTAATTTGAGCATCGTAGTTTTTAGAGTATTCAACATCCTTAGGGTAGTAACTCAGAAACCAGATAATAATGGATGCCACCAGAATGATTCCACCCATTTTCTTTAAATATTCGGCGCCTTTATGCCACATGTGGCGGGTCGTATTTTTTAGTGTAGGAATGCGGTAAGGAGGCAATTCCATAACAAAAGGCACTTCATCGTGCTTGAAAATAAAACGCTTGAATATACGTGCAATTACCACGGCTAGCAGGATGCCCACACCATAGATCAGGAAGAGCATGGTACCTGCATTTTCAGGAAAAATGGCTCCGATAATCAGGATATAAACCGGCAATCGTGCACTGCATGACATAAAAGGATTGATCAGCATTGTTAGCAAGCGATTGTTTCGGTTTTCAATGGTTCGGGTGGCCATAACCGCCGGCACATTGCAACCAAACCCCATCACCAAAGGGATAAATGACTTACCATGCAGCCCCATTTTATGCATCAGCTTATCCATAATAAAAGCAGCTCTTGCCATGTAGCCAGTATCTTCCATAAAGGAGATAAAAAAGAACAAAATCAGAATGTTGGGCAAGAACACAATAACACCACCAACACCACCAATAACACCATCGATCAGTAAATGCTTAAAAGAGCCGTCGGGTAAAACCGAACCCAGAAAATCAGATAAAAACCCAACGCCTGTTTCAATCCAGTTCATAGGGTATTCGCCTAATTTAAAGGTGGTTTGGAACATTAGCCACATGAAAAAGATGAAAATCGGAAAACCGAATAGGCGATGTGTGATAATGGTATCGATGCTATCGGTTCGTCGACGACGGGTTTGCGGGTTTTCTTTAAAGGTTTCCTTAAGTGCTCCTGCCACAAAACCATAGCGTGAATCGGTAAAAGTAGATTCGGAATCTTCCTGCGATTGTTTTTCAATTTTTACAGTCAGACGGTTCGCTTCATCAATTATGTGCTGAAACAGATGCTTGTTTTCTTCCATGTATTCCAGCAACTGTTTATCTTTTTCAAGCGCTTTTATTGCCAGGTAGCGCGGAGAAATACGGTTGGCAATATCGCCTGCTTCAATGAAAAGCTGATCGAGTTTTTCAATCGCATTTTCAAGGTTATCACCATAATTAACATGGATGTGGCGTACAACGGGATCTTTATCTTCGTAAACATCAATCAACTTATCAAAAAGAGTTTCAACGCCTTTCCCTTTTGAACTAACGGTAGGTACAAAGGGGATGCCCAACATACCACCCAGCATTTCGTAATCAAGGCGATCGCCCCGGCGCTGCATCTCATCAAACATGTTGAGCGCTACAACTACTTTAATGTCGAGATCGATAAGCTGAGTTGTTAGATATAAGTTTCGCTCCAGGTTGGAACTGTCAATTACATTAACAACTATATCAGGAGTTTCGTTGGTGATGTGGTCACGAACAAAGGTTTCTTCAGGCGAATAGGCTGAAATACTGTAGGTTCCAGGCAGGTCAATAATGTTAAACACGTAATCTTTGTGCTTAAATGTGGCCAACTTTGAGTCGACTGTAACACCACTGTAGTTTCCAACGTGTTCCTGGGCACCGCTGGCATAATTAAACAGAGTGGTTTTTCCACAGTTGGGATTACCAACCAAAGCCACGTTAATGGTTTTGTGCTTTTTATTGGCTGATTGCTTTAGTACATCATCGGATATTGTTCCCTGAAAAATAGCTTCATTAACCTGTCCTGCTTCTTCAACCGTTACAACCTCTATTAACTTGGCCTCACTGCGTCGCAACGAAACTTTATAATCCAGAATTTGGTATTCAATCGGGTCTTTCAGAGGCGCATTTTTAACAACAGTCACCTTTTTACCTTTGATAAAGCCCATCTCGGTAATCCGCTTACGAAAAGCGCCGTGTCCTTTTACTTTTACGATGACACCTTCGTTTCCATTACTTAATTCAGATAAATTCATGAAATGACTTAATTGAACAATCCCATTTTTTAAAAAGTATACAAAGGTAGCCACCCATTCCGGTTGCTACAATACCTAAAAGTAGGGAATTTGATTTTTGTTCAAAAAATATAAGCGGATTAACACAACTTTTTATTTTCGCTGCCGTTAACTTGACAATAATGAAGAAAATGAAAGGTGTTGCAAAAATAAGTGACTTGATTGAAAAGTATGCAGGAAAGGTTGCTATTCTGGAGGAAGCAATTGATTTGAATACACAGAAGCAATACTTTGAAGAAAGTCGTAAGCAGAAAGAAAAGCTGGACCGTGACAAGGTGATGGCTGGTAAGGATGGTTTATTCAGTCCGGGTATGGACGATGATCAGAAAAAAGCCTTGCTTTGTCAATTGGCATCCATCGATTCAGTTGAAGCATTTCGCACAATCGAAACGTTTAAAGCCAATCCGGATAAGGGATTAGCTGACTGGGCTATATTGGCCTTTCAGGAGAGCAAAATGCTGATTGAGAGCTCCCTTTTAAATGAAAAGCCACTGTTTATTTCCACGGGTCTTGGAGGACGGGATAATATGTTAAGATATTTTATCGTTCTGTTTACCAAAAAACGCAGGAGTTTTACCGGGTTGCAGGAGCGTTTGCTGAAAGGTGAAATAGAGTTTTCGTTTAAAAATAATAATGGGATAATTGAAGAACTGGTGTTTAATGATAATTCGGTTTTTATAACAGGATTGGTACCCATAGAGATTGGTTTAAAACTGATGCTTTCAGAAATTATCAAACAATCCAACGAAATTGAAGAGTTTCTGAGCGCTTCGTTATTGGTAACGAATGTTAAGAAATTCTCACTCGAAGAAGTGGAGGAAATCAGAAACAAGAAAAGAAAGCAAAAAAAGTAGAATAATAAATGAAGTTAAAAGAACGTGTTGTTAATGTGGCTGTTCAGGTATTGCCACTAGCAAAAGATAAAGATATGTATCAAATGGTTGATGCTGCCATTGAAATAATTCAAAAATCAGGATTAAAACATGTTGTAAGCCCGTTTGAAACGGTTATAGAGGGGCCTTATGAAAAGGTAATGTTGTTGGTAAATGAAGTTCAGGAAGCCTGCTATCAGGCAGGAGCAGATAAGTTAATTTGTAATCTGAAGATTCAATCGCACAAGTGCGATGGGGTGTTAATTGAAGATAAGATGGAAAAATATTCATAAAAAGAAAGGGTTGCTCAGCAACCCTTTCTTTTTATATCTGTAACAACGATTTATTCTTGTAAATCTTCAAATTCTACGCTGGTATACTCAGGAGCAGCAATTGATTCCTCCATTGGTTTTTCCATGTATTCGCCTTGTTGGTTTTGTTTGATATAACCAACAGTTTCCTGAAGTCCGTTAATAAACTTATCAAAGTCTTCTTTATAGAGAAAGATTTTATGTTTCTCGAAATGGTATTTACCATCCTGGTCGTAACGTTTTTTACTTTCTGTAATAGTTAAGTAATAATCGTTTTTTCGAGTTGCTTTTACATCAAAAAAGTAAGTTCTTTTTCCTGCTCTTATTGCTTTAGAAAAGATTTCATCTCTGTCATTCTTTTCAAAGTCATCATTTTTTTCAAATCCTTCCATCGTTTTCTTTATTGTTTTGGAAACAGCTTGTATGCTTCAAAAATGATAAATATTTCCTTATTAACCAATAATTTTTTTACAATTTTTTCATGTTTTTTATACAATTATACAAGCTTTGTGTACAAGAATAGTGGAGTTGATTAATGTTAATGATTAATAAATCAGTTGTTTAATATAATTATTGATCAATTGAACATATCGTTTGAAGTTCAAAATAAATTGATATTTAGGAGTGTAAATGTGTTCTTTCTCAAATGTAATTATTCATTAAAAATCCTTAGTAAAACCGGTAAAAAGCAAAAGCTTCACAAAGTATTAACGAAGTCTTAAAAAAAGGGCTTGATGCAATTAAAAAAAAAGCTACTTTTGCATTAATAAATCAGTAAAAAAAGTTCTTTAAGGATGTTAAGTAGAAGATTGTTAAGGGTTAAAGTTGTGCAAATGGCATATGCGCATCATCAAAAGGGTGAGGTGTCGATACAACAAACTGAAAATGAGTTATTCCACAGCATAGCTAAATCTCATGAAATGTATCATTCGTTCTTGCTGTTATTGCTCGAACTGAAGAATTTTGCAGAAAACAGAATCGAATTGCGCAAACAAAAGAAACGTCCTTCCGAAGAAGATTTAAATCCAAATATGCGATTTGTCGAGAATGCATTTATGATGCAATTGGCAGAAAATGAATCGCTTTTGGCATATAATAGCGCCAAAGGAACCCCTTGGACGGAGCAGCCGGAAACCATCAAAGCATTGTTTAATATTGTCACTGAATCGGAATTGTTTCAGGAGTATATGCAAACCGATGCTGGTGATTACGATGCGGATAAGCGTTTTATTGCTAAGCTGCTTGAAAAAGTTATCGCGCCTTTCGAGAATTTATACACTTATTTCGAAGAGCAAAGTGTATACTGGAACGATGAAGTAGAGTTTGTTATTTCGATGGCGGTTAAAACCATCAAAGGTTTTGCTGAGGAAAACGGCGCGCAGGAAGCATTACTGCCTGAATTTAAAGATGACGAAGATCGTGATTTTGTTCAAAGGCTGTGTCGTAAAACATTGGTAAACCAAAAGGACAATATGGGCTTAATCCAGAAGTTTACTAAAAACTGGGATTTTGATCGTGTTGCTTATCTGGATGTTGTGATTATGCAGGTGGCCATTGCCGAAATCGTTGAGTTCAAAAATATACCAATTAACGTTTCGTTAAATGAGTACATTGAAATTGCGAAATTTTACTCAACAAATAAAAGTGGTGTGTTTATCAATGGTGTTCTGGATAAAATTACTGAGCATCTAATTGAAGAAAAGGTGATAAATAAGCCGGGTAAAGCCAACTAGTATTGGACCTATGGTAAAATATGCAAGCCTTGGTCTTATGCTTTTATTGGTGATCTTTGGCTGTAATACGCCATCGAAAAAAGGGGAGAAGCAAAAAGGCAAAGGAAAACTGGAGTTTACTGAGTTAAGCTATAATTTCGGAAAATTAAAGCATGGCGACGTGGTTGGCCATCGATTTATGGTGGTAAATAAAGGTAAATATCCGGTAACCATCCAAAAAGTAAAACATGGATGTGGATGTACCGATGCTGTTTTTACTAAAAAACCGATTAATGCTTCCGACACGGCTTTCGTTGAAGTGATTTTTGATACCAACGGATGGCAGGGGCGTCAGGTGAAGCAGGTGGTTGTAATAGCCAATGATTCGATTAAAAAGCACGAGTTGCTCGTGTGGGCAAGTATAAATAGAAATTAATAACATAAAGTATGAATTTTTTAAATGTATTTTTAAGCATGCCACCTCAGGCTGCTGAGGGAGGAATAATGCAACAGTTAGGTGGTTTCTTGCCATTTATATTAATTATTGTAGTGTTTTATTTCTTCATGATTCGTCCTCAAATGAAGCGTCAGAAGGAATTGCGCAAGTACCGTGAGGCTTTAAAGAAGGGTGACAAAGTGATTACAACCGGTGGTATCTACGGAAAAGTATCTGAGGTACAGGAAGGTTTTGTACGCGTGGAAATTGCTGATGGTGTAAAAGTGAAAATGGATAAGTCTGCCATTGTGATGGATATGTCAGACGTGGCTGCCAATAAGTAGTTCGGCTAGTACTTTGCCTTCGTTTTATTTCAAAGATTAATTACTTTTGTAGTATTCTGATCTTTGTACTATGAATAACATTAAGGCACAGTTAAAAAAATATATCGACCTTATTTTAGGTAAAACCAGGGAGGTGCGCGAAGATGGAAATGCGTTGATCTTTCTGGTTTTCTTGTTTCTGTCAGCTTGTTTCTGGGTGCTCAATGCATTGCAAAAAGATGACTATACCACCGAAGTTAGTTTTCCTGTAAAGTTTATTAATGTAAGCGACAATGAAATCATTAAGGGAAGTACTAAAAGAGAATTAAGCCTTAAGATTCGTGGTGGCGGGTTTAAAATTTTCAGATATCATTTACGTCAGCAATTTTCAGTAAAAACGGTGGATCTCTCGCAACTAAGCCGTACAACTTTACAGGGTGTCGAAGGGGCGAACCTCAATACCCGTGAGTACTACAAACTGATTCAGGGAAAATTGGCAACAGGTCTTGAGTTGGTTAGTATAACGCCGGATACACTTTTTATTCCCCTGATTGAAAAGAAATCAAAGAAAGTACCGGTAAAGATCGATGCCAAACTGAGTTTTGATCAGCAATGTCAGTTATCCGGACCCGTTCTTCTTGTGCCTGATTCGGTTGTTATTACCGGTCCCGAGGCAACACTCGATACCATGGCATTTGTATCGACGCGTTTGCTTGAATATGAAAAACTGGGAGATACAATTGTGAGAAATGTATTGTTGAATGAAGTTGAGGGTGTTGATTTTATTACAAAACGAATAAATATAACTTTTCCGGTTGAGCCTTTTACCGAAGCGAATATAAATGTGCCTATTCAGGCCATTAACCTTCCGGATAGTTTGCAATTAAAAACATTTCCTCCTCAGATTGATGTGACATATAATATAGGATTAAGCAAACCATTGTATGCGGTTGATGATTTTAATGCCATTATCGATTTTTCATCAATTGATATTAATCAGTTGCCTAGTCGTTTGAAGGTTAGAATGAACAAATCTCCACAGGGGATTAATAATATGTTGTATCAGCCTTTATTTGTGGAGTTTCTGCTGGAACGAAAATTGAACTAAGTCCTGAAATATATAGTCAGGATTTAACAATCATTGTCTCATGCAAGAGAAAGATTAGAATTTCTTGAGAGTTACATGTGACAATTGAAAGAAAATTTAAACACGTGAAAAAAGTTGGAATTACCGGAGGAATTGGAAGTGGCAAATCAACTGTTGCCAAATTGGTGAAAGCCTTAGGTTACCCTGTTTATATTGCTGATGATGAAGCTAAGAGGCTGATCGAAAAGGATATAGAAATTCGTGAGCGGATTATTGAGTTGTTGGGCGAGGAATCATACAACGAAAATGGGTACAATCGGCGTTTTGTAGCCAATAAAGTATTTGCGAATAATGCCTTGCTACAACAGTTAAATCATATTGTGCATCCGGCCGTGGCAAAACACTTTCAGGATTGGTGTTTGTCGCATAAAGGGCAATCAATCGTCTTTCAGGAAGCTGCTATTTTATTTGAAAACGGATCGTATAAGAGGTTCGATAAAACAATATTGGTTGTAGCTCCCGAAGCATTGCGTTTAAAGCGCGTTATGAAAAGAGATAAATTATCAGAAAAAGACGTTTTAAGCCGAATGTCGAGGCAGTGGCCCGATGAAAGAAAAATGGAATTATCAGATTACCTGGTAAAATGTGATGGTGAACATCTGGTAATCGATCAAATGTTACAAATTATTAAAGAGTTAGAATGGGATTATTAGGTTCGCTTATAGGAGGCAGCATTGGCTGGTGGACTCTGGGTTCACTGGGTGCCATTATAGGAATGGTCTTTGGGCATTTGTCTGAGGAGCAGGCATCATTTATTAATAACAAAAATAGAGCTAATAACGATCGAAGTGGTTTTTTGGCAACTTTATTGGTATTGGTGGCGGCCGTAATGAAAGCCGACCAAACCGTAAAAAAATCGGAACTTGATTATGTCAAAAGAAGTTTAGTGGCCACATTTGGAGAAAAAGAAGCAGCTAGTGCCCTTTTGATGTTGCGTGATATTCTAAAGCAGGATATTCCTGTCAATGAAGTGGTGCACCAGGCGCGGGTTAATATCAACTACTCCTCTAAATTGCAGTTGATGCATTTGCTTTTTGGTATTGCGTTGGCCGATAAAGATTTTTCAAAAGATGAACGCGATTGTCTGCAGCAGATTGCAATTGGATTGGGCGTTTCTCAAAAGGATTTTTCATCTGTTTTGGCCATGTTCGTAAAAGATAATTCTTCGGCCTATAAAATATTAGAGGTGGATAAGAATGCGTCCGACGATGAAATCAAAAAAGCCTACAAGAAATTGGCCATTCGCAATCATCCTGATAAAGTAGCTCATCTGGGTGAAGACATCAGAAAGGAGGCTGAAGAGAAGTTTAAGAAAGTAAATGAGGCCTTTGAGCAGATAAAAAAGGAGCGGGGAATAAAATAATTTACTCAGGTAGCAAAATGTTATACCGACGCGATTCTTCATTCAAGTTGAAGATAGTGAGATGGATATCCTGAGGTAATTGGTCATTTGACTAATGGATGAGCAGCTATTGTTATAATTTTTTTTTGGTAAAGAGTCGAGAGTTATATTTTTGCAGTGAATATTAAATCAAATCGAATAAAATGTTGAAAGGAATATTAGCAATTTCAGGCCAAAGAGGATTGTTTAAGTTAGTGTCGCAGGCGAAGAATTCCATTATTGTGGAGTCGTTGATTGATGGTAAAAGAATGCCGGCCTATGCAACATCCCGAATTAGTGCTCTTGAAGATATCTCTATATATACCGAAGATGAAGATGTAAAATTAGCGGATGTTTTTAAGGCTGTTTATGAGAAGGAAGATGGCGGTATGGCTATATCTCCAAAAAGCTCTGGTAACGAGTTAAAAGGTTATTTCGAAGAAATATTACCTTTATATGACAAGGATCGTGTTTATGTTTCGGATATTAAGAAAGTACTTAGCTGGTACAATATCTTAATTGAGAACAAACTTTTTGATCCGAATGCGGTAGAAGAGGAAGAAGCGACTGAGGAAAGTGAAGCTTAAGCAGAAGCTTTAAAGAAATACTAAAGAGAGGTGTTCCTTATGGTTCACCTCTTTTTTTATGAACTCCATTTGTCTATATTTGTTTTCTTAATAAAGTAAAACCTAATTTAATCGTTTATGAGAAAGTTATTATTGTTATTCCTTGTTATGCTTGGGGGCTATTCAGCGCAGGCACAAACAGATGTTTACACTATTTCAAGTGGAGAAATGATATTTGGCTGGGCTGATGTAGAACAAAGGCCGGTTGATGGTGGCTCAATGGAGAATATTTCAAATAATCTTCGTTTCAGTGTCTTTTTTCATGTGGGGCAATATGTGCATTTGGATTTGAGTAATTCACTTGGTTTGTATTCCGGATTAGCCATTCGAAACATTGGTTTTATTACCGAAGATGATGCTTTGGATCTTGGTGTTGAAAAAGAAAAGCATCGTTCCTATACTTTGGGCTTGCCATTGGCCTTAAAGCTAGGTTCATTCAAAGATCACTTTTATTTATATGGTGGTGGCGAATATGAGTTGCTTTTCCATTATAAGTATAAATATTGGATTGATGGAGATAAACATAAAACTTCGGAGTGGTTTAGTGATCGCACCAATCGTTTTGTACCTTCGGTTTTTGCCGGAATTCAATTCCCACAAGGTTTAAATGTAAAGTTCAAGTATTATCTGGATGATTTCTTAAATAATGATTTTAAAAAAGGGGACAATCCACTAAATGATTATTCGCGATATGGAAAAACACAAATGTTCCATATATCAGTCAGCTGGCAGTTCGATACGCGCGATATTGAAAAATTATGGGGTGGGGATGGTTCAGGAAGAACTTATGATGCCAGGATATAGTATATGAAATGTAAATACTCTCAAGGCTCCCATAAGGAGCCTTTTTTTCTGCCCGCTTCGCTCCATCGTCCTATCTACTACACTTTAAACTGATATTTAACACAAACTAAAGTCGAATTAAATTCAATGTGAATCGAATTTAATATGAGTTTGCTTTGAGTTTAATATGACTTTAGTATGAGTTTACTTCGATTCGGATACCACTCAAATGCGAAGCAGGTAAAGCTCTTTTTACTGACAGGCTAGAACGAAAACCAGTCGTATGATTGGCGCCTTCGTAGTGAAATTGATTAATAACACATTTTAACATCTCTTACAATTATCATCATATCAACTCATAAGTGTTTTTGCCTGGAAATAATCTCAAAAAACTTTTCTTTTCATTTGGAGATGTAAAAAATACTCCCTTATTTTGCATCCGCTTTTGAGAACAACGGTTCACTAAAACGCTTTATTAATAAGGAGTTCAAGGCTTTGTTAATGTGTTTAAAGGGTAAATTAAATGGAGGTATTGACATTAGAGAATTGCTGTGTTATCTTGCAAATTCGTGTCAAAAAAACAACCGGATTTTTTTCCAAAAATAATTTTGGAAAATACCTTTAAAAGTTTTTACCTTTGCAGCCGCTTCTCGAACGAGGGAAGGGTTATAAATACTGAAAGAAGAGTGGTGAAACACTTGATTTTACACTGAGCAAAATGCTCAATAAGATCTTTGAAAATATTGGATAGTACCTAATACCGAGCAAAAGCTCGGAGTATTAAGATAAAAGATATAAGACAGAAGATGATTTACATTTTGTAAATAGTCTTGCTACTTAAGTCTTAGATCTTGATACTAACTTATTAGAAAAGGTAAAAGTGAAACCTGAAGTCAATAAAAGTTATTAAAATTTCTAGAGACATTTAAAAATTTTAATACAACGAAGAGTTTGATCCTGGCTCAGGATGAACGCTAGCGACAGGCCTAACACATGCAAGTCGAGGGGTAACAGGGAAGCTTGCTTCCGCTGACGACCGGC
>JAOARW010000040.1 GCA_025210475.1 Carboxylicivirga sp. | reverse complement strand
TAAATGGTTCGAAGATTTAGGTTTGTATGATATGTCGAATAATTACGCTCTGTTGCAAAATTAACTTGAAACCGCCGTGTACGAGAGTACGCACGGTGGTGTGAGAGGGCGGGGGAGCAATCCCCCTACCTACTCGATTAGTGTGCCTACTTGGTAAAGAGCCAGATGAAGTAAGGTTGCTGTGTTTGTAATAGACAACCAATAGTTCATGACAAGAGTGCTTACTGTGAATTTCTATTCTAAATTAATTTTATCGCTTAAATGTTATAGGAATTACTAAACTCTTTGGCCCTAATTGAAAATGATTATTAAGATTGAAATATTAAAATTGCAATATTATCTTTGCGCCTAAAATACTTAGTTGTGATTTTTCTACTTATTAGAAAGATTATCTATGTTTTAATAACAATTATACCCTAGTTTGTTGAAAACATTTTAGAGGAAGAACTATATAAATCCTAGTCATTTATAACTATAAAGAACAAAGTTGAGCAGAGGTAATCACATAAGTGATCAGGAATTGATAATTGGAATACAATCAAACGATGATGATTCATTTCGTTTATTATTTGAACGTTATGCACGTCGTCTTCATTATTTTGCCAAAGTATATATGTCAAATGATCCTGATGCAGATGAACTAGTCCAGGAAGTTTTTATTAAATTGTGGAATAAACGAAATTCTATAAAGGGCGATCACAACATTAAAGCTTTTATTTTTAAAGTTGCAGTGAATACTGTTTATGATATGGTTAGAAAAAAAAAGCTTGAACATGTATACGATGATTTACTGCAATACGAGACAAGTATTAATGAGGAGACCTGGAATAATATTGTTTATAATGAGTTGCAGGGACATGTAGATCGTTTAGTGGGACAATTACCTCAGAAAAGAAAAGAAATCTTTCTCTTAAGTCGTCGAAAAGGTTTATCGACAAAAGAAATTGCTCAACAGTTAAATATCTCAGAACGTACAGTAGAAAATCATATCTACAAAGCTCTTGCTTTTTTGAAAGAGAGCTTAAAGGGCGAATATCTGATCTATATTATTTTCTATTATCTATTTGTTTGAAAGTAAGTGTTGTAAGTATTTATTTTGTCTAGTTTTTTAAAAAAAAGAAAGAAAACTGCAAAATGGAGTAAGTAGTTGTTGCTTCATGATCGTATTACTTACAAACAGGATAAAATGAAGGTGGATCTGGATGATATCATACAAAGGTTAATCAGTGAAAAGATAACTGAAGAAGAACTTGACGGGTTTCAGGATAGTTTTTTGGATAATGATAATGAACAAGTCGTTAAGCGTGCATTAAAAGCCCACCTTAATGGGATTCGAGATGATCGTACGGAGCCGTTAGAACTTGATCACCTATATTCTAAAATTAGGAACCAGATTAAGCAACAAGAAGTCTCAAAGAAAAGAGATGTTAAGATGATTACTTTCAAGAAGTGGATGAAAGTGGCAGCCATTATTTGTTTTGGGATTTTCGTTGGTTCTTTGTACAATAGTTATCAAAAAAATGATGTCGTTGATTATACATCAGTAATTACTGCAGGAAAAGGTTCTGTTGCCAAGGCAAGTTTGCCAGATGGAACATTTATTTATATCAATTCAGAATCTAAAGTAACCTATAATCCTTCAGAATGGACTGATTTGAGGAAAATTACTTTAGAGGGGGAAGCATGGTTTGAGGTGAAATCAAATAAAAGTAATCCATTTGTTGTTCATACTCCTTTTTATGATGTATTGGTTACAGGAACACGTTTTAACATTAAGTCCTATAAAAGAGAAAATGTCGCAGTGACGACATTAGAAGAAGGAAGTGTTATTATAAAAAAAGGGAAAGGGAAGTGGTCTGAAGCCGAGATCAATCTAAAGCCCGGACAGCAGTATGTTTATAATGCACAAAATAAGAAAGGTGAAATTAATGAAGTAATGACTGAACTGTATAGTACCTGGAGGCATAATAAATTGGTTTATATTAATAAGAGCTTAGGAGAAATGATACAGGGCTTTGAAAAAAAGTATGGTGTAGAGATAGTTGTTGTTGATCAAGATCTGTTACAGTATCATTACGATGGAACTTTTGAGAATGAATCAATAATTGAAGTTTTGGAATTGTTAAAACTTACATGGCCCATTGAATATTCGATAAGAGGACAAAAAATTATAATCAAGAGAAAAACACACTAAAAAACTATTTACTATGACGTAAAAACTAAAAGAGCTTGAAGAAAGAAATGTCCGAAATGGTATCCTACCTCCATTCCGGACAAAAACAAGGTTAATACCAAGTTTTTAAAATTTAAATCGTACATACAAAGTTATGAAAAAAAATTATGGAAATCCCCGTTTCAATAAGAAGCGGAATGGAAAATTATTGCTAAAAATGAAATTAACGGTAATATTATTATTGATGGGTTATCTGCAATTATATGCAACTGCATTTTCGCAGAACAAAAAGGTTACTCTTGACCTGAAAAATACAACCGTTGAGCGTGTTCTAAGGGAAATAGAGAAAAGCACCGAGGTGAGTTTCTTATTTCAACGTCAACAAATTAATGTGGATAGAAAGGTATCTGTAAATGCTAAAGAAAAAGCACTATTGGAGGTGTTGGATGAATTATTCTCTAATACTGATGTTTCTTATCGTTTGGTAAATAAGCACATTATTCTAACAAGTAATCTTGTTGATAAAACTACTGTTAATACACAGCTTAATCAAAGAATAACTATTTCTGGATTAGTACAAGATGCAACTGGAGAGCCTTTACCTGGAGTAAATGTTTACCCGAAGTCAAATCCTCAGAATGGTGTAATTTCAGGAATCGATGGTTCTTATCAAATTAAGTTGGATAATCCAGATGACATTCTTATATTTTCCTTTGTTGGATTTGTAACACAAGAAATAAATGCAGCAGGTAGAACTGAGATTAATGTTACTTTGGTAGATGAATCTTTGGATATAAATGAGGTAGTAGTTGTCGGATTTGCCACACAAAAGAAAGTCAATCTTACAGGTGCTGTCGGAACCTTAAAATCGGACGCATTGGAATCTCGTCCGGTAGCCAATGCAACACAAATGTTACAAGGACTTGTTGGAGGATTAAATATATCTCAAAGTAGTGGAGGTAGTCTGGAAGATCGCCCGAGTATAAATGTGCGTGGAACCGGTACTATTGGAGAGGGATCAAGTGCGCGTGCGCTGATTTTGATTGATGGAATGGAAGGCGATATTAATGCGATTAATCCGCAGGATATTGAGAGTGTATCTGTATTAAAAGATGCAGCAGCTTCCTCAATCTATGGATCGAGAGCCCCCTTTGGTGTTATTTTGGTTACCACAAAAAAAGGAAAAAAAGGTAAGATGACTATTAATTATAACAATAGTTTTCGATCATCAACCCCTTTCAATATGCCGGAAATGATGGACTCCTATACCTTTGCAACCTATTTTAATGATGGAACATTAAATACGCCAGGTTGGGGACCTCATTTTAGTGAAGAACGGTTGCAGAGAATTAAAGATTATCAGGAAGGGAAAATAACAGAATCTATCATTCCAAACCCATGGAATACAGACGTTTGGGCTGATGGATATGCAGAAGGTAATGCTAATGTAGATTGGTATAAAGCCATGTATCGCGACAGAAGTTTTTCGCAAGAGCATAATCTAAGTTTTAGCGGAGGAAGTGATAAAATACAGTATTATGTTTCAGGAAATATTTTAGACCAAGATGGACTGATGCAATTTAATCGTGACGAATTTACGCGTTATACATCAACTGTTAAAGTGAGTGCAACATTAACAGACTATTTAAAAGCCAATGTAAGTACACGTTTTATCCGTGAAGATTTTGGACGGCCTTCCGCTCTTAATGGTAACTTTTTTAGAGATTTAGCACGCCAGGGATGGCCTGTTTTACCTTTGTATGATCCTAATGGTTATTTATACTCTTCACCATCTCCCGCACTGGATATGCGAGATGGAGGTCGTGATAAAAGCCAAAAAGATTGGTTATACCAACAAGGACAATTAATTCTGGAACCAATAAAGAACTGGAAAACTTTTGCAGAAGTTAATTACAGAACCCGTAATGATTTTAGACATTGGGATGTTCAAAAAACCTTTAACCATGATGTAAATGGTAATCCTATTCCATGGAATCGCAATACGAGTGTGAGAGAAGAAGCTTGGAGGGAAAATTACCTGAATACAAATATCTACAGTGAATACAGTACAAAAATTAAAGAGAACCACTTTGTAAAGGTAATGGTTGGCTTCCAATCGGAAAAGAATTCTGATAGGGGTGTTAAGTTACAAAGAGATGGTATTATTGTAGCTGAGTTACCAACTATTGATACTACATCAGGAGTTGATGCTGATGGTAAGGTAGTTCCTCCATATGTGTCCGGCGGATATGGAACATGGGCAACAGAAGGTTATTTTGGTCGATTAAATTATAACTATAAAGAACGATATTTAGTTGAGTTTAATTTACGTTACGATGGTACAAGTCGTTTCGTGGATGATAAGCAGTGGAACTGGTTCCCATCAGCTTCGGTAGGTTGGAACATTGCGAAAGAAAATTTCTGGCAGGCTAATACAGATATACTAAGTACTTTTAAGTTAAGGGCTTCGTATGGTGAGCTGGGAAATCAATATACCGATAGTCGATACCCTACCTATAGTAAGATGCCAGTGGGAACTGGTAATGGTTCATGGTTGGTTAATGGCGCTAAACCTAATACAAGTAGTTCGCCTAGCTTAATTAGTAGTTCATTAACATGGGAAACGGTTAAAACCTACAATTTAGGTTTGGATATTGCAGCCTTACAGAATCGATTAACTAGTTCTTTCGACCTTTTTACAAGAGAGACATTAGATATGGTTGGTCCGGCTCCTGAATTGCCGGCTACACTCGGAACAGGCGTTCCAAAAGTTAATAATACCAACTTAAAAACTTATGGTTTTGAATTAGAGTTAGGATGGAACGATCGACTGAAAAATGGTTTAGGGTATAATGTTAAGTTTATTCTATCTGATTCTCAGACTGAAATAACTAAGTATCCAAA
This sequence comes from Carboxylicivirga sp., assembly GCA_025210475.1. Classification (GTDB taxonomy): domain Bacteria; phylum Bacteroidota; class Bacteroidia; order Bacteroidales; family Marinilabiliaceae; genus Carboxylicivirga. Next base: position 15,820 of record JAOARW010000040.1, on the reverse strand, counting down.
TCCAACCGGAAATTTAGGAAGATACCGTGAAGGACAGAAATTAGGTGAAATATGGGGTTATGAAACCATTGACATTGCGAAAACCAATGAAGAAATGGAGGAACACCTTGCAAGCTTACCTAATGGTGGACAAAACGCTTTTGGAAGTACATGGAGTGCAGGAGATATTATGTATCGTGATTTAAATGGTGATGGTAAAATTGATTGGGGAGCTAATACTGAAGAAGATCGTGGAGATAAAAAATTAATCGGTAATTCAACTCCTAGGTACCACTTTGCTATTGATCTAGGTGCTAATTATAAAGGTTTTGATTTCAGGGCATTTTTTCAAGGTGTTGGCAAACGCGATGTTTGGCAAGGAAGTGCTTATTTTTGGGGAACTGAAAGCAATTTTTGGTGGTCTACCGGCTTGAAGCCACATAGTGATTATTTCAGACCTGAAGAGGACCATGTGTTAGGGCAAAATATCAATTCATATTATCCAAGACCCCGATTTAATGGTAATCATAATCGCCAAACCCAAACTCGTTACCTTCAGAATGCAGCATACATTCGTTTAAAGAACCTGCAGTTGGGTTATACCTTGCCAAAATACATTACTGAGAAGATTCAATTAAGTAAGGTAAGGATTTATGTGTCGGGAGAGAATTTATGGACGGCAACTGACTTGGTGGAAATGTTTGATCCAGAAACGGTAGGTACATCAAATGGTAATAGATATCCATTATCCAGAACCATCAGTGCAGGAATGAGTATTAATTTTTAAAATGTGAAAAATGAAGAAAAGATTCATATATTTTCAAGTCTTAGTTACACTATTGTTGATTATTCTTGCATCATGTAGTGATGATTTTCTGGACAGAAAACCAGAGTCTGCGATTACACCAGCGAGTTATTTGACGGATGAAGAACACTTAGCATCCTATTCAATTAATCGTTATTCAATACTTCCGTCTCATGGAAACTGGTCGTTTGGTACATTTGGTATAGATCAGCATACTGATAATATGGCAGGTTTATATTATGATAATAGATATGTGCCTGGCGAATGGCGTGTTGGTCAAAGTGGGGGAGATTGGAATTTTCATCATATCTATCGTTTAAATTATTTCTTAGAAACGGTCCTGCCTCGTTGGAAAAATGGTTCTATTTCAGGTAATGAAGATAATATTAAGCATTACATTGGAGAGGTGTATTTTCTAAGAGCTTTTGAGTATTTTAATAAACTTCAGAATTTGGGTGATTTTCCAATTTTAAGGAAAACCTATCCGGATGATATGGATGTACTTACAGAAATTAGCAAAAGAGACCCGAGAACCGATGTAGCACGCTTTATTATAGCGGATTTAGATTCTGCTTCGATGATGATGAAATCGAGCTCTATTGATGGACATAAAAATCGTTTATCAAGTGGTTGTGCGGCCTTATTAAAATCTCGGGTAGCTCTTTATGAGGCTACTTGGTTAAAGAATTTTAAGAATACAGCCTATGTGCCACTTGGACCTGGCTGGCCAGGTGAATCAAAGGATTATAATAAGGATTGGACTTATCCTTCAGGTAGTATTGATGCTGAAATAGACTGGTTGCTGACACAGGCTATGTCAAGTGCAAAAACGGTGGCTGATAATTATGTACTTACCGAAAATAACGGTGTATTGAAGCAAGATGTTGCAGATGCAGACAATGCTTACTTTGATATGTTTAGTGCGGAAGATATGTCTTCATATTCAGAAGTAATGCTTTGGAGAGATTACGATCGAGGCCTTGGAGTTGTTCACAATGTACCTGTTTATGCCCAGAGAGGGAATAATGGTGTTGGTTTAACACGTGGTTATGTTGATAATTTCTTAATGGCAAGTGGATTACCAATTTATGATAACGCTTCTGGATATGTGGGTGATGATTTAATTAATGACGTTCGAGACAGTAGAGATGGACGCCTGTGGTTATTTTTGAAAGAACCAGGACAAAAGAATATTTTATATCCATCATCTGAAGGAACTCACGGAACAGAGATAGAACCTGTGCCAAATATCACTCGAATAGATGGAGAAACGGGTTATGGTACCGGCTACACTATTCGTAAAGGGTTAAATTATGATGCAAAGCATACCGGCAATGGGAAAGGTTTTACTGGAGCGATTGTGTTTAGAGCCACAGAAGCATACCTTAATTATATGGAGGCATGCTACGAGAAGAATGGTAATCTGGATTCAGATGCCGCTAAATATTGGCGTTTAATTCGTGACCGAGCAAAAGTTGATAACGATTACACGAAAACCATTGGTGCTACTAATATGCTTGAGGAAGCCAAGAATGATTGGGGGGCTTATTCTGCGGGCAATCTAGTTGATGCAACCTTATATAATATTAGACGGGAACGACGCTGTGAGTTAATGGCAGAAGGTTTGCGTATGATGGATTTAAAAAGATGGCGTTCACTTGATAAGATGATTAATGACCCATATCATATTGAAGGATTTAAGCTATGGGGACCAATTCAGGATTGGTATAGCGATGGTGAATTAAAGCCAGGAGATAATGTAAGTACGCCTGAACGTAGTGTGTATTTCAGACCCTATGAACGTAAGGGGGATGAATTAGTTTATGATGGCTATAGATGGCATATGGCTCATTATTTAAATCCAATTGCATATGAGCATTTCCTCATAACTTCTGAGGACAACGATGTTTCAACATCACCAATTTATCAAAATCCAGGTTGGCCAACAGCGGCAAATATGCCTCCTGTTAATTAATAGTCTGTAATAAAAATATACTTTACATCGTATGGTGTAAAGTATATTTTTTCTAATAATAGTGGTGACTTCGAGTAAGTAACTCCTTTTATTATTTTATAAAGATCATTCTGAACTATCTAAATTTAGTATTTAATCACCCAAAACAGTTGTATATATAAAAAGAGATTTAATTGGACGGGGTGCTAATAGCAAATAATTCACACAATGCTATATTTAGTAAATAAACATAGTTAATCTATCCATAGGCATTGGTTTATGCAATTCTACGCCGCTTCAAGTTTAATAATATAAATGGTAATTACGCCATTCTTTTAACGAATAAGGTTTAAGTTATTCCTATGAATTTAAATTATACAATGATTAAACTAGGTGTTATTTTATTACACCTGATTTTTTTTGCATGTAGCACAAATCAATACGAAGCTGACAAACAAGAATCCAATGAAAAACCGGCAAGTATCTCTATTTTACCTGAAAAAGAGTATCAGCTAGTTCATGGTTTTGGAGCATCTGATGCCTGGTCTTGTCAATTTGTAGGTAATAATTGGCCCGAAGATAAAAAGAATGAAATTGCCGATTTACTTTTTAGTAAAGAATATGATGTTAAGGGCAATCCCAAAGGTATTGGACTGTCTGTATGGCGCTTTAACATTGGTGGAGGTAGTGCCGAGCAAGGTGAAGCAAGTGATATAAAAGACAAATGGCGTCGTGCTGAATGTTTCCTTGGAATGAATAATCAACTAGATTGGTCTAAACAAAGTGGGCAGGCATGGTTCTTAAAAGCGGCAAAAGATCGGGGAGTAGAAAATTTTATAGCTTTTCTAAATAGTCCTCCTGTTTCGCTTTCGAAGAATGGAAAAGCTTATTCATCATTGCCAGACATTTACAATCTACCACAAGAAAATTACGATAAATTTGTTTCTTTTATTGGCGATGTACTATCTCATTTCAGAGATAAAAAAGATATTGAGTTTAAATACATAAGTCCATTTAATGAACCTCAGTGGGATTGGATGAACCCTACCCAAGAAGGTAGTCCTGCAAAAAACTATGAGATTGCCGCAATTAGCCGATTGTTAGATGAGAAATTCATAGAAAAGAATATCTCTACAAAAATTGAAATTCCTGAAACGGCTCAAATTAATTACCTTTTTGAATCAGGCAACAGGCCCAATAGAGGTGATCAGATTAACTCTTTCTTTAATACCAACAGCGTCAACTACCTTGGAGACTTAGAGAGGGTAGCACATAAAGTCGCAGCTCACAGTTACTTTTCAACCTGGGATTATAGATGGATGAAAGAAAGCCGAGAAAAGGTAAAGGAGAAAATAGACCAAATTGATCCTGGCTTGGAGTATTGGATGACAGAATATTGTATACTTGAGGATAATGACGCTATAAAAGGGAATGGTCGAGATCTTGGAATGAATTCTGCGTTATATCTGGCGCGAGTTATTCATGCTGACCTTGTAGTTGCTAGTGCGTCGTCATGGCAATGGTGGCTCGCTGTTAGTCCATATGATTATAAAGACGGGCTAGTGTATATTGATTTTAATGAATTCGATGGTAATGTGTACGAATCTAAATTACTGTGGGTGCTAGGTAATTATGCACGCTTTATTCGTCCGGGTATGATTCGCGTAGGAACTCAAGTTGTTAATATGCAAGAGAAATTGGTGAACTGTTCAGCTTATAAAACTAATAATGAAAGTGAGTTTGTATTGGTAGTCTCCAATTACGATAATAAGGATATTCAATTTAGTTTAGACATTACAGGTATAGATAATTATACAAAATTGGCATACATCACTTCTTCGAAAACTTCTGATAATCTGCGTCTGGCGTCGGAACTGATAACTGATGGAAAGTTCATAAGCCCCCAGGCTAGTGTTGTAACAATTGTGTTAAAAAGAGAAAATTGATTGGTAGCAGAAACTACATTCAAGGGTGTATTAGATAATTCAAATATTATAAAGTAAAGAGGTTATCTAGTGATATGTGCGACAATCAATTAACGCACAGATTAGCGTTGTAAATAATTAACTGCTATATAGTTCAGCTAACGAAAAATAAATCCAAAGAAATTATGAAAAAGAACTATTTGTTAAAACTTAGCTTCTTTATAGTCGTGCTAAGTTCTTCTTTGTCAATGAAAGCTCAAGTAGATTTATCTACAATGTCCAGAGCGGAAATATTAGAACGTTATGCTCCAATTTTTCATATGGGAGTCAATACAAGGTCAGGGTATTACGATGGACAAGACTTAATCCTGGCTGTAGATCATGATGCGAATTGGGGAACATACGACGATGATGAAGATGTATTAGCTCCGGATAGTAATTGGGGTAAAACGACTTGTGCTGGTGATATAGGTACGTTTAATGGAAATGATGTTACGCCTGTCGTTTATTCTTCCATGAAGGAACTTGTTGATTTTTATATTTTAAGCTACAATATCTATCATACATATAATGAGATAGAAGGGGCTATTGGGGATCATCTGAATGATATGGAAGGAGTTACCTTAATTGTAAGTAAAGATGGATCAATAAAAGGTGCCTCTACGATTGTGCATAACACAAGATGTTGGGCCACGCCTTGGTCAACCGATGAGGAGCCAGATATATTTGATAAATATGCAAGTACCACTTATAAATTGCACTTGTCGGGAACACATCCTGAGTTCTGGATAGGCAGTAATGGTATGGCTGATTTAATATTCATGACACATGGACATGCTATCTTTCCGTTTTCATCTCAAATGGATAGTAGAGGTGTATCTTATAGCTTAGGCACAACAGCAGAAAAACCAAGTTTTGTTGGCGAAAAAAGTGGAACTAGTTATACATCAAAATGCCAATATACTCTTGCTCCCATTGAAGAACTTTTTGTGAAATGTCAAATGGGTACTGAATTTGATAAAATGTATCAACTAGGACAAAATATGTGGGATTGGGGTACCCAATTCTGGGGTAATGGCTGGGTTTTTTATGCCAGTGATAGTGATGTAAGAACGCGTTATAATGATTCATATGGCGGTCCTGATGTAAGTTATTCTTATAGTTATGCTCCAGATAACTCAATAGGAAAATATAACCCAAAGTGGATCGAAGAAACAATTGGCAGTATAGAAATGGCGAATGCGAACAGGTCCTTTTACAAGGAAAGGTATGCGATTTTGCCTGGAGGTGGTTGTATTTCAAAATCAAATGGTCAGGATCGATTAGCTATCAACCGTACGCATGTTAAAGTAAATCCTTCAAATGAAACTACTTTTTCTATAGAAGCTGCTGTTAAGCGCGTCGGAAAAATACATTTAAACTCAGGGTTTTATTCTAATCCTGAAGGACTTTCATATGTCAATGGAACTGGTCCAACTGGTGGAATTATGTTGCGTAAAGATTTAACAACTGGTTCAGATTTTCTTTACTTAGCTTTTGCACCAGAAACTCAAAAAATCTATCAAATTAAGCGTTCATCTACTGTTACAGGAGGACAAACCGTTGTAAACTCTTTAAACAGACCGGCATTATGCAGACATTTTAGAGTGGAGAGTACATCGGATGGATTAATCAAGTTTTATTCAAAAAACCTTACACAGCCCAATGATAGTTGGACGTTTTTATGCGAGTTTGTTGCTGCAGATTATGGTTTAGATGGCGATTTTTATGGCTCTTTGCTTACACAAAGTGATGTAGATAGTTGGAAGAAATTCTATTGGACAAATGCTGAATATGACAAAATTGTTGTTAATGGAACAAGTGATCCTACACTTATTGAGCGTGCTTATTATAAAATCGAAGCTAAGCATAGTGGCAAGGTGCTTGATGTGAGTGGAAAATCCTTAAATAATAGTGCAAACATTGCTCAATGGGAATATCACGGAGCTTATAACCAGCAGTGGTTGGTTGAATCTGTCGGTAATGATGAGTATAAGATAGTATCCCGACATTCAGGTAAAGCCTTGGATGTAAATGGAGAATCGAAAGACAATAAAGCTAATATTATACAATATGACTATTCGGGTACAAACAATCAGAAATGGCAAATTGTACCTGTTGATAAGGATTACGTAAAAATAATATCAGTCAATAGTGGAAAGGCACTTGATGTTACTGATGCTTCCATGGATAATGGTGCTAATGTGGTTCAATATGATTTTGGAGCCTATAATGATAACCAACAATGGAAGCTGGTAAAAGTTGGTTCTTCATTGAAATCACGACAAACTTACTTGGGAACAGTAGAGGATGAACAAGAGATTATAAATAATCTGATCGTTTATCCCAATCCGGTGACTCAAGGTAACATTCATGTGAAGTTTAATGCTACTACACCAGAAGCCAGTCAGATAAAGATTTATTCAGCCTCTGGAAAGGTTATACTTACAAAAGCGGTTCAGGTCGTACACGGAGCGAATAACTTAAATATAAATCTGCCAGGTGTTATCTCAGGAATTTATTTTCTGGAAGTCCAAACTAGTCAAAAGAGGTTTGTTGAGCGTGTTAATGTGAAATAATCTGCAGATGAGGTAGTATTTTGTTGCTGCTGTCGATTTTTAAAGTACCATTTTTTAGTTCGTATGTTTTTAATAGCATTGTACTGGGAGGTGGTACCAATAGTTGAATAAGGATTTACTATTTCGACCAACTCTCATAAATATATTATGGGGAATGAAACAGATAAAGTTCAAAAGTTTATGTGTTTTGGTTAGAGAAGCTTAATTGCTGTAGTTGTTTAAATACTTTATAACTCTATTAATTCAAAGAGATTGTAGAAAAAAAATTAAATTGAAACGAGCCATGATAAAAAGTTTTCACAGAAAAGGATGATTATTTTTCAGGCGAGTCCATATGACAATTGAAAGAAAATATAAACGTATGAAAAGAAAGGGTTTTATTAAAATGCATTTAGTTAAGAGCATACTAGTGCTTTTTACGTTGGGAGGATGCAAGTCTTACAATGACTATAAAGAACATGGCTGGAAAGATGCAGAGCAACCCGATTGGGAGAATCCGTTAATTCATGAAATTAATCGGGAAGAACCACGTGCTTATTTTATTCCTTTTGCCAATGAACAGGAGGTTGATAGAGATAATATATGGGCATCATCGTTTATAAAGTCATTAAATGGTGATTGGTTATTTCATATTGCCCAAAATCCATCTGAACGTCCATATTATTTTTTTAAGGACGACTTTGATACAAGAGCTTGGAAGAGTATAAAAGTGCCTTCTAACTGGGAATGTGAAGGCTATGAATACCCTATTTATACGAATGTAAAGTATCCACACAAGAAAACACCACCAGCGATTCAAAAACAATATAATCCAGTAGGTTCGTATAAAAGAACCTTCGTGGTTCCCAATAACTGGAATGGTAAAGAAATCTATTTGCACTTCGGTGCAGCAGGTTCAGCGGTTTATGTTTGGGTTAATGAGCAAAAGATTGGTTATTTCGAAGATTCAAAAACACCTTCAGAGTTCAATATTACAAACTATTTAAAGAAGGGTAAAAACACATTGGCAGTAGAGGTCTATAAGTGGAGTGATGGTTCATACCTTGAAGATCAGGATTTCTGGCGTTTGGCAGGTATAACGCGTGATGTGTTTTTAATGGCGCGTAATCCACTGCATATTCGTGATTTTGAAGTGGAAGCCAGTGTGGCAGATGATTATACAACTGGTATTTTCTCGTTATCAACCGAATTAGTTGGAGAAGGAGTCGCAAGCATTGAAGCTAAACTATTTGATGGAGTAAGCATTGTTAAAGCATTCACCAAAGAGGTAAATGGGAGAAGAGCTTATTTCTCAGTAGAGTTACCTATGATAAAAAAGTGGACTGCAGAAACTCCAAATCTTTACAATTTGTTGATTACCTTAAAAAGTCCAGATGGAGAAGTGATTGAAGTGTTGCGTCAGGATGTTGGTTTCCGTCGAATTGAGATCAAGGATTCAAAGTTACTGGTCAATGGTAGGTATGTCTATATTAAAGGAGCTAATCTGCACGAGCACCACGATGTAATGGGACACGTGGTAGATGAAGCTACCATGCTAAAAGACATTAAAGTGATGAAGAGCCACAATCTAAATGCCGTTCGTACATCACATTATCCACAGCCAGAGCGTTGGTATGAGCTATGCAATCAGTACGGATTGTATTTGGTAGATGAAGCAAATATCGAATCTCATGGAATGGGGGCAACTCACCAGGGAGGTTTTGATAAGAATAAACATGTTGCTTATCTGCCGGAATGGGCAGATGCTCATTTGTATCGTATCAGAAATATGTATGAGCGCGATAAAAATCAACCTTCAGTTGTTATCTGGTCAATGGGTAACGAATGTGGTAATGGGCATGTGTTTTTTGATGCATATGATGAATTGAAAAGTAAGGACCAAAATCGTTTGGTACAGTTTGAACAGGCTGAATCAAATGAGAATACAGATATCTATTGCCCGATGTATGCATCAATTGATCGAATGAGGAAGTTTGCCCAAGAAAATGGATCAATGCCATTAATCCAGTGTGAATATGCACATGCTATGGGGAATAGTGTTGGTAACTTGCAGGATTATTGGGATTTGATTGAGAGTTATGACGTGATGCAGGGTGGTTTCATCTGGGATTGGGTTGATCAGGGCTTGTTAAAGGAAAATAAAGCTGGAGAAAAATACTGGGCTTATGGTGGTGATTTTGGCCCTGATACTGTGCCGAGTGATGGTAATTTCTGTTTGAACGGTTTGGTGGATCCCGACCGTGGTGTTAAACCGCACTTGTTAGAGGTTAAAAAAGTATATCAGTATATTAAGTTTAAACCAATTGATGTAAAAGCAGGAAAGATTAAGATTGAGAACAAATATGCCTTTATCAATACTAATAAATTCGAATTTAGCTATGAAGTAAAAGGTAATGGAAGGGTCATTAAATCAGGTATCATTCAAAATGTAAATCTGGCACCGGATCAATCAATGGTGGTGAATCTGGATGTCGCTATTCAACCTGATGCGAATACGGAGTACTTTCTGAATGTTTACGCGAAGCTTAAAAACACGGAATCCTTATTGGAGGCAGGTACTGAGTTGGCCAAAGAGCAATTTAAATTGGCAGGTACATACAGTACTGGTAAAGCCTTGTTGCGTGCAACTGAGTTTGAAGAAAGAGAAGGACAGGTTATGTTCTCAGGCGAAGGATTCGTTGTAACATTTGATACAAAAGCCGGCTTACTTTCTTCTTATAAAATTGCCAATAAGGAGTTAATCAAAGAAGGTTTAGCACCAAACTTCTACCGTGCACCAACTGATAACGATTTTGGTAATAATATGGATAAGCGTTGTAAAGTTTGGCGTAAAGCCGGAGAGAACAGAGTGCTTAAAGCTTTTAAAACTACGGCTGATGGAATTATTTTCGATTTTAACCTTGTGGATGGAGATACACCGTTGGGGAGCTATCAATCTTCTTATATGGTAAAAACTGATGGTTCGGTGGTTGTTAATAATATTTTTAAAATGGCAAAAGATAACCTGCCGGAAATACCAAGGATGGGAATGAACCTGCAGATGCCTCGCGAATTCGATCAGATGTCCTGGTTGGGACGTGGACCACATGAGTCTTATTGGGATCGTAAGACAAGTGCATTTGTTGATTTATACTCGGGAACTGTTGCTGATCAGTACTGGCCATATATTAGACCTCAAGAAAATGGGAATAAAACAGATGTTCGTTGGATGACGATTACTAATAAAGATGGACTAGGATTTAAGTTTATGGCTCAAAGCCAATTTTTAGAAGTTTCAGCGCATCACAATACAATGGAAGATTTTGAATCACCAGAACGAACAGATGGCCGACAGGTGGATGGTAAGCCGGTTGTAAACCGTCATACTGTAGATGTTAAACCACGTGATTTGACAAGTGTAAATGTCGACTACAAACAATTAGGAGTTGGGGGAGATACGAGTTGGGGAGCATGGACGCATGAGCAGTATCGTTTGACGGAGAAGGAGTATAAATACGGATTTATTATTAGCCCTTTGTACTAAAGTATTACAATAGAGCAACTTCGTTTCAGTTGCTCTATGTTTTAAAATTGGTATTATAGATTACCTTGGTGGAGAGTTTTGTCGTAAACTACAGAGCTATTTTATTACTTCTCATCTTTCTAATGCTTTATCTTGTTTATATTATTGTTCGATAGTGATTCTAATAATAGGATGTAAAACTATAATAAGTAACCTTGTTGTTATTGTGTTTTTTTGGATAAAAATGACATAATTTCGGGGCTCTACGCAAGCATAACGATTAGTTCCCATCTTGGAAATTTAAAATGATAACAAAAAAAATATGTATATGAGTATTATAAGAACTATTCTATTGTTTCCTCTATTGGCAGTCCTGATTTTTTCATGTGAGAAAAATGATTCTGAACCAACTCTTATTGATCCGGAAACATTAATCCCCACTGAGATTGCTGTTGATTCTGTGCAAGAGTTTAAGCAAATAATTTCGGCGCATGCGGAAGCTGAAAGGTTAGGCTTAAGTTTTTTCTTTTCTGATTTTGAACCTACCGGGGTATATCTTAAAAGCAATGCGACTTTGACGTTAAATGTAAGTTTGTTGGAGGGATCGGAATATCCAGAACTTTTGGTTGGAACTTATTCCAGAGGAACTGACTGGAACAGGCAGCCTCAAAGCTATCGTTTACAATCAGGTTTAAATACAATTTCTGTAAAAGGTCAGGGGGGGATGGTATATGTTCGATATATTACTGATGCTGAACCTAAAGGGAAAATAAGAATTAAATTTATAAGTGGCTGGAAGCATTCCCCAATCTATCGCTACAATCAAACAACAAATTCAAATTGGAACAAAATGTTAAAATATTTTTCTGATGTTCCTACTGCGACATTAGTGGGCAATAAAGAATTTCTTGTGGTTTCGCGTAAAAAAGCAATTGACTTCCAGAATAAAAATCAAGATAAACTGCTTGAGACAATTGATGAAGTCATTAACGTACAAAATAACTTGAGCGGGATGGATAGCTCCAAAGATATACATAAACCTATGTCACACAAATTATTGATGTGCGAATACCTGGGTGACGAATACTATATGTTTGCCTATTGGTATCGTACGGCTTACCGCAAAAGTGATGCTGTACAGTATATTCTAGATCCGGAGAGTTTACGGACGGATGGCTGGGGCCCTTGGCACGAACTTGGGCATATGCATCAAATGAATGCATGGACTTGGAGTGGAGTTGTAGAGTCAACCGTCAACCTATATAGTTTGGCTGTTGAAAAACATTTTGGGATAAGTCCGTCCAGATTTAAACGGGAAAATCGCTGGGGACAAGTAAAAAGTTATTTGGAGCAAGCCGATGAGCAACGAGACTTTAATGCGGCTTCGACGGATATATGGGTGCGCCTGGGCATGTTTTATCAACTTCAACTGGCTTTTGGCGACAATTTCTTAAAAGAGCTACATAAATATATACGTGTGCAAAATCCAACTATTTATAATGATGAGGATAAAATGAGAACATTTATGCTTGCCGCTTGCAATGCTTCGGGTAAAGATCTTACCGGATTCTTCAAAAAGTGGGGGATGAAGTTTGCAGGCTCAGATGAGGTTTATAATGAAATTTCCAATTTGGGGCTTGCGGAACCAGATCAGGATGTCACTTTGCAGACTGATTAGTTTACTCTTCGATTAATCAAGTTATAGATTTCATGATTTATGAGTCGTTTATTGTGAAAAAAACGTTCTTGTTTGGGGAAATTGATACCCTTTTTTAGTCCTTCAGTATAAAGAACCAATAATGAAAAATTATAACCCTCTAAAACTTGATAAATTGTTTAAAAGAGTGGAAGTAGTGAATTTTACATTCACCTGGTTATACAAAATGGGCATATCGAATAAAAAGATGATTAATAAAGAAAACTAGTTAATGTTATATTTGAATAAATTTATGAAAGCACTCAAGTTTTTTTTGCTTTTGACCGTTTTAACACTGTCAGCATGCAATCAATTTAAACCCAAAGGTGAAGCAGGAACCTTTTCTTTGGGGAATAAGGAGTTTCTTCTAAACGGAGAACCATTCTTAATTAGAGCTGGTGAAATACATTTCCCCAGGATACCACGCGAATATTGGGAACACCGCATACAAATGGTAAAAGCAATGGGAATGAATACTATTTGCATTTATGTGTTTTGGAATTTTCATGAACAGGAAGAAGGCCAATATGATTTTACAGGACAGAAAGACATAGCAGAGTTTGCACGGCTTGTTCAGGAAAACGATATGTATCTAATCGTACGCCCCGGACCCTATGTATGTGCCGAGTGGGATATGGGAGGGCTCCCCTGGTGGCTATTAAAAAAGAAAGATTTAAAAGTACGTACCAGTAAAGATAAATACTTTATGGAACGTGCCGATAAGTTTATAACTGAAGTGGGAAAACAACTGGCTCCCTATCAAATCCAAAATGGAGGCAATATCATTATGGTTCAAGTCGAAAATGAATATGGTGCTTTTGGTAATGAGGGGCAATATATGGAGCAGATGCGGGATATCACCCGAAAAGCATTTGACAAAGTGCAACTGTTCCGTTGTGATTGGGGTTCAAATTTTAATACTTATGAAGTAGATGACGTGGCAACCACACTAAATTTTGGAGCTGGTAGCGATGTTGATAAACAATTTGAGGCCTTTGAAAAAATACTTCCAAAAGCACCTAGGATGTGCAGCGAATATTGGACTGGGTGGTTTGATCATTGGGGAAGACCTCATGAAACACGTTCGACTGAGAGTTTTATTGGCAGTTTAAAAGACATGTTAGATCGAAATGTATCCTTTAGCCTTTTTATGGCTCACGGTGGTACTACTTTTGGTCAGTGGGGAGGAGCCAATTCACCTCCATATAGCAGCATGGTTACTTCTTATGATTATAACGCCCCAATTAACGAAGCAGGACAAACTACAGATAAGTTTTATGCCGTTAGGAATCTGCTCAAAAATTACTTAAATGAAGGAGAAGTATTAGCTGAGATTCCAGCTGAGATTCCGATGCAAACCATATCTGAATTTACACTAACCAAATCTGCAAGCGTTTTTGATAATTTGCCCCAGCCAAAAATATCGCCAGATATTCAATCGATGGAGATGTTTAATCAGGGCTGGGGAAGTATTATTTACAGGACAAAATTACCTGCCGGACAAAAAGGGCGAAAGCTGGTTATTACACAGGTACATGATTGGGCAAGAATTTTCATCGATGGCAAACCCATTGGCAAGCTAGACAGAAGACATAGCCAAAATAGTCTGCTACTACCTGCAACTAACAAAGAAATGCAGTTGGACATTTTCGTTGAAGCCATGGGACGCGTTAATTTTGGACAAGCAGTTCTGGACCGAAAAGGGATTACCGAAAAAGTAGAACTTGTAGATGGAGAAAACACAATAATTCTTCAAAACTGGCAGGTTTATAACCTGCCGGTGGATGCAGAGTTTCAGAGAAAAGCCCAATTTACATCAGAAAAAAATGAAGGACCGGCATGGTATAAAGGCACTTTTAAAACAGACAAGCTTGGCGATACTTACCTTGATTTCAGTAACTGGGGCAAAGGTATGGTATGGATTAACGGGAAAAACATTGGGCGTTTCTGGAGAATAGGGCCTCAACAATCACTATTTGTGCCGGGAAGCTGGCTTCGAAAAGGTAAAAACGAGGTGATCATACTCGATTTGGAGAACGATACTTCCAAATCAAAAACCATTAAAGGTATAAAGACACCTATATTGGATAAAATAAATCCTGAGCAATCGTTATTGCACCGTAAAGAAGGACAAACGCTTAATCTTTTTGGAGAATCTTCTGTCTTTAACGGTAAGCTTAAGGATACAAACATTTGGCAAGAATTCATTTTTAATTCATCCGTTTCAGGCAGGTATTTTTGCTTTGAAGCCGTATCGCCGCAGCAAGCTGAAGACAAATTTGCTGCAATTGCGGAAATGCGGCTAATCGGAGCTGATGGAAATCAAATTCCAACTTCAAACTGGAAAGTAATTTACGCCGACAGCGAGGAAGTGCTGGCAGCAAACAATAATGCCGAAAAGGTGTATGATTTACAAGAATCTACCTTTTGGCATAGCGAGTGGCGAACTGAGCAACCAGATTACCCACATCACATTGTGATAGACATAGGGAAAAGCTATAAGATAAAAGGGATTCAGCTTTTATCAAGAACTGATAAAAGCAACAATGGAAACATAAAAGAGTATAAATTATACCTGACGGATAAACCTTACAATCTTGGAGAGTAGTCAGCTTAGGTAGATTCATTCAAAAAAACTGAATTAATAACATATGTGCTACAGATGGCATTGATGCAATGATATTTCTGTAAGTTGTAAATGTAAATATTACAAAATCTCATAATCATCATCATGCTATTTTTTAGAATGTATTAATTAATACACCAGGCAGCATTGCGAAGTTTAAATTTAAACTCCTTCTTATTGTCGCAGTGCGCCTGGGTAACTTTTGATTGAAAGGGATTTGTTGTTTATTAAAAAAAAATATACCAAGGCTATATTCCATTCTGTGTGCAACTGACGTACGAACTAGTTTTCCTCTTCCAGGCTTTTAACTTTTTGAATTTGCTTGCTTCCATCTCGCCATTAGGTTTACGCCATTTATAAAATGACGCTTTACTAACTCCACGATCCAGGATGATAGTCTCCAGTTCTTTGTCATTTCATGCTCCTTTTAAATTGTACAATTTACTGATATACATCATAAAGTTAATTCTCCCAGGTGTAAAAAAGTCATCGAAATGATGAACAGTGTATTAGATGAGGAAAAACCAGACCTTGTTGTTTTTACGGGTGATTTAGTAACCTATGAACCTTAGGCAAAAGGTTGGAAACAGATTACAGAACCACTGGTCAAATGATAAATACCCTGGGCCGTAACCTTAGGGAATCATGATGATGAATCGGATATAAAACGTGAAGAAATCTTTCCCTTAATTCAGGATATCCCTTATAATGTAAG
>JAOARW010000039.1 GCA_025210475.1 Carboxylicivirga sp. | reverse complement strand
GAAATTCTACAAATTCTCAGCATATCTCTACTCGACAAAACTCCTGTAAGAGAGGTGCTTATAAAATACGATTACAAAAATGTCAAAGAACTTAAAAATAAACAATTAATAATCAGCGGGTTTTAAGTGCCCGCTAATGAAACTTTTATTAAACTTAAACGATGAATATACTTATTAAAATCATCAGCAAAATCAGGCACAGCATCCGCAATCGCGATGCAGCCGATGTTGCCGGCCGATCCATTATTGAATTGGATGCCGCACCTGCAGAAGACTCTCATCTGCCGAGCATAAAAGATGAAATAATTGCATTGAAAGACCGACTTGTTAGGGCTATACAGCCCGATAAGCTGGCTTCGGAACTGGAATCAATTGATGCCCTTCGCGACGACACCTATCGGGCATTGTTTCACCTGATAAGGGGCTATGCCTATCATTTGGATGCTGTTATTAAAAACGCAGCCGAAGAAGTACTAAAGGTATTGGATAAATATGGTTTGGAACTGCCACAATTAAATTACGCAGCTCAAAGCATCGAAATCGAATCTTTACTGGAAGATATGAAGCAAGCATCAATCATTACGCATCTTGAATCACTTTCGGGCGCGCAAGGTTTGATCGATAAGCTTGAAGCTGAACAAGGTCAATTTGTAGTAGCTCAAAAAGCCTACCTCGATTCACTTGGCGAAAGCAAAATGGAAGAAAGTGCTACGGTTATTAAAAAGCAACTGCTGGCTGTTATTAACAACAAACTGGTAATGTATTTAAATGGCATGATGCAGGTTACACCCGAACCATATGTGGAACTTTGTACCAAGCTTAGCATTGTGATAGACGAAGCCAATGAATTAGTTGATATGCGCAGCAACAGCGAAGACGAGGCAGCTACCACCAGCAATATAAGCAATAACTAATTTTAATAAATGCTGATAAAACAATAAGCGGGTGCTCTGTAACAAACATGTTAGGGCACCCGCTTTGATGTTATTAAATTTCCGTCTTCTTTTTATTTTCCCGCTTGCGGTATTAGCCCTGATAATTCATACTCATATCTTGATACTAATCAATAATCTTAGAGCGTTTATCGTGCAATACCAAACAAATCGTAATCGTCCGAATCTGTTATTTCAACCGTATAGAATTCACCAATATTTAGTGCCTTATTGTCATCCTTGTGCAATAAAACTTCCTGATCTACCTCTGGCGAATCATACTCGGTACGGCCAATAAAGTAGTCGCCCTCTTCGCGGTCGATAATTACCTTCAGGGATTTTCCGATGGTCTTCTGATTATGTTCTTTGGCAATGCCATTTTGGATTTCCATAATACGATCGGCACGCTCCTGCTTTACTTCATCCGAAATATCGTCCTGGTATTTTTTATGGGCATAGGTATCATCTTCGTGCGAATATGGGAATACGCCCAAACGCTCGAAACGGATATCCTTCACAAACTGCTCCATCTCGGCAAAGTCTTGCTCTGTTTCGCCCGGATGCCCTGTAATAAAGGTGGTACGCAGATGAATATCGGGCACTTGTTTGCGCATCTCCTCCATCAAACGGTAGGTCTGGCTCTTGCTCACCCTGCGCCGCATAATACCCAGCATGTTATCACTGATGTGTTGTAGCGCAATATCCAGGTAATTACACACCTTCGGATTGTCGTTCATCACCTTCAACACATCCAATGGAAATCCGGCCGGATAAGCATAGTGCAAACGAATCCATTCAATGCCATCAATGCCGGACAGTTTCTCGGTTAGTTCGGCCAACTTGTAATTTTTATACAGATCATATCCGTAGAACGACAAATCCTGGGCAATTACCTGTAGCTCTTTCACTCCCGTATCGCGCAGGCGTTTGGCTTCATCGAGCAAATCGTCCATTGGGCGGCTCACGTGCTTACCCGTAATAATTGGTATGGCACAGTAACTACAAGTTCGGTTACAGCCTTCTGATATTTTTAAATAGGCATAATGATTGGGCGTTGTTAAAGAGCGCTCATTCATTAAATCGCGACGATAAGTAGCGCCTATCTCACTCACAATGTCTTTCCAGTCGAACTTACCATAGAATTTATCCACTTCGGGCAACTCCTTTTTTAATTGCCCCGGGTAGCGTTCCGATAAACAGCCCATCACATAAAGCTGTTTGATATCGCCCCGCTTCTTAGCTTCGGCAAATTCCAATATGGTATCAATCGATTCTTCCTTGGCATCGGCAATAAACCCACAAGTATTGATAATGGCCACTTCCCCATCCGGGTTCTCGGCATCGTGTGCAACTGTTATTCCATTGGCTTTAAACTGGCGAATTAAAAATTCACTGTCCACCAGGTTTTTCGAACAACCAAGGGTTACCACATCCACTTTCTTTCCTTTTGGCACAGACATTCTTTAAAAAGTTTAAGAGTTTATTTGTTTAGAATTTTGGGGTTTGAGTTTAAAGTTTTTTGTTGAGGTTTCTGAGTAGAGATTGATTCTTATCTTACCTCTCATACAAATGCCATCCCTACAAGCTTGAGCTAATAAAGATGGCACTTCAAGTATTTTTTATAATAAGCGAATTCGGGCGAAAATGTTCACCCGTATCGCTATAAAAATCTATCTAAATAATGAATCTACAAACGCTTCGCGATTAAAGATCTGTAAATCATCCATTCCCTCACCAATACCGATGTATTTTACAGGAATGCTAAACTGATCCGAAACACCAATCACCACACCGCCTTTGGCTGTTCCATCGAGCTTGGTAATGGCTAATGCTGATACTTCGGTGGCCTTGGTAAACTGCTTGGCCTGCTCAAAGGCATTTTGCCCGGTTGAACCATCCAACACCAACAACACTTCATTTGGCGTGTTGGGCACTACCTTTTGCATCACCCGCTTCACCTTGGTTAATTCGTTCATTAAATTCACCTTGTTGTGCAATCGACCAGCTGTATCGATAATTACCACATCGGCACCTTGATTCTTGGCCGATTCCAAAGTATCGAATGCCACAGAAGCCGGATCGGAACCCATGTTCTGTTTAACGATCGGTACATCAACGCGATCGGCCCAAACCACCAATTGATCAATAGCTGCGGCTCTAAAGGTATCGGCTGCACCCAGCACTACTTTTTTACCGGCCTGCTTAAATTTATTCGCCAGCTTACCAATGGTGGTTGTTTTACCAACACCATTAACACCAACCACCATGATTACATAAGGATATTCGCTTTCAGGCAACTCAAACTGGCTAACATCGCCCGATTTGTTTTCCTCTAAAAGCTGCGCAATCTCTTCGCGCAAAATATCATTCAGTTCCGATGTACTTAAGAACTTATCCTTGGCAACACGTGCTTCAATGCGTTCAATAATTTTTAAGGTGGTATCCACCCCAACATCGGAAGTAATCAATACCTCCTCCAAATCATCCAGCACATCATCGTCAACTTTCGTCTTACCGACAACAGCTCTGGTCAGTTTTTTAAGTACGCTCTCTTTTGTTTTGGCCAGTCCTTTATCCAGACTTTCTTTCTTCGCTTTACTAAAGCTCCCGAATAAACCCATGAATGTTAAATTTTAAGGGCTTAAAGATATAAAATAGTTAATTAGTAATTAGTCAGTAGATAGTAGTTTTTGAAAAAAAGCTGCCAGCTATTAGCTAATAGCTATCAGCCATTCAAATCAGCCTGATTAATCACCTCCATATTCGATTGAAATCAACAAAAAAGCTTCCCTGAAAACAAGGAAGCTTCTTAGTTATAAGTTGTATTTCAAAAATTACTTCTTGAAATATTCTTTTGCCATTTCGTTTGGTACAATCTCTTCGCGGAAAGTGTAAGCTCCGGTTTTTTCAGATTTTACCATTTTAATCACTTTAGTGTGACCTTTACCTTCACCTTTCTGCAATGATGCTACTGCTTTCTTTGCCATGGTTAATCAGTTTTATTTGATTTCGCGGTGTAAAGTTACACGCTTCAAAATCGGATTATACTTTTTTAACTCCATGCGATCAGGAGTATTTTTTCTGTTCTTTACGGTAATGTATCGGCTAGTTCCTGGTTGTCCGCTTTCTTTGTGCTCTGTGCACTCCAAAATAACCTGAACGCGATTACCTTTTGCTTTCTTTGCCATTTCTACTCCTTATTAATAGTTAGCAATAAATCCTTTATCTTTTGCCTGCTTAAGGGCTGCTAACAAACCAACTTTGTTGATCATACGCAAACCAGCAGCAGATACTCTTAAACTTACCCAACGATTTTCTTCAGGTAAGAAGAATTTCTTTTTGAAAAGATTGATATCGAATCTTCTCTTGGTTCTTCTCTTTGAGTGAGAAACATTATTTCCCACCATGAATGATTTACCAGTTATTTGACATACTCTTGACATCGCTCAACAGTTTTTTTCGGATACATTTTTCAAACAGAGCGCAAAATACGGGATTTTTATTGGATTATACAAATACAAGAAGGGATAATTTACATGTTTTTTCATTTTTTCTTCCTTTCGATACAAACCGAACATAAAATCATCACTTCTTCAATCCAAGCTATCACCCTTGCTCCTTAATCTTTTTCAGCAACATAAGCATTCCTGCTTCTGTGGAGCGCTGAATATTTCGTGCTCTTAACTTTCCAAAGTTAAAACATTGACTTTTTACTCCAAAATCACCGGCAATGGCAATCCAAACTGTTCCAACCGGCTTTTCTTCTGTTCCGCCATCGGGTCCGGCGATACCGGATGTGGCAATGGCATAATCAGTCGTCATCAATTGTTTTACTGCCAAAGCCATTTGCTCAACCACCGGCTGACTAACGGCTCCCTTTAGCTCCAAATCCGCTTTATTAACTTTTAACACATTGGCTTTAATTTCATTATCATAGGCTATAATACCTCCCCTGAAATAGGCTGAGCTTCCCGACAAGCTTGTTATTTGGTGTCCAATATTACCTCCTGTGCAACTTTCAGCAACTGCAATTGTTTTTTGATTTTGCTTCAATACATCGGCCAACAACTCATTAATGGGTTTATCCTCTTCGGCATAAATGTTTTCGCCAATAATCTCATACAGCGCTTCGGTCAGTGCAGTCAAATCTTTCTCGGCTTGTTTATCGTCCAGTGTTTTAGCCGTTAAGCGCAGGCGCACCTTACCCGGATTTGGTAAATAAGCCAATGAAATATAATCCGGAATGCCGGCCTCCCACTCTTCCAGTTGTTCAGCCAAAATAGCCTCTGGAATATTAAACACCTGAATGGTTTTATGAATAATATGACCGGTTGAGAAAAGCGCTTTCAATCGAGGAACAACCGCTTTTGTCATGGCCGTTTTCATTTCGATCGGCACCCCAGGCATCGACACCAATACCTTACCCTGATGATTAAACCACATCACCGGTGCTGTGCCCACCGGATTATCAATCACCTCGCAACATTCAGGCACATATGCCTGCCCTTCGTTTAACTTATTAATGCCATTAACACGACCTTTCAGATAAGCAGCCATATTATCGTAGGCCGATTGATTAAAAACCAGCTTGCTTTTAAAATAAGCTGCCAGGGTTTCTTTGGTAATATCATCCTTGGTTGGCCCCAGGCCACCTGTCATCAATACAATATCAGAACGCTTAAAGGCCTCATTTAAGGCCTCGCTTATTACCTTTGCTGTATCCTGTATCGATGTGATGCGTGTCACATCAAATCCTTCATCATTTAAAGCCTGGCCCATCCAGGCCGAATTGGTATCTATCACTTGTCCAATCAACAATTCGTTACCGATGGTTATAATTTCTACTTGCATTTTTCTATGTTGAAGAGTTTAGTAGTTGATAAGATTAAAAGTTGAAATCCTCCTAGATTTACTAACTATTCTCAATAAATCATTCATCATTGATAATTAACAATTAACCAATGCTACAAACTTATTATTTTCCCTTTATAGCACGAATTCGTTGCAACAATGGCGGATGCGAATAATGGAAAAATACAAACAAAGGATGTGGCGTTAAATTACTCAATGCATTGCCCGAAATGGTTTTCAAGCCACTAACCAAAGCATTACCCAATCCAAAGCTACTAGCGTAAGCATCTGCCGCATACTCGTTTTTACGCGATAGGATGCTCATAAAAATCCCGGAAATAAAAGAAACCGGCGAATACAAAATACCAAACACTAACAAGCCAATATGGAAATAAGACTCATTCACCCCCAATGCCTCCGACAACAATGGTGAACCAACTACCAATCCGAAAATAAACAACACAATCCCCATTTGCAAAACACCCGATAGGGTTCCCCACAGGATGTGTTTAAGCTTGTAATGTCCTACTTCGTGAGCCAATACGGCAACCACTTCTTCGGTACTCAAATCATTAATCAAAGTATCAAAAAGCACAATGCGCTTTCGACTGCCTAAACCACTAAAAAAAGCATTGGCTTTAGTGCTTCTTTTGGAGCCATCCATCACAAAAATATTATCGAGTTTAAAACCCGCTTTAGTCGAAAATGCTTCGATGGCATCGCGCAGTTCACCTTCGTCCATTGGTGTAAGTTTGTTAAAAAGCGGTAAAATTAGCGATGTGGAAAACATAGCCATAAAAATGGTAAAACCACTGATAACCATCCAGGCATACAACCAGAAGGAATCGCCTGCAATATTATACAACCAGATAACAACTGCCAGCAAGGGGCCTCCGATCACAACCGAAAGCAATGCAGACTTAAGCATGTCTAAAACAAATATTTTGCGTGTTGTTTTATTAAAACCAAAACGCTCTTCAATCACAAATGTGCCATAGATACTAAAAGGCAAACCAATAATGGAAGAACCTACCCCGATGATAGCAAAAAACAACAAGGACTGAAGAATCATATTTGAACTGATTTCAACAACCCAGCTATTAATCAAAGCAAACCCGCCGAAAACCAACATGGCCATCATAATAGTAAAACTCAATACTTCGCTAAGTAATCCAAAGCGATAATTCACT
This sequence comes from Carboxylicivirga sp., assembly GCA_025210475.1. GTDB lineage: Bacteria > Bacteroidota > Bacteroidia > Bacteroidales > Marinilabiliaceae > Carboxylicivirga. The sequence goes on along the minus strand of JAOARW010000039.1, from coordinate 58,572 downwards.
TTCTTATACTCCTGTTGCTTGCGGTACTTTTCATTATCGTAGATACCGCTTAATTCTTCAGGAATTTCAGTTTTTACATGTTTATGGTTTAAATAATTAAGCCATTGATCAAACACAAATTGGCAGGCCACAATGGCAATGATGATATTAAAAATTTGTTCTGCGTTCATTATTTATTTTTGTCGTTTAATTGTTTATTCAAATCCCTTACTTCCTGTTGCAACTCTTTGATATTACTTAACAGCTCACGCATTACCGGGTTGGAAGAGGACGCATTTCTCATCTCTTCCTCTCGAAAACCAAGTAGTGTATCGATGCGCCCCAATATTAAATGCAATAGTATGAAAAGAATAAAAAGTACCGGAAGCGAGTAAATTAAATGATCGAAAATCAATGTTCCCCAACTGGTTTCTTTGTAATTGTCCAGAAACATAAAACCAATCATCATAAACTGGATATAGCCAACATACATGCGGGCCCGGTCAATGTATACTTTCCAGCGGATCAGGGACTTTTTATTAAGTTTTATCATTGTTACAAATTCAGTTATTAGTCAGTGGTCAGTAGTAAATAAGATTGCATATAATTTATGCTAATCAAGAATTAAGCAACTCGAACACTAAAGTCTCTGTGTTAATTTTTCAATCCTCTATTAGAATAAATTATCAATAATTATAATCCTTGTTCATTTTTTAAAAGCCTATTCTGACAACCAAACAATTATAAATGCCTACAGAAATTCCGGCGTCATTTTATGAAAGCAAATATAACAATGCTTATTTGTTTTACTCTTTTTTGCGCCATTCTTCTACCGCCTCATGAAAACACTTAGCGATTGTATTTTTCAAGTCAGTATCTTCAGCATACTTTTGATTCATCTCAAATTCAATTCCGAGATACTTTTCAGCTTCGCGATCACGAAAATAACGCACATGCCCATCCGGCTTACCCCTGAATGGATAATTAAACCTAACCTTATAATCCGGCAACTTTTCATTTAATCTCAATTTCCAAAGTTTGGCAAACTTTTTCTCCTCGTCCCTTTCCGGATTATATAATATACCAAAATCGGTTTGCCTTAGCTCCCCATTTAATTCAGGTGTAAAAGAGTGCACCGACAAATGCAGCACAACTTTATTTTCCGTCCATAAATCCCTAATTGCACCTTCAAACGGTCGCCGAAAGGCATAATAGTAGTTGTTTAATATTGCTTGCTTTTCTTCTTTCGTCAATCCTTTTGTAAATTCTGAAAACAAGCTTCTCCTGTGGAGCGAACGGTTAATATCAACAAGCAACCTAGTGACCGTAGCACACTGACTATAATAGACTTCATCCGTATTTAAGAGATAATACAACTCCAGGGCACCAATGTCATATCCACGATGAGAATTGATGGCCTTATGAGCCTTTTTAAATAAATATTGATATTCATCCGGCACTTGATTTCCTCCATGCTCACAGCTTAAAACAACAACTTTATTTCCTGTCATTTTTATTTCTTCAATTGCTTAATAAGCAAATTCCGGTTAATGATTTTAACACTCTTTCCTTTGGCTTCAATAATGTTTTCGTTATGCATATCTCGTAATGCCCGTCCAAGCGAAGGACGAGTAACACCAAACATATTTGCCAATTCTTCCTGGCTTTTGGGTAAGATGATTTCACCGTCTACCGGTCCGGCAATTTGCAACAAGTAATGGGCAATTTTCCCGCGAATGGTTTGAAAGGATAAAAAACGAATTTTATCGGACAGAAACTGTGTTTTGCTCGATATAATATTCATAAAATTATTCAGAAAAACGGAACTGATCTGCATTAATTCAATCACCGATTTCTTTGGGAGATGCAGTAGTTCAACCGAATTATTGGCAACCACATTCACCGGACAAGTATTGTTCTCACCAAACAAAAACGCAATGGCCAGAGGTTTTGGCGGCTCAATATCTTCTATCTTAATGGCTTTGCCCGAATAATCAATCATTTCGCCCTTCACACTGCCTTTTAGTATAATCATTAACGATCGGCACTCTTCACCACTTTGAGCAATCATATTGCCTTTTTCGTATTTTTTTACCTGGAAAGGTATCTTCTCCAATAATTGACTTATCCCTTTATAATCAATACCTTTAAATAAAGGACACTTAGATAGGATTTCCATGTTTCAGTAATTTTGTACCAAATTATAAATTAATTTCGATTTTGTAACATTTGTTACAGCCTTCGCCACCAACTCACCCTACATTTGCCATTGTAAAATAAGAATAAAACAGCAAAGCAATGATAAGAGACGTAGTTAAAATAGACGAGGATAAATGTAACGGATGTGGCGTTTGCATTCCATCGTGCCACGAAGGCGCTTTACAGATTATAGACGGTAAAGCTCGTTTAATTAGCGATCTAATGTGCGACGGATTAGGCGCCTGCTTAAATCATTGTCCACAGGATGCCATGACCATCGAGAAACGCGAAGCAGAACCTTATGACGAAATTAAGGTGATGGAGATAATGGTTGATAAAGGCATCAATACTGTTGTAGCACATTTAAAACACTTAAAAGATCATAACGAGGTAACATTTTTAAAACAAGCTGTAAACTGGTTGAAAGAAAATGAGACCAAGCTTAGTTTTAAGGTAGACGATGTTATCCGTCAGGTTCACAAACCACAAGTTTCAGTTATGCAACAAGGACACGCAGGTGGCGGATGCCCGGGCTCGGCTGCCCGATCAATTGAACGCCCAACAGCAGCACCTGCTGCTTCAGAAAATGCGGGTGAGGCACCATCCGAATTAAGACAATGGCCGGTACAAATGCATTTAGTAAACCCAATGGCACCTTACTTCCGCGATTCGGATATGGTATTGGCTGCCGACTGTGTAGCGTTTGCCATGGGTAATTTCCACAGCAAATTCCTAAAAGGTAGAAGTGTAGGTATAGCCTGTCCTAAACTGGATAGCAACCAGGATATTTACGTTGACAAACTGGTGCAGATGATCGATCAGGCAAAAATTAACACCCTTACGGTTGCCATAATGCAGGTACCTTGTTGTGGTGGTCTGCTTCAGCAAGCTAAAATGGCTGTTGAACAAGCCAGCAGAAAAATACCGTTAAAACTGGCGATGATTTCCCTAGAGGGTGAAGTATTAAAAGAAGAGTGGGTATAATCGCTAATAGTGAATCTATCAACAAATAAGAAAACTAAAATATTTGGGTTAGGTAGCAAAGTGAGAGATGTCTAAACCGTCCGACCAAAGGGGTAGTCGCCTCATAAGGACATTTCTCACTTTTTAATGACTTCAATTAAAACAATAATACAATCAATAATTAAAATCCGATAATCATGAGTATGTTTTGTTACCAATGCAATACTCATTTTGTTCATAACTCTGATTATCAGCATACATAAATCCATTTTGTACAATTTGCGAAGCAAATTAGCGAAGCAAATTGCATTTTCAGGTCATTATCTTTGTTGTGTAACTTAATTTTCAGGTGTGACCTACCCCCATTTTATGAGATATAACATCAACAATCACTACTAACTTCTATTCTGGCTTACCCGAAATAGAAAAGGAAATATTGAAGCGTAAATGGTAATTTCTACAAATGATAGAATAGCTGTTACTACTCGTTCATCGTTTGCAATTGGTAAAGATGGTGAATTGTACCACCTAGTGGTGAAGTATAAATTACAAAAAGAACACATACTATCACTCGCTAAAGAGCACGAAATTCTAATTGAATTATTTGAGCACTTAGCAACAGGTGAAGATTTAATTGTAGGCGACAATTCCACCTTTAAATTTGATGATAATTCTGTATGGGTGCGTGGTGTAACTAAGAATAAAAAAAGGTGATGCACGTTAATGTATCACCTTATCTATTATAAAACTAGATTTGAACTTAATTTAATTAGGCTCAACTTTAAACATTACCATTTTACCTAAAATCTTCCCCTGTTTGGTGAAATCATATCTCGTATTTCCATCACTATCACTGCTAACCTTTTCAACCATATCATTTGCAAACATCATGGTAACCAACTGGCTTAGAGTCTTATTCCTGTCAGATATTGCCCCCCTTTTTTCAACAAGCTCTATCATTCTATTGGCTGTTGATGTATGATAACCGTGCTTAATGCTTTTGTAAACATTACTTAACCTCTCCTTTTCTTTCTCCGTCAAATCCTTGTAACTTTCTATCAACTCACGGTCACGAGCTGACATTTCAGTAGGAGCAGAATTATTTATTACTCCACTTTTATCCAACTCACTTTTGTACCAATCCAACTCATTCTCTAATTCGCCCTTTTCTTTGAGTATTTTTTGGTATTCATCATCCTTTTTCATTGCTGTATTCCTGCTACTTGCAATATCCGAATTTTGCTTCTTAATTGTCTCTTCAAAGTCATCTCGCTCTTTCTCTGTTAATAACCTTTTATCCCTTTCTGCATTAAACTTTTTTTCGAAAAAGTCTTTCTCCTCTCCCATTTTCAAATAGTCCTCCTTTGAATAAGTGTTAGTTTTATTAGTGATTTTATCAATTAGTTTTTGAACCCAAACATTAACCACTTGCTTAAAAAAGACCTGTAGTAATTCACTAATATTTGTAAGGACATATGAAATCAGCATCGCTAAAAAGGCCAAACCTACACAGATTGATAATTCTTTAATGAAACCTTGGCCAAATAGTTCACTCAGTATACCTAACCTTGCCTTCAATGTAGTTTGTTTAATAAAAAACAGTTGATAGATAGACTGATGATTTCGAATCAGATATACTAAAATAAGAGTTCCATAGAATGGATTTCTTGCCCTATTTTTCAATAGGTTAGCAAAAGATATTGTAATGTCTTTAAATGTGCTCATATTCATTATTTAGGTTGGCCAAATTTAATGATTTCAATTTTTCAAATTCACTACCTCATGAAACATCTTCAAATAATTAGTCAATTGCGAAATAACAATTGATATATTTGAAGGAAATGAAACTCTTTCATAACCTAAATCGAATGAAATTTAAAAAGTTCCTAAAGAAGTATATCACACCAATTATCCTTTTTGCCTTTTTCTTAATTCCATTTGTGGGGATAGCCATAAATGATTGGCTCGGATGGGATATTGGAAACATTTACACTCTTGGCTTACCTCTAAAAGATTTCTTTTCTGTTTGGATTACTGTATTTGGGGTAATTGGTTTAATAATTAACATCTCAATCAACAATAATCGCTTAGTTAACCAACAGCAACAAATTAACCTTCAATCTAAAAGTGAAAGAAACAATAGGTTTCAGAAAGCTATAGAGTTACTTGGAAATCTACATGAATCTGCACGAATTGGTGGAATCCAATCACTATTTCATTTAGGGATGGAATACCCTGCTGAGTTCAAAGAATTAGTATTTAATGTTCTTTGTTCACATATTAGAACAAGCACAAACAACCCAACCTATAAAAACATATATAGTAACAAACCATCTAACGAAATTATAACCCTAATCAATATACTCTTTAAAAAAAGAGAAAAAAATGAATTTAGTTTTAAGGAATTTAAGGCTGATTTAAATGGTAGTTATTTACAAGGGTTGGAATTAAGGAACGCTGAAATTAACAATGCCAATCTAGAACATGTTAATTTTAATTCATCATCTTTTTACAAAACTGATTTTATCAATTCAAAATTTAATCGAAATGATTTTAGTAGTTCCAAATTGCAAAAATGTGACTTTAGTAGTTCAATTTTAAGTAACGTTAATCTAACTTTTACTCATTGCAACAAAGTTAATTTTAATGATAGTTTTATTGAACAGACACGAGTTAGCGGCTCACAATACAGTTCATCTTTTATTGGCACTAATATTCTTAATTGTCATATTGGCATGACCGAATTATATCAATGTAAATTATTAGGCACTAACATTTCAGGGGGAACTACATTTTTCAAATCACTATTTGAGGAAACTCAGATTCATAGTTCTTTATTAGAAAATCTAAAAATATGGAATTGTGTAATAAAAAGTACACTTTTTGACGGTTCATATTTAAGAAATGTATGCTTTAAAGGATGTGGTATTCAATCCTCATCTATTCGTAGCGGTGGCTTTTATAAAATTGGCATTCCAACAATCAATAAGTTCTATGCAGACAAGACACAAATTATTACTTCTTTGCAAAACAAACGATGTTCACTGTATCCTCCTATGATTACTTATGGTACTTTAACGAAAGAAATTATTGATTCATTTGATAATGAAAGAGGACATGCGATTCCTACCGATGTTAATCTATTACAGAATCAAACAGAAAGTAAAGTATCAGATTTTGAAACAGGAAAAATTGACAATACCCTAACTCTGGATGTTGTTAAACGTATTAAAGAAGCTGAAAAAAAATGTGGCGGTTGGAGGCAAAATAGAAATTAAAAGAAATAGTTATTATGGGAATGTGTGAATTTTCACATTATGGTGTTCAAGCAATTATTGCAAATTTTAGATGTGACAAATGCGAAAATAAGGTTATTAGTGAAGAAATATCATTACCATCCCCAAATATGGATGCTGAAAAACCAAGTGATTCTCATGGTGATAATTTTAGTGTTGCTGAATGTGAAAAATGCGGCAAACACTTTTATGTTACTGTTTATGCAGGTTGGGGTGATGCATGGGTAGATGTTGAAGATGCAGATGATGACACAATAACACTTGAAACTATTGATGATGAAGATTATAAAGACTACATGTTAATGATGGATGAACGTATTGAGTCCATAAAGGCCAGTACTAAATTTATCGACCAATTCAATAATGAGATTTCTAAATTAAGGAAACTAAATAACGTTGTTCTTGATGATGATGAATTGCAAGAAGCATTACAAAGACAAATATATTCTAACTCAATAACATGTTTAGAAGATTTTCTATCGACAACACTGATTGAAAAGACGTTAAACAACGAAGAGTATTTTAAGAATTTTGTTAAATCTAATGAGGTATTTAAAAAATATATATTTGACTTAACTCAGATATACAGTAAGTTAGAGCAATTAAACGATATTATTAAGAAAGAATTATTAAATGTAATATACCACAACTTGCACATTGTAAGAAAGATGTACAAAGGCACTTTCAAAATTGATTTTCCGAGAATAGAAGAATTGATGGAAATTATTGGTAAACGGCATGACTTAGTGCATAGAAACGGTAAAAACAAAAATGGTGATAAAATAAAAATATCTAAGGAAGTTGTTGATGATGTAATTGATAAAGTTGAAGAATTTGCAATCAATATTCATGAGAACATCATTTTCAAGAAAGCAGATGATTTCTACAACGGTCAAATAAAAAAGTAATTTTTTGTCCTATTTTTATTTCCTCTAACTTTTTGCGCTTACTTTTATAACATCTGAATTGTCTTGATTGATAATATTAAGATTAAGTTGGCACAAGTAAAAAATACACATTACTGATACATGAAAATGTTTTCTATGCATCTGAGAGCCGTTTTTGATAAAAATATCTAAGTGAAGCGATAGACCAAAAATGAGTTTGAAACTGAAATTATTCACTATTGTGCTAACTAAACCATAGCAATATGCCCTCTGGACGCCAGAAAAGCTTTTTTGAATAAAAAAAAGGTTATTAAGGCTCTGAGAGAAGGATTTTCGATGTTATTAACAGAACAGTTCAAAACAAATGCTCTAAAAGGCATAGAAAGCATTTTAGAGCATTTATGTAAGAAGTTTTTATATGCTATAACTAAAGACCCTTTCTTTAAGTGCAACTAGTACAATTATAGTATGACAACCTATCGAACAATCAATTTTTGACTATAACTTTTGTTTGATGTTTTTACCATCACAATATAGACACCTTTCTTGAGGTCTTCTTTAAAATTATATTCGCTGGATTGGAAATAATCTGAAAACAACAACCTTCCTGAAAGGCTGTATATTTCGATTTTAGCATCCTTGGTTACATCCCCTATATTTATTTTAAATCTGCCCAAAGTTGGGTTTGGATAGAGATTTAACTTGTCTATTTGGCTATTCTTATTGATGGAAGTAGCTAATTTAAAAACCACTTCTATAGAATGATTCTCTGTAACAACTAAATTATAAGTATGTACATTGTTCTCAAGTAAAACTCCATCAACAAAAATTTCATCAATAGAAAAACCTTCATTAGGAGTAAATACAAACTCTTGCTCACTACCTTCAACAAGCGTTGGATTTTGCGGAGTAATATTTCCCCCTTCGCCAGATATTGTTGTTATTAGATATGACCTATTGATACAATTCCCATTTACATTAAAAGTATTTACACCTCCTGTAAAATTACCAACAACTTCTACCCCCCCATTATAGTTACCAATTTTAGTTGGAGCAAAATATAAAGTTACGCTATGTCCAGTATTTGGGTTTATTTCAATGGGCCAAGCTTCTGAGCCTATTTCAAAACCATCTGGAATCCTAATTTCTGTAATGGTCATTGACTTATTCCCCCTGTTCCATATACTAAAATCAATATATCCTCTGCTATCAACAAAGTTGTCAGAGAATTGGATTTCATCTTTTATAACAACATTACCAATAGAATTTTCCCAAGTTGTTAACTCAATAATAGAACCTTCTAGAATTGCCGTGTACGAACTATAAAGGTCACTAACCCTAGCTTCTGCTTCAAAACTATTGTTATTATAATCTTGCCACTCTTTAAATTGATAGCCTTCCTTTGATGGATAAGGAAGTCGAAATTCACTGATATTATTACTATAGAAAGCTTTTTCTCCAATAAAAGTAATTGAATTAGGAAGTTCAATTGTACTTAAAGAATTGTTTTCAAAAGCACTCTCACCAATGGTATTTATAGATGTATTAAAGGCTATTTCCCTTATGTCATTTTCAAAAAAAGCTTTAAAAGCTATACTATTAAGAGATGTGGGAAGTGTTAATTTTTCTAAATGACAATTATTAAACGCCCAACGGTCAATAACCGTCAACGATTCTGGTAAATCAACTTGTGAAATTCTATTACCTGAGAATGCGAATACCCCAATATGTTCTAACGTATTAGGAAGTTTCACTCGCATTAACCCTTTACTTCCGAATACACCATTATATTCAGAATTTTTGCTCGCAATACCTACAACCTTCTGTCCTTTCAGCTCTTCAGGTATTAGAATACACTTATTATCAAAGCTGTAGGAGCAAAATTGTATCACACCTTGAGACATTTCCACATCAGTATCAGACAATATGTAATATTCAAGTTTTGTATATGAGGGAAGAATACCTGAAGAATGCGACCCTACATCAACAGCTCCTCCATCAATTATTTCATCTTGTTTAGAGTAATCATAAATATGCCATCCAACAAATAATTCATCATTAGATTTAGGCAAGTTAAATCTGTCAAAAGAATTGCCAATAAACGCCTGCTTTCCAATGTATTTAATCGAACTCGGCAGGCTAATCGAACTGAGTGAATTATTCGAAAAAGCTCCTTGTTCAATTTCCAACAAACCTTCAGGAAATGAAACTTCAGTTAGCGAAGTTTGCCCAAAAGAATATGAACCAATTGATTGCAAAGAAAGAGGAAGATTAACCGCTTTAAGTTCTTTTTGGAAAAAGACATTGTGACCAATCCTAATTATTTGCTCTCCTCCAATTTGAGATGGTATTTTGATATATTTACTGAAGAAATCATAGGAACAATTAGTTATTACACCTTCCGACACTTCTACGTCCACATCACCCAGAGTATAATAATACTGAGCTTTGTATGATAACGAATAGTCACTTATTCTTGCACCTTTATCATATGTGTTACCATTGGAATCTATCCAATTTATGAACTGACTCCTTTCTTCTAAATATTCTGGCAAATTAACTAGCACATTATTGTTATTGCTAAAAGCATTACTTCCAATTTCTCTCAATGAGTTTGGTAATTTCACAACCCTTAAGCTATTTTTATTAAAAGCATTAGCTCCTATACTTACAATATTTGTTAAAGACAAATCAAGGTTACTAATTGAGTTATTAGCAAATACGCCATTACCAATATTCTTAACCGTAAGTGGTATATCTCCAGTAGTAACTAAGAAAGCATTGGCAAATGCAAAATCTCCAATATCCAACAATTTACTATGAGAGTTAAAAGTAAGATATACATTTGGAATATTGTCTTTATGTTTACTATTTGCAAAAGCACTTTCTCCTATCGATTCAACCGATGATGCTATACTTATAGTTTCAAGTAAATTAAGACTAAATGCCGATTTCCCAATTGCCTTAACACCTTCAGGAATTATAATAGTCCTAATTTCATTATTACTAAATGCATTTCCTCTAATTTCTAATAATGTTCCAGGCAAGTCAAGATTTGTTATGCCCTTGTTATCAAAAGCTCTAACACCAATTTCTCTTACAGCAACACCATCTAATTCTGAAGGAACTATTATTTGGGTAAATGTTGCGTTATATTTTGTAATGACACCAGCCTCATAATCAAAATCAACATCATCAATTGTTAATGTTGTTTGGGAGTTGACTGATGAAAGTTTTAGCAATAATGCTAATACGATAAAACATACTTTTACAATTATTTTTCTCATAGCAAAAATCAAAGCATTAAGTGGTTATTTTTATAATATCCGTTTTACAACCTATCTTATCATTTCGTTACTTGTCAAACTTGTCAATTTTGTCACGAAGGGTGATAATTCTAGAGGCTTTGATTATTTTCGTTAAAAGACAGAGATAACGAAAATTTTCATGTTCTTAATTTCCGTTGGTATATGTTTAATCAACGAAGAATCGTTCAGAAGCAATGGTCAATATAAAAGAGCTGCGTTATGCAGTTGAAGAAAAATTTGGAGAGAAAGTAACTACCGCCAAACAATGTCGAATATTGGAGGAAGCAATATTAGATGAAACGAAAAGGCGTATTAGCAGTGCTACTTTAAGACGCTTCTTCGGTTTACTCCCATCTTCTTCTAAGCTCTCACCATACAATTCGGATACCTTATGTATTTATTGCCAGTTTGATATTCACAAAGAGCATGTCATAAATATTGAGACACTTTGGAAAGACATTCAAAAAGAGGCGAACTCATATACCAAGTACTGTTTAAATAGTATTAAGAAAAAATCACTGTCTGACTATTCTAAATCAATACACCGCTTGACAGTAGAGGAAAAATTGAATGAGTTTTTAGATTCAGAACAAATATTCACGGTAATCACAGCCCCTGGTGGTTATGGAAAATCGACTCTTTTAGGCAAATGGAGCGAAAGCACAAGTGTTGATAATAGCGATATACTTTTATTTACGAATGCTTTGGTCTTTGAAAACACTTTTCAAAACAATGGCCAGCATTCAAACTTTATTGATTTTTCAAAGAATAGTTCAAACTCAATTCAATTACTTAATGAGCATAAACTAGCAGAGGGTAAGTTCATAATCATGGTTGATGGTATTGATGAGCTTTCCATAAATATTGAGAAACTAAAACGCTTCATCTTATGGTTCATCGATTTTATGGCAAATTATGAAGCATACAAATGGCTGAAAGTTATTTTTTCAGTGCGCGACATTACCTATCAAAGGTATATTCAGCCTTTATTCCAAGAACATTTAAGCATTAAGAGTAGTGAGAGTCAACTAGCTTTGCAAAATCAAATAAATGTTCCTTTACTCTCTCAAGCGGAAGTAATTGATGTACTGCAAAAATTAGATAGTTCTAGCACTTTTGATGCAATTTGGTGTCAAATCACTAATCCTGAGATTATTTCGTTATTGCAAACTCCTATAAATAGTGCAATTTATAAGAGTAATAATTTTGCGGATAAAAAGGGAAGCGAAGAAACGGTTCATAATTTATATAAACAGCTAGTTGATAAATATATTTATCATTCATTTTGTGCAGAGGAGAAAATTGACATTATCGAAGCTCTTTTAGAAGCGCTAATTACTAAAAATAACAACTTTTCTATTCCAAAAAACCTAATTAAAAAACATTACCCAATACATTTAAAACAAAATGGCAATTACCACTTAGCATACAACGAATTACTTTCTGACGGAGTTCTTTATGAATTTATCGAAAAAACTTATGGGCATATACCAACCTACCATATAGGTTTTAAACACGTGAATTTCTACTATTATTTATGTGCTTATTATTTTATAAAAATAAATAATGGTTTGGATACTGAATTATTGGACAATCTTGATGAAGAATATGAAAATCTTGAATTTAAAATAAATGTATTTGAGCATCTATTTTACATTGCCTACGAAAGTGAGAACTTAGAAAATGTTTGTCACTTTTTCACTTTGAGTGATGATATTTTTAGCACAATTAACCTTTCAATTGTAATTGGTAATTGCCTCAGAAAGCATAGTAGTTTCCAACAAACCGTTATTAACACTTTAGTATCGATACCAAAGGCACAAAAGTTTTTATTCGAACTTTTTGTAGACGTTAATAATTTAGTAATCGGATTTAATAATCAACTCATAACCTACAGCAAATATAAATACGACAATGAAGCAAGATTATTCACAACATCTTTGCACCTATATTATTCGTTACTAACTCTAAATAAAAAGGAAGCCCTAAAACACTATTCTAATCTTGAGAAATTAGATTTTAACGAAAATACTTTTCCATGGCCTGTAGGAAGAAAAACTGCTTATTCTATTTTATACTCAAGCATTTGCGAAAAGGTGAAAAGAAATATTACACTTGATGAATTATTAAGAGTGAGAGAGATTGCTTATGCCAATTATCACATTGGGTATCAAAAAGAATTTCTATTTGATGTTTCTATAGTTTATGCTTTAATGTTAACCTGCAATTATAAGCTGGCGATTGATTATGGAAATACAGTAATCGATATAGTTGAAAATTTAAACCACCCTGATGATTTTTTCTACTATGCAGAAAGTTTTCATTATGATGTAATTAACTCATTATTGGTTTATGCAAAATTCAAAACAGGGCATAAATTGAATCCTGAAGATTTAAGCAAATTATCCTCTTTTGCTGTAAGTAATGCCAGCCATTACAGTTCCTACCAGTATATTGTCCTTATTAACTTATATGCATCAGAATTATTTCTTCAACGAGGAGATGAACAACAAGCTAAAGATTATTTCAATATGGCCATCAGGTTAAGCAAATATTGCAAATATGATTTATTGACAGCGTATATTTATTTTAAGAATCCATTTGGCAATGAAAAACTAGAGCAACAAGGTAAACTGATGTTTGAGAATTGCGGATTCATTTTAGGTGACCTGCAATAAAACAAAAATTGCTAGCACCGAAACAATAGCTGCTAGATACTGATAAGGTTTAAGTTTCTCCTTAAACATTATCCAAGCTGCAATTATGGATATTAGATGTGTACTTGAAGAAATACTACTAGCTATATAAACAGAAATCTTAGTATAGGATAAATTATTAAACAACACGCCACAACCTGCTAATAAACCAAGAAGAATGAAAAAACGAATATCTGTTTTAAAAACTCTATAACTCATTCTTTTTTTGTGATATATATGCAAGCTCAAAAAGCTCATTAACATTACCGAAATCTCAAGTACTAACCCAGTTTTAATATACCCTATTTGCTTAGAAGGGATACTTAATAGTGGTAATGTTATACCCCAAAACATTGATGCCAACAACCCATACCCTACTCCTTTAGATAGCTTCAACTTGTATATGGATGGATAATCGGATAAAACAATCGCAATAATAAAAAGTAAAAATGGTAAGATATATCCTTTTGTTGGAACTTCACCTAATAGTACAAAAGAGGTGAATTGCCCGAATAAAAAAGAGGTAGTTACTACAATAACAACCAATCCCGTTGTGCTGTATTGTAATGCTTTATTATAAAAGAATAGTCCAAAGTAACTAATACAACTGATAATGAATGCAAATAACCAGATGTTTAATCCCCATGTACTTTCAATCGTTATCGTTGACTTCTCATCAATAGTAAATAGTAGAATAACAAAAAATGACAGGCTAAAAATGGTACGATAGATTATAGCTTCTTCAACTACCATTTTTCCAACTGGCCTTCTCCATAATGCATTACTAAAACCAAATGAAAGCATTGATAATACTTGAGCGATTACTCCATTCATAATTTTCTATTAAGGTTAATGGTTAACAATAAATCTACAATTCAGCCTCTCTAAAAAATGTACTTAGATTCATATCGTCATACATCTCTAGGACCTTAATTAGGTTGCCAATAGAATAATCGTTTTTAGGTTTCTCCATATTATAATATGTCTTTTTGTCGATTCCTACTTTTTGTGCGAACTCGATGTATCCACATTTATAGAATTGTTTTCGCAAAATCCGGAGGTGGCTACCAATTTTTTCAAACTTTTCTTTTGATATATTTTTTTCACTCATTTGAGATGCGTTTTTCACAAATATAACCATTTACCCATATTTTTGGGTAATATTTCCATTTTTAGTATATTTACCCAATGTAACGGGTAAATGTAATTATCAAGAAAATGAAGCGAGTTCTTAAAAAAAACATTCACTATTGTATAAAAGTGAATGTTACTCTGTAAGATGCAGGTATTTAGGCGTTTTGCATAAATGAGTTTGAAAGAGTGTTTCAGTTTTATTTATAAACTATTAAAAGTGAATATTATGAGTCTTAAATATTCGAATACCACAGCCGACTATCTACCATGGGATAAAAACCTCAATCTGATTAGGCGATTATATGATGATGGTAATTATAAAATTTCGCTACTAATATCCCTAGGCACATTTTGGGGACTGCGAATTTCTGACCTACTAAGCCTTAAATGGGATGATATATTAAATAAAGACAAGCTTATTCTTATTGAAAAGAAGACTGGAAAAACTCGTGAAATAAAAATTAACCTACAATTACAGCGTCATATTCTAGACTGTCACAAAGGCATCGAACCCAGAACTACAGATGATTTTATTTTTACATCCCAAAAGAATACCGTCTATTCAATTCAGCGGATTAACATTATCTTTAAAGAAATTCGTGAGCTCTATAACATTGATATTAAGAATTTTTCGACACATTCAATGCGTAAAATTTTTGGGAGAGCTATATTTGACCAATCTGGCACTAAGGCTGAATTAGCTCTTGTTAAGCTAAGCCAATTGTTTAATCATTCTTCAACTCAGATAACCAGAACCTATCTCGGAATTGCAAAAGATGAGCTTTTGGAAACCTACGATACCTTGTCTTTCTGATTGTATGCGTTTAAAATCTCTTGCTTTAAGTCTTCGTATTTAATTCGATTTACTTTAAGAGTACTTTCAATTGTTGAAATTCCAACTGACTTGTGTTCGGGTAGTTTTTCATTTATGACAGAGGTAGCGACAACATAAAATCTCCAACTGTCAGACGCAAGAGGCTTCAAATTATCTTTGTCTGTTTCGGTATGTAGGCAAAAAACATAAACATCTGCTTGCCTATCCAATATTCCGTCCCATTCATTAGTATCACCCTTCCATCCGTATTTCTTTTTAATATCAAAGGATGGAGAGGATAACTTATTCTGTTTCCAACTCTGAACAAACCCGGAACACTTTACCTCTATCTTAATTCCCTCAGGACTTAATATATCGTATGATTCCCAGCTTGTTTCAGGTGTATTAGTTGCTTGCATCGCTTCCGCCACAATATACTCAGCCAATGCTGCCCTATTCCTGTTATCAATCAGGTTAGAATATGCATATTCCCAAAAATTGATTTTATTAAAACAGCTTATTGCTTCCATATTTCTTTCATACCGTACTCATCCCAAATATCCTTTGTCAATTTGGATAGCACCCTCTTTTTTAAATCTTTATTGTGGATATAATTGCCTATTAAGGTTTCTATCAATTGAGATTTACTATCAAACAGATTTCCAAAATCGGATAATAACTCATCTATCTTCGTATCATTATAAATAACAGATTTCCTAATTATCTCAAGAACATAATCCTTATGTTTTTGATAAAGTTCCTCTATTAAAAAGGTATTGTTACTATTGATAATTTTATCTCTTAGCACTGATTCCTCATCAATCAATAAGTGCAATTTAAAGTCATCGATGGTTCTATTTTTATCTACTAAATCAATATCGTAAAGTCCATCTTCATCTTTAACAAAATCAGTTCGGAAAACAGCATCTTCTTCAAAACCTTCCTCATATGGATGCACATGTGAATCATTGTAAAAATCATCTTTATGCTTTAAGTTTGAATTACATATATGACAAGAAGGAATTAAATTGTACAATGACAATCCTATAAAAGGATATTTATATTGAGGATAATAATGGTCTAATTCAGGCCTTGTTTTTTTTGTATCACTATAATAGGTATGAGTGTATTGCCTATTGCAATAAGGGCACGTATTTATGTCTAATAGCTTGGTTAACTTATAAGCTCCCCAGCCATTTTTTTCATTCCTGAAGGATTTGTAATTAAAAATTGATTCCAGGTCTTTTTTGAAATCTTTCTCCATGAATGGTTCAAAAATACTTTGAAAATTATTTTTAATATAACTTATTAACTCCCTAATTTCATGAGGCTTTCCAATTAAAATATCTTCAAGTATTTGATTGTCATTCTCCTCATCTAACACATGCTCATAAAATGCTTTAGTTTCCTCATTGTCACACTCTTCTATTTTCCGCCTTAGTCGTCTCAGAACCTTTGGAAGCAAACTATCTTTATGTAGTTGTATGATATTTTCAGGTATTTCAACTTTAATCATGCTAATCCTTTTCTAGTTTGATAATTTGCTCCTTATAAAACTTAATTAACTCAGTCTTATGTCTTCTTTTATTGAGCATATCCTGAATTTTATTTTTAATAACTGGCTCTCCAATTACATCAATTAGCTTTTGTGCAATTGCATCTTCTTTAATTCTTTCTTGCTTCTCCCCTTTAGTGTATTTAATGAGGTCACTAATGACTTCTTTTGAAAAATCACCTAAGGTACTCTTCATAAAAAATGGATTAGCCAATAATTCATGAATGTTTGCTCCAAAAGTATGGTCTAGTCCAGTTGGGTCTACCACCGTAGCTAAACCATCCTCTTGATTTGTTAAAAAAATAACATTATTTCTTGGTAGGTCAGATATTAAAAAGGGTGAATGTGAGGCAACAATAAATTGAATCTTTGCTCCGTTAAACATAGGTGCAATTTCATTAACTAATATTTTAATCAACTTACGTTGCCAGTTTGGGTGATAATACAACTCAACTTCATCCATTATTATAATCAGGTCTTTTGACAATTGTCCTTCTATGTTCGGATTTGCTTTCTTAAATGCTGGGAGCTTCTTTAAATATTGGAATCTTGATAATAAAGCTAATAATCCTTTTTCTCCGCTACTCATTTCTCGCCAACTAAACTCTAAATACGGGTAAGTTGGGATAGATTTTAAGTATTCTTCATATATATCATTAAAATCTTCATTGAACTTAACGCTCATAGATGAATTGAGGATTTCAACTACAGCATCTTTCATCTTAACTTCAAAAGAACTAAATCTTTCAATTGCATTGGAAACACTATTATCTTTATCCTTATAACTAATTTTTTTCTCTATTTCTTTAATTTCACTAATAATATCGACAAGCGAAACTTCTTCCGATAAATTACTTGTTAAATATTCCCATATAGGAGTCATTTCCTCATTCTTATATGGCATTATATCCAAAGAGTATGCTTTTGCTAGAACGGAAAAGAAACTTTTTCTCAATATAGAAGTAACATTGTCTTCTTTAAAGTCATCCAATGTATCAATAAATGTTCCTAAAATGTCATCAAAAGTAACGTCATCAGTACTGTATTTAAGAATCTCATATAGGTCTGTTGTGATTTTTACACTTATATATTCTGGAATATTTTTAATATAAGATGTTGTATTAGTTCTGTTATTAGTTACATACTCAATTTGCCTTTGAAACTCAAATGCTTTATATGTAATTGACTGGTTAAGACTTACTAATTGAGAAGTTGAGATATTAAATATATGCTCTTTATCACTATTGAAGTTTTCTTGGTCCCATAAGTTTGAATAATAAACAACATTTGTTGTTGAGTTTATATTTTCATTATACCTAAAATGATTAGTAGAAAAGTCAATTGGAGATTCTGTAATATAAGGGTCTATATTAACATCATAACCTTTTCTCTTATGAACAACTATACCTCCCTCGCCTTCGAAAATAAAAATAGGTATATCCCAGTTAGGGAATGACCTGTGTTCAAATGAATTTGAAAATAATATATCTAAAAGAGTAGATTTACCACACCCATTCTCCCCTACAATCGCTTTTATATCATAGATATTGTCAGGCCAGAAGTTATCGATATACTCCTCATTTTCCTTCACTTCTAAATACTTAGTTTCCTTATTAAAATGAATGGTGTATTTCGAACTAAGATTATACTCTTTATTCTTAACTCTATTTTCAAAGTTTTCTACATAAACGTATACTAGGTGCATAATGGTTATTTAATATTTTTAATACCCCCAATCGTTATGCACGATTGGCAGACTGTTTAATTCATCTCGGTGTAATCGCCACTTAGGCATAAACTTATCCATTAGAGCAATGAAATTGTCATTATGGTTTCGCTCTATTAAATGAATGAGCTCGTGTACGATAATGTATTCTAAACAAATAGTTGGCTTTTTTGCCAATTCAAGATTGAGCCATATACGTTTAGCCTCAATATTACAAGCTCCCCACTTGGTAAGCATTTGCTTTACTCCCCATTCATCAGCTTCAACGCCAATTACCTTTTGCCATTTATCTATTAAGGTTGGTATTTGCTTTTTCAGTTCTCTTCGATACCATTCTTTAAATACCTTAGAACGTGTTTCGGTTGTAGCGGACTCCTTTGTATAAAAAACAATTTTTCGATTTTGTAATTCAATTTTATTATAGCCTTTATGGTGCTTAACTTCCAATAAGTATCGTCTCCCTTGGTAATAATGGCTTTCTCCTGATACATATTCACGTGCCGTTTCCCTCGCCTGATTCTCAAAACTTTTTATCTTCTTCTTTAACCAAGATAACTTTGATATGGCAAAAAGCCTTAACACTTCTATATCGGTTTGTTCGGGGGCAGCCAAACGCACTCGTCCATGAGGAGGATATACGGCCAAGTGCATATTCTTGATGTTTTTTCTTACCACCTCAATTTGAACACTGCCAATCGTAAAATTTTCATCTTTAATATTCATCCTGTGCTTTTACGATTTGTAGTATTGCGTCTGTTTTATCATCATCATTTAATAAACCATTGATGGCGATACGTATCTTTTTAAGTTTTAAAGGATGTGAACGCCAACCATCTTGCGCCTGAGTCTGAATTACACTATCCAAAGCTAAAGCCAATACTTCATTACGTTCTAGGTTGTCATACAATGCTCTTTTAGCGGAAGAATCCAAATTTTCAGGATACGTAGTTTTAGCTGTTGGTTGAACTACTTGTTCTGCCAGCTCCTTAATTTTCATCAGATATTCCTGATAGCTTATCGATTCATCTTTCCGTTGTTTAATTAGTTCGTCCAACAGAACTGACATTTTCTCGTAATACTTTGGATTAGCAGGCGATTCTTCAATAATTACCTTTCGTACATTGTTTTCGATAGTTTCTGCAACTGCTTCCTTTGATTTTTTCTTTTTATAGTCACTTTCTGGCTCACTTACATTGATGATTAAGTCAACTAAAGTCTGATTTTCAAAATCAGAAATCTTTTTACTACTCTTAGCATCTAAGTACATGTCCATTAACTGACGCATGCCTGGTTCATAAAGTTTAAAATTTAAACCGTCACCACTGGCTTGTTTAATGGTATCACGCAAGTCCGCATAAAAATCCACTTCTGCTTTTATCTTATTGGCTTCATTCTGAGAATATCCTGCCTTAATCATTTCGTTGGCAATGTTGGCAAATGCACGAATCAAGGAAGAGGTTGCTTTGTAAAGATTCAATCGAAATTCTTCCGTTCGTTGTAAATCTTCTTTATTCTCGGTATTACCACAGAAGTAGCGAATATAACCAGGTTCTGTTTTTGGATGTGCCGGTTCGCATATGGCTCTAATTGCTTCCAATGCTGTTTCAAGCCTTTCTTTGCTAACATCAAACCTATCTTTTAAAAGGCCTGATACATCTTCCTTGTCGTAGGCATCAAATACATTAGAAGTATAATCACTAATTGAATCTTTTATGCTATGAAACAAGTCCTTATAGTCAATGATAAAACCATAATCTTTATCTTCAGTATCTACACGATTTACCCGACATAAAGCCTGAAACAAGCCATGGTCTTGCATCTTTTTATCGATGTATAAATAGGTAGCTGACGGTGCATCAAATCCTGTTAATAGTTTATCTACAACAATCAAAAGCTTCATTTTATGTGGCTCGTGAATAAATAAAGCTTTTACCTCGGTTTCAAAATCGTCCGTAGATTTGCCGTTAAGCATCTTTTGGTATATTTCATACTTTAATGCTTTCTCGGTTACAGTTCCTTCTCCTGTTGTTTCTCCCTTTATGTCTGCAATATGTGGCTCATAACTTGTGATGATGGCACACTCTTTAAATCCTGAGTTCTGAAAGAGTTCATAATATTTGCAAGCTTGATACACACTCCCTGAAACCAACATTGCGTTTCCTGTTCCATTAGCCAAGCGAGGTTTTACCTTGAAATCCTTAATGATGTCAAAAACTATTTTTTCCAAACGAGATTTGGAACCCAGTACTTTCTGCATTGTTCCCCACCGTCTCTTAAGCTCAACTTTTGCCACATCGGTTAAGCCTTTCGTTTCTGCATCAAACCAATCATCAATGCTTTGTTGGTCGGTAATAAATTGCTCTACATCTCTAGCCTCGTAGAGTAAATCAAGCACTACACCATCTTCAACTGCTTCGTCAAACTTGTATGGATTACCAATATAAGGGCCGAAAACTTCGATACTTTTTTGCTTATCTTTCTTAAGCAATGGTGTTCCTGTAAAGCCAATAAAAAGCGCATCAGGTAAAATGCTTTTCATTGCATCATGAAGTTTCCCTGATTGAGTACGATGACATTCATCTACAAATACAAAGATGTTTCCTTTCGCCTTGAAATCAGTACCAATACTTGCTTTTAATTCATCGATATAGCTGTCAAAATCACCTTCTTCACTCGTTCGGCCAAACTTATGCACCAAACTAGCAATAAGACGATGACGTTTATGGTTGAGAGTGTTGATTAAATCTTTACCGCTTTTTGTACGGTAAATACTTTCCTCTACACCTATAAAAAGTGTTTCAATTTGTTCGTCTAATTCTTCTCGGTCGGTAATTATTAGCACACGGCTATCATTTACATTTTCTTGAATCCACTTGGTCAGCCAAACCATAGTTAGTGATTTCCCAGACCCTTGAGTGTGCCATAAAATTCCACCTTGACGAGTGAGAATATTTGTTTGTGCAGCTTTAATTCCGAAAAATTGATTCGGACGACATAGCTTTTTTGTCCCTGCATCAAATATCACGAAATCATAAACTAATTCGAGTAAACGCTCTTTGTTACAAAGCTGTAGTATATGTTTATCAAGAATGTAATCAAATTCCTGACTACTATCTTCTTTCCATTTTAAGTAATATTTAGCAGGTGTTTGTATTGTTCCGTACCGAATGCCCTGAGTATCATTCCCTGCCATCACCAATTGCATAGAAGTAAAAAAGTTCGGAATAAACTCATCACTTTGATTATCCAAATTCTGAGTAATTCCTTCTTCAATACCTTTTGTACTTTTCTTTAACTCAATAACACCAAGGGCAATACCATTTACGTAAATAACTACATCAGGACGCTTGTTGTTTTTACCCTTCACAGTAACTTCTTCAGCTATTGCAAAGTCATTAAGTATATAGTTTGACCAATTGATAAAGTGAACCGTTTCCTTCAGTTCGCCAACTTCTTCTGCAATTGAAGTTCCGTATCGAAGAAGACTATAAACCTCTTTATTAGCTTCATATAATCCATTGGATAAATTGGTAGCTGCATTTATAAGCTTAGATATAGCCTTATTGGCAACATAGGCAGAACAACCTTGTTTCTTTGTCAGAAAAGTGTACAATATGCCTTCTTCAATAGGGAGTTTGCGCTCTTCATTCTCCCAACTTCCAAGATACCGATAGTCTAATTCATCTTGAAAAAATCGGATTACTCTGTCTTGTGTGAAGCGTTCAGGTTTGCCTATATAATTCATTTTGTTTGTGCTAAGGGTAATAGTTTAATTAAAAGTTATTCCTGTAAATACGAAAGTATTTGTATTAAGTTCTTCTCGGCCTCTATAATATTATCTTCTACATCCTCAGATAGTTCATACAAATATGTCTTTTCCTGATAGTACAATCTATTGCTGTCGTTGTATCCCCATCCTGAGTTGGTTAAGTTTCGTATAATTTTAGAATTACCATGAAGGTTGAGAGGGTCAATGTCATAACACAATGCACCTTCATGATTCCAAATCCTCAAATAAGCCACTGTTTCATTACCCTTAATCTTTAGTGTCAAAATATTATCCTTCTCCATTAAGGGAACTTTAAGCCTTTCTCGATTGCAGTTTGTTTTACAATCATATTTCTCTTTAAGAAAAAGCTTTAAGGTATAACAATACATATCACATGAGGCAGCTTTATCTGCACGACTATTGGATAATAAAAGTATTCTTTTTCCATCATCACCCCAACCAAAATTACCTTGTTCACAATACTTAAGTAATTGTGGCCTCGTTATAAATACATAGCGATAGGAGTCTTTTCTAATATCTGTATTAGAACGCAGTTGTTGCTCGATTATATCGTTTAATGTTTCAGGATTGTGTTCTTCTATATACTTTTCAAACTCAGACAGCGTATTATTCTCTTCTTCAGCTTCGATTCTTTCCCATTCATAAAAGCTCCATCTACCCATGCCCCATGACCATCCCACATATTCATCAATTTGTCCAAAGCACATAAGGGTTCGTGCCAATAAGGCTTTGTCTTCTCTTTTATATTTATTAAACCAAATACGGGCAAGAGAAGGCTTTGCTACTTCCCATGAATAATCCGTTGCACAATTATCTTTGAGTAATTCAATTATTTCATCTTCATGTTTCTCAATTTCCTGAATATGCCAGTCCTTCACTGTTTCCTGCATCATTAGGTATTGCTTTATACTATCAATGGATGCTGATTTACCATAGTAGTCTTTCTTTGATTGTGGCAGGTGATTATTTAGCTTTGAGTTCTTCTCATGGCTGATTAAACACAAGTTCCCAAAGGAATGCAGGTGTCTGTTATCTAACTTCTCAACATCTTCATTCAGTGGATTCTGAGGAAAATAATGCTCAACAGAACTACGAGAAGTAAATTTGAAACTTATGATTTTCGAATCACCATCCTCGTTTTCAACTTCTCTCCGCCACAACAAGTAATCGGTATAATTAAACAGCAGGTTATTTGTTATAGCTCCAAAGGTCAATTTATGTAAGTCAATAGTATTCTCATTATCAGTCCACTTTAATTCTGCATTTTTATCAGGATTGTAAATCATCTGATAATATTCTTGCGGATTCTGAGCTATAATTCTATTGTAAACAAACTGTTTAGCCATTTCTTCTAAATAGCTTACATAAACTTCTGCTGTTACCTCAGGATTTGTAAAAACAAAATTTAATGCTGCATTTAACCAATGTTTGTATGATAAAGTTGGAACAGAAACGTGAAACATTGAAAGTAGTTGAATCAGTTTTCTATTCTGTTTTTCATCAGCAAACGAGTTTAAGTAGTTGGCATTATAAGTATCCTTTTTGCGCTTATAACACTTCATCTTAAGCAGACTCCACTCTTCCTGATGCGTTGAAGTATCTCGTTTGATTATGTACTTATCAAATAGATATTTGGCTTTAAGTAAGTTGTACCCAAAGTCCTTCGTGAATTGCAATCTTTCTTCTTCATTTTTTTTTGAAAGTATATTCTCGAATACACTAATCAGCTTTTTATCATCAAGAGGAATATCTTCTTTTGTTTGGATACGAAGAACATGAAGCAGGAAGTTTGAAAAATTGATGATGGGATAAAACCTGTCAGGATTATCATCTTTCTTCGAACCTGTTAACCCTTCTATTTTTCTTTTTTCAATAATTTCATCAATGCTCAATGATTCGCTTGGTTCATTATCAGTTTCGTTTAACTTTTCACTATCAGATTCTATAGAAATCAATTCAGTAAGCTCATCAAAATCAACAGCAGAAAACGTATCCCAGTACTCATGACCGAACAATTCATGTCTGTCTTTTACTTTAAAACCATACTGCACATATTTTTCCATGTTTGAAGAAGCTTCCCAAATCAGGTGGAAAAGGTGGTTGTAAATGGATTTCTGCTTTTCATCATTAACAAGGTTGAAAACATCTAATAGTTTTGCCTTCAGCACTTCGTGTTTCTCAAGTTGCTCCCCTCTGTTGTTCATTATCTCAAAATAATGATTCAAATCGGTTTGAGGAGGAACACTAACTCGAAGAATACTCACATAATTAAACAAGTAGCTTGTAAACTTTTCTAAACTTACATTGCTTTCTTTTAATTCGTTTTTAAGTATGGTAATACATAGGTTGTAGGCATCAATTATTGAATTATGATACTCGTGGTTAGGGTTAATGGAATCATTAAAAATATCCTTTAAAGCATTAGCCGATAGTGCTCGATTTGTGAAGTCAAGATTTAACTTATTAAACCAAGTTGTGTCTATTTCAGCAAACTCAGGATGGTTCTTAAGCACCATTGCCAGAATATTGAGAGTCGTTAGCCTCTGCTGTCCATCAATTGTTTCATATATTTCATGAGCGTTTGTTGTATTTTCATCTACTATAAGCGTTCCGATGTAGTATTTCTTATCCATAGCTCCGTTGCTAGGAATAGAATCAATTACATCTCTGATTAACTGCCTTATTTGAGCCTCACCCCAAGCATAATTACGTTGATAAACAGGAATTATATAAGTACCACTTTCACTAAGTAGGGTGCGTACATCTAATTCTATTACTGCGTCATTATTAACCATGATAATACTTTAAGTCTGTGAAAATGTTTATCAACGAATTGTTCTTGGTAATTTCTTCATTGACTTTAAACTTCAATGAGTCCTTTTTGTTAATCCTTATTTCTTCAACCTGAGAAATATAGAAGTTAAGCACTTGTTGAGGGTGTGTAGCCTCTTTAATTGCAATAAACACATTATTAGCTAAGACATAATTATCAGCGGTAGATAGAAATACAGACTGTTGTTGTAACCTTAATTTATAAGCCCAGATAAATAGTTTTTCTATCATCCTTGAAATTTCAATACCTCCGAACTTATCGTAGTAGTAAATAAGAGCACAATCAAAAAGCATACGAACATATTTATCACCATCTCTATTTCTTCCCTCATAATTGTTAATGGCATATACTATCTCCTTGGCCTTCTTATTCAATTCTAAGGTATCAATAAAGTTACCTGTGTAATTATCAATTACCTTTTGATAATGGCCTGTCATTTCAAAAAAACGTTTTCCATTTATAACCGCCTGGTCTAATTGGAACGGATAACTCATTTTTGATAAATCAATATTCCTATCATTGGAATGATTGTACCCTTCAACATAGAAATGCGTAATGCGCATGGCATTTGTGAACGGATAGTTATCTATTTTGTCCAATGTGATTCCTTTAAAAAAGTCAGCCTTACTCTTTGTAAAATATCGGGCTGAATCACCTTTTAGCCATCCTTTAATACGATATAAGTATCTACCAAACAGCCTTACTAAAGTTTTAGTCTGCATACCTTCCCAAGCTGCTACAGAGGCGTCCAGTTCTTCTTTCTCTGAATCACTAAATTCTCTCAAATGAAAGGCCTTTAATAAATCATGTGGGTCTAAATCTTTACCACGGGCATTCTGAGCATCAAAAAATTGAAAGGCCTCCGACACATCGGTTAAAACAAACTTGACGACCTCGCATTTATGCAATAAAAAATGAATGATTTCTTCATCAATTACAGCCATCATTCGTTCTATTTCAGAATAATTGAGCTGTATATTACGAATGCTTACAGGGTTTGTAAACTTAGGCTGTGGCATTTTGGCCTGTAAAGTATGAAGGTCGTTAATTAAGCTCTTATTGTGGATAGTAATTAGATTACTATCGAAACTTTTGATGATGGCTTTTAGAACTAGGAGAAGCGTAACTGTACGTTGTTGACCATCAACTACATTTAGTGTATCACTTTTGTCTTGATGAATTACAACAGTTCCTAAGCGATAAGCAGGTTTATCTTTGAAAGTAATTACATCGTTAATCAATTGTGACACATGCTTAACACTCCATTTGTACGGACGCTGGTAGTTCGGAAAATCAATTTCACCTAAACTCAATAACTCAAATACAGTGATAATATTTGGCTTTATTTCCGAAACGGTTTCCGCTTTTTGTAAGACTCTATCTTCTATAAGTTCTGACATTAGTTAAGTTTGGTTAGTGGTTTATACTTCAGTTATATGCTTCTGCAAATGGTCATAAACTTGCTTTTACCACAATCAACCCATTTGTTTAATAAGCTATCTACGCCTACTTTTTGTGCATGATTGATAAAACATGTTTGCCAATCATCATCTGTATTAAAAGTTTCATAACCATCATTTGCCATATCATCGGCATTAAGAAATCAAGGTATAGTAATACGACTGGTATACCTTGATTAGCTAACCACCATGCATGAGCTACACGATTCGAGAGTTGATAAAATTTATCTCTGGATATATTCACTTGTGTGTGATTACTGATTGATAATTTAGCCTCATTTATGGCATTACCAATCTGTGTGTGATTCGCAATTGAGTTCTCGGATGCATCTTTTCTTAAGGGTTTGCCTTTGCTTTCGCCATCTAATTCCGCAGCATGAGCTTTGGCTTCAACTAGGATTAAACCCTTGCTACCTTCTATTGTGGCAGTTGATAATAAATCCCAATTGGGGGTTCGAGCGTTTGCATGAGCAATTGACAACCACCATTTCTTTATACCCTCTCCTATTTCATCACCAAAGTGAGGTTTTAAGAAATCTTTCAATTCCCCTTCCTGCGGATTGTCATAATCCACTGGCAACCAACTATCGCTTAATTTAATAGTAGCATCGGTAGCTTTTAGCAATTCATTTAAACTAGAAAGGAATGTATCAGAACTTAACCAGTCTAAAACGCAACGTTGGCTACCTTTGTATTGCTTTGGAGTCATACCAACCTTATTTTACCAGTTAATAGCTCTTGTGCCATTCCTTGTTTTAACTGAATGCATTTCGTTTTTTTGGCTTCCAATGACTCGATTTCTTTACCCATATCATTTAAAATAGATATGATTCTTTGTCGTTCCTTGGGCGGAGGAATAGGAATCATTATTTTTCTAATATCGTCTAAAATTAGGTTTTGGTGAGAACCTGCTTTAACATCTTTAAGCATTCTGTTTTGCCCTTGTTCAGACTGAAGGTAATACATGACCCAAGTTAGAAGTTGAAGGTCTATAAATTTAGCTACAGCTACTGCTCCCCCAATAAAAGCCATTTGTTTATTATTAAATACTCCAACTTTTCCGATACTCCCCGATATAGAAATAAGTAAACATTGCTCATTTAACAATATCATAGGAAACCGAACTGCTACTTCTTCAGGAATAAAATAATCTGTATCAAAATTGACCCAACCTCCATCAAAATCTTTATTTTGAATAAATGGTAAAACATTGTCTCGCTTTTTATTAACAAGGGTTGGTTTAATATGATTGGAATAATCAAATCCTGTTTGCTTTGTGAATGTTTTAGATAGCTTCTCTATTGTTATTTCATCCCACTTCCCTTCAAAAGAGTTACTTCTTATTTCACCATCAATTGGAGGTTTTAGTAACAGTTGCATTGCCCCTTTTTTAATGGCTTTCTTTTTTAGAATTAGAGCATCGAGCTTGCTAATTAAAGCGTCCATATCGCTTAATGCTGTGGCAATGGCTGTTTGCTCATTGAGTGTCGGAGGGAGGGGAATTTTTAGAGCCTTGACCTTATTAGGACTTACTTCCAAAAATGTACTTCCACTCGCATTCTTCATTAGTTCACTGCTGAGACTACTTAATATGTAATATGCATATTGATTGTCTATTTTTTCTGGTATAATGGATTGAAATCCTTGATTGGTAGATGCTGGCTTTGTTAATATTGCTAAGTCGCCTATTGAAGCTCTTGTGGTCATTAAAATTGCGCCAGTTGGAAGTATTTGAGCCGAGGAGTTTTCCAATCCAAGTTTAGTAATCTTCCTAATACTTTCTTTGACGTACTTACTCTTGCCAATTTCAGTTGGAGTAAACCATTCAATACTCCCATTCCAAAATTCATTTACTGTTGTGCTTGGAGTCCCTCCCCCACGAACCTTGGCAACACTACCCAAGTCAACTACTTTCCAATCCGCAGGCATAACACCGACTTCTGTTTGTTGATAACCCTCTTTTACCATGATAATCCCATTTTTTGAAGGTGCTTATTAACCTTACTTGCCAAATCTTCAACTTCGGAAGATAAGTCTGTTAAGGTATCATGATAGCGTTCAGATAGCGTTTTAATGGTAGTTGTCAAACTTTGAGAAATACCTTCAACTTCTGTTTGTAGAGCATCTTGCAAATGTGCCAGCCACTTTTTATTTACTACTATATCCTTTACTTCATCATTACTTAACTTTCCGTATTGTTCCAAAGCAAGATTATCCAACTCTATTTCAGCAGTTTTAATATCCTTTTTTAGCTGAGCTTCTTGGGTAAAGAGCCTTAATATTTCTTTAGCTTTAGAAACAGCTTCTTTTTCGGCAGCATTGTTTTTATTAGCTTTAGTAAAAGCCGTTAAAGTTGCCTTGGTGAATATCCCTTTATCATTTGTGGCTTCTTCCAATAAAGCTCCTTCAGCAGCATACTCTTCTTGCTGAGCGTTAATCTTGTTAGTGCAATCTTCTAATTGGCTTTGTAAACTTTGTAAGGCTTCTTTTTCTTTACTTAAGTAGATGCCGATTACTAAGCTTTTGGGTAATAAATCACATGTCCATCCTTTATCTATCTCTTTACCCTTCTTATTGACTTCAATAATGCGTTTCACCTTGGCTTCCCAACCATCTTCAACGACTAAATAGGTGTCATCTTTGAAGGTATTCTCCCAATAATCCATTAGATGCTGATAGATTTTGTAATCATCCACCAGTGGCTTATTATGGTAGGCTTGCAAAAGGCTCTCAGAAAGCTCAATGATAAATCTTTTGGGAGCTGTTTTAGCATTGATGCTCGTTAGTAAATCTTTAGCACCTCTTTGCCACACATCAAATAGTTCTTTCAGGCTATTGTTATAGGCAACAAACTCAGGGTGACTATAAATGGTATCCTTAATTTCAGTGGTATCAATATTTAACTGATAATAGCAATCAGCTCCTTCTGTAAATAAGGTATTTTTTAATTCAGGATAAATTGTCCAGTAATCGTTTAAGGCATCCACATCACGCTGCGGAATACCACCCTTAAGATGAGCCGTTAAATCTTGTATTTCTTCTTCTTCCTGTGTGTCAATATATCGAGGAATATTCAAATTATACTCATTCCTTTCAATTTCAGAATAAGGAATGAAACGAGCATATTTATCGGCATCTTTTTGTTCGTTAAAAGTGTCTACAATTTTATGAATATCCTGCTCTCGCAATCTATTTTTGTTACCATCCTTTATGAACCCTTTACTGGCATCAATCATAAAGATTCCTTGTTTTTCGGCAGGTAGGCTTTCCTGTATTTTTGCATTTTCTTTATCAATAACAATAATGCAAGCAGGAATGCCAGTTCCATAAAACAAATTGGCAGGTAAACCTATAATACCCTTAATCAGCTTGCGTTCGATTAAATTCTGACGGATAGAAGCCTCTCCATTCCCTCGAAATAGCACACCATGAGGCAAAATAACAGCACCTTTCCCTGAGCTTTTTAACGAAGATATAATGTGTAATAGAAAGGCATAATCACCATTCTTTTCAGGTGGTACACCATAACCTCTAAAGCGATTGAACTCATCCTTCATCGCATCAATACCCTTATTCCAGTTTTTTACCGAAAAAGGAGGGTTTGCAACCACAAAATCGAAGCGTTTTAACGTGCCATTTTTCTCTTTAAATTGTGGATTGGCTAAAGTATTCCCCGAAGCTATTTCAGCCTCAGGATTACCATGTAACCACATGTTCATGATGGATAAACTCTTGGTGGCAATGTCTTTTTCCTGCCCGTAAATAGTTAATCCATTTTGTGACTCATTGGCCACTTTCAACAATAGTGAACCAGAACCACATGTTGGGTCATATACTGTATAAGATGGTGTATCAGCTTTCTCAACATCAATTATTTTAGCTAAGATACGGGATACCTCAGCTGGCGTATAGAATTGTCCTTTACTTTTACCCGATTCACTGGCGAAGTGTCGCATTAAATATTCGTAAGCATCGCCCAATATATCATCGTCCTCAGCTCTGTTATTCTTAAAGTTGAGAGCAGGATTCTCAAAGATGGCAATCAAGTTACTCAAGGTTTCAACTTTATCCTTACCACTGCCTAACTTATCGTCATCATTAAAATCAACCAACTCCATTGTGCCTTCCAAACCGTTGGCTGCAAAAAGTGGACGCAATATCTTTTTATTGATGTCATCGCCAATATTGGGCGTGTCCTTCAGGTTCACCATATCTTCGAATGTAGCACCCTTGGGTACTTCAATCAGGCTATCGGATTTGTTCCCGTATTTATCGCTAACATACTTTACAAAAAGAAGTGTAAGTACGTAATCTTTGTATTGTGAGGCATCCATGCCACCTCTTAATTCATCGCAGCTCGCCCATAGGGAGCTGTATAGTTCCGATTTCTTAATCGCCATTATATAGTCGTATTTCTTATTTCGTGATATTACCCTTTACTACTTCTATTGCTTCTAGCAGATAAGGTTGTTCCGTAAATTCCTGCATAATCTTTTCAGAGATATATCTGATTTGCAGCTCCATAAAATTAGCTTTAATACTATCAGCCCAAGGCTGAATCATATCAACGCTGATTTGACGTTCTCCCAATTCCATTTTTGAAAGTGTGCTTGTATCCACATCTACAGCGTGTGCAACTTTTCTTTGCGGTATACCCTTATTCTCTCTAAGTGCCTTTAAGTAAGCACCAAACTCTACGTTTTTCATTAGAAGTAGTTATTTAGACAAAAGTGTCTAAAGTTAATTAAACATTGCTTATGGAGAAATATTGACTAACATTCATTTCAAGGAACATTTTATAACCGAAGTAATATCCAGTATATGTGTTAAATACAGAACTTCACTCAACGATTATAGAAAGTTTTTTTCATTTCTTTTTAAACTTTTTCTCAATTACCATATACAAAAAGCAGAACATTCAACAATGGTTGCACAAATGACTATGTTGATGTAAAAAAATAAAAAAGAAAATATGCAAGTATGTAGTATTTGTGGCAGTTATGATGTAGACACAAAGATGTGGTGCAACATCAATAGTGAAGAGGTTAATCGCTATATCGATGATTATGATTTTTATTGTAATGACTGCGATGATTATGTAGAAGTTATTGAAGAAGATGCCTTTGATAGCTCAAATCCAGAAATAAGAAAAGAAAAAATAGAATGCATCGTAAAAAAAATAAATGTAAGAATATGAGTTTTGAAAGAGTAGATAAAAATGAATTGACTGAATATGCTAAGAGTATTGAAATAGCACTTGAACTAAATAAAACAGTTAGAAATATCGATGAGCGAAAAGAGATATTAGAGAAAAAAGGATTTGAACTAAATTATTGGAATTGGAGGCTCACTGTTGGTCAAATCATAAAGGTGACGGCAGGTAACTCATTTGAATACAACATGAAAATTTCATCAAGGGATGAGTATCATAATCGTCAACAAGTTCAAGCTTATGTAGTATTAAAGTCAGAATCGGAATTGAGAAAAGATAAAATTAAACGGATTCATGACAAGGCTAAAAAAAGAACAAAACAGTAATGATATTTAGCAAAGACCAAATAGAAAGCCTTATTATGTATGCCTTTACAATGCCACGTGATTATGTAAAAATGGACTTGATAAATGATAAACTCCTACAAATTCGCAATATACTAGAGGGACTTAATCCAGATATAGATGTCGTAAATAAACTAATTACGGATAATGATTTGACCGAAATACTTATCGAACTAAGTCGAAGTTATACTATTTTGAAAACACGAATACTTAATCAACAGTTTACCAATAGCTTATACACTTATGTAGATAAATGGGGAGATGTAGTTTTATGTTTGTTTGAGGAGGAAGAAGTTCTAGAATGCTACCTCTCAGAAGGAGATGTAATTGTAATTTTCAATACTGAGGATGAATTTATTATGGAATTAACATCTGATAAATACATTTATTATAAAATTGATATTCAAGATAATCGGATTGTTTTAACCAATAAAAACGATAGGACTGACGTTATTTACACCTATCATTTTATTAAGGATAAAAAATTACAAAGGAGGCTGAAATTAAGCAGAATACTTCCCAATATCACATAAACCAAATATACCCCCTGAATAATCTCTTTCAGGGGTTAGTATTTTACTCTGCTCCTTTTGCTAATTAAATAATAAGCAGGTGGGCATAATTTTAATCTCTCACAACTTTACTAACAATATTACCATCTATCGACAAAAGGTAAATTCCATTTGGTAAATCAGATATATCAACAATTTGTTCGATTCCTTGCCCATTAACGCTCTTTACTAATTTCCCTGAAATAGAATAAATATCAATGGTCTTAAATTGTAAATCTGATTTGATATTAAATAATCCAGAAGTCGGATTAGGATATAATCTCACACTCTGTTTTATTTCATTTTTGCTAATATTCGTTGCTGTAGGTTTTGAATAGTAATGAGTTATTTTGTATTGTTCAACTCCATATAATTGAATATAGTCATAAATATGAATTTGGCTATTTACATTGTCATACTCATAATCATAAGTTAAATCAAGAGTCCAATTTTCCTCAGAGTAGCTGTAGCTTTTACTTTGCTTTAACCTTAGATTATCATCATATATATAAGTTGTTTTTGAATTATCCTTAAAGCTAACTTCTTTGATATTATTCTCTTCATTAAAAAGGGTTGTTTTAATTTTAGAGGATTCGTAAATGTAACTATGACTTAATTCTGAGAATGAGTAATTCTTAATCTCAATAGAATTTTCCAAGTCATTATAGATGTATTCAATCATGGATTTTTTGTGAGATATAACCCGACCATCTCGTTCAATTATATCGAAGTATTTTCTTTTTACCCGTCCATCTGAATAATAGGTATAACTGAATGATTGCTCACCGTCCCAACTTTTTGTATTATCATTCCACAAGTAATAGTCTTCTTTCAAAAGTTCTTCATTAGCAATATTCTCGTTGTACTTGACTAAGGAGTGATTTTGCCACTTTTGTTTATTAAAATTCCAACTTTGTGTCAATTGGGATTCTAATTGGCTTGAGTTTGGTTTGTAATTATAGGAGGTAAGTGATACAGTCGCCCATTTTGATTCAGTTTCATCCCAAGTTGATTCAACTTGGCTCTCAATTAAGCCCGTACTAGTTTGATATTTATACACTTCCCTAAAATAGGGTGAATTATCCCATGGATAATAATAAATCATGCTATCCAGTTGACCCAAATGGTTTTCAAACCATGTAGGCATAGGTGAACTCTGTGAAATTCCGAGTAAAGGAATAAAAGCCATTGCTAAGAATAAGATAAGTTTCATTAGAGTATTTAGTTGTTTTGAAGTAATTCCAACACTATAAATAACAGGGAATAATATAATTCTATTCGATAAGCTTGCTCTGGTCAAACACAATATAATCCCTTGAGTAAGTAAAATCAAGATTATGAAGAACTCCTCTCAGCTGGGCTACTGTATTGATTTTTACATCATAATACTCATCCTCAAAGAACATATCAACAATTTTCTTTTTAGTCAATTTCACTTCAGGTTCTTTGATTTTAACATTGTCAGACTCACTTAATTTATTAAAGTAAAAAGTGTATCCGTTTTCCTGCTTAAATGGATATTCCCCATCGTCAAAAGCCTTTAATTCTTTATCTCCAATGAAATACGAAGGGTAATATGAAAAGCCTGGTACTTTATTAAAAGTGTATATTTCACTAGTAGAAGGATTATATGCGTACCAAATTCTTTTATCATCTACATCTCTAAAATAAGCAAATGTAAGGTCTGTTATTTGGAATAAGCAATCTTCATAATTTTCAAGAAAAAGTTTATCATTTTTATCTACTTCTTGAAGAAATTCGGAGGACGACCATCCCATACAAGTAATCTGCTTTAATTTATCATCGAAAGCAACTTCCCATCTTTTTTCATTAAATACCAGCAAAATATAATTTTCATAGTCCGTCTGAACATTGTAACTAACCGTTACTGTATCTCCATTCTGCGGTTTTTCAGGTGATACAATATCCATGAGCTGATATTTTGTTCCTGCGAATACATTTTTACCAAACGCTCCAACATTTTCTAATCTAGTCAGTTCTTTTTCTGCACTTGGAGAGCACAATGCCTTTGCTGCTCCAATATTATTGTTTGAAATATTCTCAAAAAATAGAATAGCTGCTTCTTCTGGTTTAGGCGCACTGCACGATGCTAGTAAAATAGTAACAGCTAAAAAAAGTAATAGATTCTTCATTTTTTTAATATTAAAAGGGTTGAATTATTTTCTGAAATACTCTTGTAAATATTTAATACCGAGAAAAGACCAAAGGATGATAAAAACAGAAGGTGTTCCAAATCCCACAAGATACATCCACATTTCATCCTCTTGAAAGGCAGGAAATAGAAAGAATGCACCTATCGCAGCTAAAATGGCACTAGTAGCTCCAAAATTCTCTCCAAATTGCGTAAGAAATGCCGAGTATGACTTCCCATCCTCTTTAAGCTCTTGAGCTTTAGCCTTTCTTCGTTCTTTTTTTATTTGCTCCTGCTCTTCCGCTCTTCTACGCTCCTCTGCCTCAACCCTGAATTGTTCTGGTGTTTTTTCTTCTTCTTTAAATTCGTCTTTTATTTGACCTAAAACACCTTTTGATTTCGAGGAAAGATTTTGATTGTTATACTTTGTTCGACATCGATTTGAGCAAAACCGCTCTTTTACGATAACACCTCCATTATGCACCCCAGTGCCCATCTCTATATCATCTCCGCAATATTCACATGTGTATTTACCTGATAAAAAATCTCTTGCCATAAATCTCAATTTGTTTAAAGTTTATGAGATTTTTACATGACAATAATTTCTTTAGTTACCTTAAATCAATGACATTTCGTAAAAGGGGTTTAAAC
Organism: Carboxylicivirga sp.; assembly: GCA_025210475.1. Taxonomy (GTDB): domain Bacteria; phylum Bacteroidota; class Bacteroidia; order Bacteroidales; family Marinilabiliaceae; genus Carboxylicivirga. Next base: position 23,022 of record JAOARW010000039.1, on the reverse strand, counting down.
CAAAGTGAAATTGTGTTTTGAGTCAGTTTCTATAATGGCATTTTGATATTAACAGAAGTACCCTGTGACAAATCTTCAATTCTTAAGCCACATTCACTTGTATAGCCTTCAATCTGTCGAATACGCTCTTCAGCCATTGCTAAACCTTTCGAATTATGCTCCGTCCTATTGTCTTTCTTCATCTCTAATGATTTATCATACCCAATGCCATTATCTTGTATTGTGACTTGAATTAAGCCATTAACTTGGGTTACATTGAGCCTAAGCTTTTTTTCCATTTTAGAAACAGCCAAGCCATGCTTGATGGCATTTTCAACAAATGGCTGAAGCAGCAGTGGTGGAATGTTTATTTCTTCTACATCAACACCACCGTCAACTTTAAGCGAATAATCGATACCATTCTCAAATCGCATACTTTCGATTTTGATATAATTATCCAAGTATTCTAATTCCGTTTGCAATGAAATCGTTTTTTCAGATACTAAATCAAGTGTTTTACGAATAAGATTAGCGAAAAGCATAAGGTAATCTAAGGCCGTTTCATTATCATTTGAGAGCATAAAACTCTGAACTGAAGTAATAGCATTAAAAATAAAATGAGGGTTCATTTGAGCCTGTATGGCTTGAGTTTTTAGACTGCTTATCTGCTCATCCAACTGTTTTTGCTTTTCTGAGTCCGACTTAACCTTTCTAATCCGATAATTTAGATAAAACCATACTGAGCCAATTATAGCAAACGCAACTGTCGTATAAAACCACCATGTCGTCCACCAAGGAGGAGTTATTCGAAATGAATATTCAATGGGCGTACCTAATTGACCTGTGCTTCTATTTTTACTCTTTACGATTAGCTGGTACTTCCCTGCATCAAGATTCGTATAAACCGCTTTATTGACACCTTGCCAACTAGAAAACTCCTTATCAAATCCCTCTAATTTAAACGAATAAACTTCTTTATCCGCATTGTATTGATTGTTCGTTTCAAACTCAAAAACAAATGAGTTTTCATGGTGAGGCAGTATAAAATTTGACTTCGGTAGGTTATTCCATTGTGAGGTGGTAATGTCGTATTCTTCCCAATCAAACTGTTGATTATTGACTAGTATATTGGTGAGCTTAACTTTGTTCTCAACTGTTCGAGTTAAGAACTTATGAGGGTTAATCTTTATCAAAGCATCCTTTCCACCAATCCATATATTCCCCTTGGAATCCTCAATTGAGGTTCTAATGTCACGTTCCTTAAACCCCTCAACATCATCATAGAAACGATTAAATATTATGCCTTCATCATATAATGAATCAAGAGATAAAACATTTAATCCTAAATTTGTTCCAATCCAAAGATTATTTTTTGAATCGGCCAACAACCATTGCACCGAGTTGCCCTTAATTTCGTCCTTAATTTTATGAAGTATAGATATTGAATCACTTTCATATTTCATGATATGAACTTGACCGTCATTGCTGCCTGCGATTAAATTACTGTAATTATCAATACATAAGTCAGTTTGGTTTAAAGGTATTTCGGGAATCCCAACTGAATAATTCAAGTACTCACCATCTTTAAAATGATATAATCCTCTATTCCAGCTAGAGAACCACAATTCATCATCAACTTGTACTATTCGGTTAATATCCTTTGGTGTGTTTTCAACCAATATTGGCTCAAATGCTATGTCATAACTGTAGTTAGGTATTATGCGGTGCAGACCATAACCTGCTCCGTAAATAGAGGTATCATTAAGGAACTTAAAGTTTTCACACATAATTCGGTGAGATGGCCGATAGTCAAATCCTTCTTCATCTTTATTTATTACAAAATAGCCCAATACAGCACCTATCCATATTTCATCATGATGTTGCTCAATAGAATAAAGTTTTGCGATTGAATTAGGGACTGTTTGTTCAGGAGTAACCCGTTTAATCAATTCATTTAGGTCAGTACCTATTAGTAGTTTATATGGTTCGCTTTTATTGATGATTTCATCATCGGAATACGTTTTAAATCCCTTCTCCTCATTGCATATTATTAAATTATTATTAGCTGTAAAAAACAATTCTCCATTAACATCCTTAATGTCATAAACTTTCAACTCTTCGAGTCCAAAATAAGATGCATCATAAACGGTTACTCCGTTATCCTTGTAGAGATAAAGCCCATTGCCATCAGTCCCTAACCAATAAGCATCCTGTTCTTCATCAAATTCAACACACCAAGCCATTTTGTAATCAATATCAAGGATAGGGTTTAGCCACTCTAACGAATCATTCTCAATTCGAAAAAAGCCACCTGGCTCTTTCATATTATAGTACGACCAAGCTGCAAGCCATAGTGCACCATTTTTATTCTCTTCAATATCAAATACCTGCCCTAAATCATAATACTCAAATGTACTATCTGGCTTAAAGACTTTAAGCCCATTTCGAAATATCCCTTGGATTATATTTCCTCTTGAGTCAATTGCAGTTTGCGATGAAGAGTATTGATAGTAAGGATGTTCTTTCCTTAATCGCTGTATGGTATTGGCAGAGTGCAAATAATAGTATGTGCCTCCTGTGAAAGTATGCACGAACAAGGAATCACCACTTTCAAAAAAACACATAGCACGTTCATGTCGGAATCCGTTTTCTGCCAATAATGTGAAGTGAGTTAATGTCGTATCTCTTAAAATACTTAAACCATCCTCAGTACCTATGTAAAGGCACTTACGTTTTTTAGAATATTTTAGATTCCGTATGTGGTTGCTTCTTTTAGAAGTATCACATATAAATGTTGTAAACTGCTTACCATTGTATTTTATCAAACCTTCACCACCGAAAGTTCCAAAATACATGTTGCCAAACTCATCCTCCTCAATTGCCCATACTTTGTTTGATTTATTATATCCTTTAAAATCAAAAGGTTTAAATTCTTTACCATCAAAAGTACAGAGTCCAGCATTTGTTGCTATCCAGAGAGTACCTCGACTGTCCTTATGTACAGCCTTAACATTATTATTTGGTAATCCGTCTTTATCGGTAAAGTGTCGAACAGGATGCGTCTGCCCTATTATTGACAATAGACTAACTACCAATAGCAGCAAGCCTAGAAAGAATGTTTTAACCATTGCAATTATTCAGGAACAACACTGGAAAGTCTTTCGATTAAATCTTTTGAGCGAGATTGAGCAACAGGCAACTCTTGGGTATTTTCAAGAACAATGCTATGTCCACCAGCCTTATTGTAAGACTTAATGAAATTGATACCAACTAAATAAGATTTGTGGATTCTGTGAAATAATGATTTAGGCAGTAACTCCTCTATCTTTTTTAAAGGCTTAGACACGATAAATTTTTCTGCCCGATTTGTATAAACCACCGTATAGGTATCATCCGCTTGACAATAAACAATATTACCTACTTTAATATATTCAAAGCCAGTTGAAGTTGGCAAAGCAATCTTCTGAATTACACTATCTCCTGACTGCATGTTAGTTATTAAAGTTTCGAGTTTAAACTTTAGGTTTTCTTTTGCCTTTTTCCTTTCAAGCTTCTCAATAACTTCTTTAAGTTCAATATGACTAATTGGTTTTAAGAGGTAATCTAGAGCTGAGCACTTTATGGCATCAATGGCAAACTTCTGATAAGCGGTAGTGAATATAACTTCAAAGTCTATATCACCATTGAAATAATTGAACAATGCAAATCCATTCTCCTCAGGCATTTCAATATCTAAAAAGACAATATCTGGATTAAATGATTTTATTGCATCAGCCCCATCCTTAACAGATTCAACGGCTTGGATAACTCTAATTTTATCAGATAAATATTTGGTAATTATTTTTTGCAGAGCTGCTCTAGGCTCTTTCTCGTCATCTATTATAATAGCTGTATACACTGGCATTTTCGGTTAGTTTTAGTACCGAAAATAACAAAACTATTCAGCTTTCAAAAATCATAGGTATCATTGAAAACTCGCTCATATGTCTTCAGTATTGATTGACTGAATGAAAACCATATTTCACCAATAATTTTCTGGTAATAACTAAATAAAAATTTAACCTATTTAACGACATATAGGTATATATAATATTCCTCCTATTTCTTCTTTTTTTTTCTTTTTTTTCAACTTTTCTATCGAATCTACCTACCTAAAGAAAAAGAAAATATATTTATGATTAAAAAAGTAAAGAGGTATGGTATAGAATTTAGATATGATACTCAAAAGAAAAAAATTTATAACCATTTAACAGATAATTGGGTAACTAGAATCAACAAAGAAACCATAGACAATTACCTAAAGACAAAACATTTAAATTATTCCTATAATCTATATTACACGGATTACAATTACACAGGACTAAAAGAAAAAGAAAGGGTAAATAAATTTTTGACTACCTTAATAAAAAGATATTCTTCACTCGAATACATCAACAATAAAAAGAAAAATTCTTCATTTATCGACATGGAAATTTCCGATGTATTCATTGAGACAAGTGTGTATTTCTCAGTTAGTGACTTAAGGTTATTATTAGGTATGAGATACTTTCTTATACTCAAAAAACTCATAAGTCTAAAGCTCATTAAAGTAAAATATAGAGATTCAAACGGGTTCATTAACAAGGCTAATGGGGAATTTGTTTTTTGTCAACAAGGAAAAATGAACTTACTATTTATTCCAACACCTAAACTTCTACAGGCTAAATCATCAAAACAAGTAATTAGTCTATACGAGGTAAAGAAATCCCTTACCTACTACTACAAACGAATAGAGGAAAACCTAGGTGAATACATTAAAATATTTAATTGTTGCTGGGAAAGTAAGTTTGTAATGACAAGGTTAGAATTTGATAAGATTATTGATAAAAAATACCATAACTATTTATTATCAAATAAAACAGGAATTAACCAAAGTGAATATCTCAAACGAAGTGAGTACCAATGGGATATAATCCAACAATGGAACAATGGAACAAGAGAAGAAAAGCTTGAGATGTTTGGTCATTTTGACTCCTTCAGTGGAAGACTGCACAATGTTTATGCGAGACTAATGCCTGAATTTCTCATATTCAATAACCAGCTAAATGTCGAACTCGATATTAAAAATTCTCAGATGGTATTATTGGCAGACCTTCTGTATTCTAAATTAGGGAATAATAGTTTCTCAGACCAAATTTTTAGCAAGAAAGATGTATACCTAGAGGTTAAAAAGCAATTTGGTTTAAAAAGTCGTAAAGAGGCCAAAACCAAAATGTTTGCATTACTTTTTGGTTCACCTTACGCTTCAAATCATCAACAGTTTGGAAATATATGGCCAGATGTAATGGGCGAAATTGAACGAATAAAAAGCAATCCAAACCCCTCAAAGGAATTGAAGTCATTTTACAGAAAAAAAGGTACACCAATTAAAAAACATGCCGAATTAGCTAGATTATTGCAAAGCACAGAAGTAAAGCTATTTAGAGAAATATACAGAGAACTGCACAATGCTAATATTTCCTTTGCAACTCGCCATGATTCACTGGTTGTCAACCCCAAAGACGTGTCTATAGCACAAGACATTATGCAAGGTGTTTTGTCAAAACACCTTCAAGTTCCATTTGACATTAAAGTAAAGTAATCACATCACCCGGATATTATAGATTTTCATCTGATGTTCCGGGTGAATCCATTTTTAGCGTTTCTTTTTCCTAAAGTGACTGATTGAAATTTATATATAATGTATGAAACAAAAATACTATCTAGCAGTCATTACATATGTAAAAACACTACTTCTCTCGAAGTTACGAAACAATCAGTTCAATAATGAACTGGTCAATTTCATTAGGTGTATACCAGATGAGCAAATTGATAAATTTAATTTGGAGCACTCGGAGTTTATCAAATTAGTGAAAAAAAAATACAGAACTCACACGAACTATTTTTCAAATCTAATCAATGTCCTGTTCCTTGCACTGGATGGCAACTTCTTAGTGAGTTACAATTACATACACTGCGACTACATCATTGAGGAGCTATATGACTTGTACAGCACCAGTGACTTTAAGAAAGCATGTTGTCATTTTAGCAATATTATCAACCATATCGATGAAGAAAACTATGGCTGGCTATGTAATATCTTAAACGACCTCGACCTTAAATCGAACTTCACATCCAAACAAATAAATAGCTTGGGACAACTAGCAATAAGTCGTTTAGGCACACCTAGTATTGTGAGAAATGTTGCTATTCGTTACTACTTATCCAATCAATTTAAGAAATCAGCAAAATATTTGTATGATTATTTGGGGATGATAGAGCAATTAGAAATAAAATCTGTGCAGCTAGTAAGTGATTACATAATGGCTGCGGAGATGTTTTTGAAAAGCGACAATACAGCTATGACATTTGTTCACATAAGAAAAGGATTAGAATTAGCGGATGAAGTAAAGGTCATTGATTGTGATTTTAGAAACCATGCTTATATATTGTTAATCAAAGGATATACAAAGAAGTTAGGTGAATTTACTGGTAAACGGAAGGTGTTTTTAAAAGAATTTAGTAGGGTGAAAAATAAACTTAAGCAAACTATAGATTGGGATAATGCCTCAAGCGAAGTGTTCAGTGAGATGCGCTACTTTGAGGAACTAGAGAGCTGGGAGTAGGATAATAATATTTAAACAAACATCGATAGTGCCTTAATCCATCATGTGTTTTGACTTAGTCGGATTAAAACTTTTGAAAAGACACAATTTTATCATCTACACACAAGATAATAGAGTATGTAATTTAGAATTTGTTACTCATACTGAAAAAATCAAACACAGTTACGGTAATGGTGTAAAAATAAGTAAAAATGGTATGCAACATCACAATGCTAAATTAAGTAAAGATGATGTTTTGAAAATCCGTGAAATGCGTTCATCAGGTAAATATTTATTAAAAGATATTGCAGATGAATTGGAATTTAACTACTCATCTGTACCACGAACATATAAAAATAATTCATGTCCACATTTCTAATTATTTGAAATAAATGAAAAATAAACTACATTTGCTTATGAATAATAAAATACAACAAAATGGAAAAAGAAAATTTAAAAAAATATCCAAATGCTGAAAAGCTAGAAAAATTACAATTGGATTATAGTTCATTTAATGGTAATGAAGTAGGTCGAATTTTAAATGATTTTATTATAAACACCAAGCAAACTAAATTCTACTACAATGCTCTAAATAAGGAAATTGATAAGGATAATATTTATAAATTCTTAAAACACCTATTAACTCATGGTAATTTTAATATTGAACAAATTGAATACATCCAAAATGACATAATTAACAAAGTAATTCAATCAAAGAGTGATGATGTACTAAAGGAAATTGAAGAGCAAGAAAAACTATTGGCTGCAAGAAGAATGAAGTTGTTGAAAATCAAAGAAACAATAGATAACAAAGAAAAATAACTTACATATATATTATTTTAAAGGTGGTCAAAAATGACCGCCTTTTTTTATGAAAAATGATTTGTAAAATAAATAGAATGAAAAATAATATTATAAATAATTTGGAAAATATATATTTATTTGCTAATTTTGCTGGAAATAAAATAATAAATAATTAAATATATAATTAGAGAGAATATGAAAAATGAAACTTTAGATTACAAATTATTCAAAATCACAGAAAAAATCAATCCCAACAAAAACTATTACATATTATTTGTAGATGGCTACAATAGCAACTTAATCATTGAAGCCGATGATATTGATGAAGCAGAAGATGCAGCAATTAGCCACATACCAATATTAGACGGTGATTTTGTAAATGAACCAATATTGATTAGTAAAAATAAATAATTAACAATTTAAAGATTTGAGTATGATAAATGTAGGTTATCACATCAGTAACAAGAAAAATGTTTTTTTCATGAATTACTCATCAGCCAAGTGCTATAGAGTTAATAAGCATGGTCTAATAGAAGAATTTAACCACTGGGACATAATACCATTTGGTAATAAAGAAATAGAAGTTATAGATTTCAGAAAAAGAACTTTAATTGACATGTCCATGACTTTATTGAATAGCAAAAGACATAGAATTTATAATAAGCACTTAAGGTATAAAAAAGGCCATATACTCGGTGGTACACCAAGGGGTATTCCATTATATCAAAATAGGACTAAACAAAGCATCTACAATAAACGAATTAAGTTATTAGGTGAATATGAAATACGTAAAGGCTTATTGAAAAATGATGTCAACGAGAAAATAAAAACAAAAAAGGGTTTTAACGAAATTTTCAATCTAAAGAAACAATTAAAACCATTCCATTTTTATAATTACATCCACGATAATTATAATTTTTTAGGAAATCTGAAGGATAAATTATCCGCTGATAGCAGTGATGTTCATTTATATAATGACCAATATTACATTAAAGCAACTTATGATGTAATTTACCCTTATCATGGTAGAGGATTTAGAAATAGAGGTCAAAAAACAAACAAAAAAGCCAATGTATATAATCTTAATGGTGAATTGATTAACACATTCAACGTAGACAACTACAGAGGCGACTATATAAAAAGAAATTCTAAAAACAGTGTAATACTAAGTAGGTATTTTAAATTAAAAAAAATCAAAGAAAAAATTTCAGCTTAAATATACGTATGAAAACAGTTTTAATAGAAACAGTAGTAATAGACAGTGTAGTATACACTCAGTTAATAAATGGCACAGTGTACCAATTAACTAAATATTCAGATGGGTATCATGATTATATAAACATTGACGACACCGCAATTGATGGCGATGAGTATGACACCCTATTAGACAGTGATAACGTAGTGTCAATTGAATTTGCTGAAACCTATGATTTAGACACCGACCTTATGATGGTATATTATGAATCGATTGCTGAATCTGAACGAAATCAAAAAACAGTTATAAAGCCACATTACAGAAAAAGAAAAATAATTATTAACAATTAAAATATGTCATATGAAACAACTAATTTTAAAGAAGAACGAAAGAGAAGGATTAACAGGGAATGATGTAATTATCATCGAACGCTGTTATCCACAACAAAAAGTGAGCTGGGCTTGGGCTAACCATTTTGAGGATGAACTTGAAATACCTGCATTCTGGATTAGAAAAAATTTAAGTTTAAAGCAATGTCAATTTGCCTCCAAATTAAAGGAGAATGAAACTAACTTTTTTATTAAAAATGATGAGTATGGTTCATATAATTATTTTGGCGATTACACTCTGATTTCAAAGATATTAAGGAAAAGGAAGATTGAAAAAATAATATCTAAAATGACTGCTTAAATGATATAAGCGATGAAAACTAAAAAACTAAAAACTAAATATAAATAGAAACCCTGATAGCTTTGTTATCAGGGTTTTTTAATACTCTTATTTATTCGATTAAATTTCATCATAGAAATCAATGGCATTTGCAGTATCATCCACCGACACATTCAACTTTTCTAAATATATCTGCGTAGTAGTTACCTTAGTGTGGCCAAGTAATTTACTAAGCCGATAGAGGTCTTTAGTATGCTCATAATAACGGATGCTAAATAGATGTCTGGCATAGTGCGAGCTAATTCTCTCTTTTAATCTTGCAGCATAAAATGGTTCTTTAAGATTACTATAAAGAGATTTATTCACATATGTAGTCTTACTTTGTATGAATTTTTTTAAGTCATTCCCATCTAAATCATCAAATGACCAATTATGAAAAATAGGTTTATTTTTATTCCTTTTGTATTGAATTACTATCAATTCTTTCATTAAAGTAACACTACTATCATCATGTACATTTGAATTAGTTCGTGTACTAAAAAGTATCTTATTTAATTCTTCTAATTCGTATCTGTTTTTGTTTTCGATTCCTAAGAAAATACTTAATTCATCATCTTTATTTTTTTCTAAAAACCTTAATTGTAAATCTTCATCAAGAAAAAAACGCATCTGTAATATAGCCTTATTGCTTAGTGCTATTTTGTGTTCATGACCTGTTTTGAATGCGTTAAATTCAATCCTAAAACGCACATCTGCATAGTTCTGTTTTACTGGTAGTTGCTTTAACGCTGTAATCGTTTCAGACAAAGTAGAAAATTCATCAACGATTACATCTCTTTCAAGACCTTCAATTTTCAAATCAGTATAACGAAACAATAACAGGTCGCTTATGCGAGTACCATGCAGAAAATATTGCGCTACAAACATATTTTTATATTTTATGCGCTCTTTCGACTTCGGAATATAACTAATTAGCTTTACAATAAAACCACCGCCTATTGTAGTTTTTTTCTTTTCTTTTACAACAGTAAACTTTTTGAAAGGATTAGATTTGCTGATACTTAAGCGTTCCACAAGATTATTATGAGATGCCCGTAATTTTTCCACGTAAGTTTGAATAGTACTTCCTGTTAATCCTTTGCCTTTCATAAAGGCTTTCCACCTTCTCAAAAATCCAACATCAATTTCATAAACACTTAAAGTAGTTTTATTCTTTGAATTAAGAAATTCAGTTAAGTACCTGTATGTATAGTTATAAATTCTATGACTGTTATATTTACCATCACTGTTTAGGTCTTCTAAAATACACTCAAATTCCTCTAAAATACTCTCACTAGAAGTCAATGACACATTAGTATTAGTATTTACTTTAGGAGTAATCTTTACCCTTTCCCGATAATGTTGTAACTTTTCAATTATCAATTCATTTATTCGTTCATGCTCTATGCCTTTTCGTTTCTTGACACGTTCTTTAGCCTTGTCGAAATATTCAAGTTTCGGTAAATATTCGCCTATGCCTATATCTTCCTTACGTGGATGCAAAATCCTTATTAAAATAGGGTATCCACCTTTACTCTTCGTAAATCGTTTATCAATAACTGCGTTTACTGATGCCATACTGGTAATTTTGTACCGAATTGTAAATTATTTTCGCTTTTGTAACATTTGTTACAGCTTACATTTTTATTCAACGTTACTTTTGTACCAAAGATAATATTTGCGAAGCATTTTGCGAAGCAAATTGCATTAAACATAGCAATAAAACAACATATAATAATTACTAAATATCTAATAACTAAATCGTTTTGTCATGAGTATGTTTTGTTACCAATGTCAGGAAGCAGCGAAAGGAACAGGCTGCGAGATCAAAGGAGTTTGTGGAAAAACTTCTGATGTAGCTAATCTGCAGGATCTTTTGCTATACACATCTAAAGGTGTAGCTGTTCTAAGTCAGATAGCTGATGAAAAAGGACTTGATGGAGCAAAAGCGAATAAATACATCATCGACTCGATGTTTATTACCATTACCAACGCTAACTTCGATCGCAACAAAATTGCAGCTAAAATCAAAGAAGGATATGCTATTCAGGATGAAATTAAGGCACAAATCGACGTTCCGGCAAATCTTCATGACAGTGCAACCTTCCGTGCTGCAGACGAAAACGAGATGGAATCGAAAGCTTTATTAATTGGTATTCTATCAATCGAGAATGAAGACATCCGTTCACTAAAAGAACTTTTAACCTATGGCCTTAAAGGAATGGCTGCTTATGGTGAGCATGCCTGGAACCTGGGTTATGAAAATGAGGAAATTTATAAGTTTGCCAAAAAGGCATTAGTTGCCACTTTATCCGAAGAAATTTCAGCTGATGAGTTGGTTGGATTAGTATTGGAATGCGGTAAGTTTGGTGTGGATGTAATGGCCTTACTTGACAAAGCAAATACTGAATCTTTTGGTAATCCTGAGATTACTTCAGTTAACATTGGTGTTGGCACCAACCCTGGTATCTTAATCAGTGGTCACGACCTTAAAGATTTAGAAGAGCTATTGGAGCAAACTCAAGGCACAGGTGTTGATGTTTACACACACAGCGAAATGTTACCGGCTCATTACTATCCAAAATTCAAGAAATACGAAAACTTTGTAGGTAACTACGGAAGTGCCTGGTGGCAACAAACAACTGAATTTGAAACGTTCAATGGACCAATATTATTTACAACCAACTGTATTGTTCCACCTAAAGCATCTTACAAAGATCGCGTTTACACAACTGGTGCTTCTGGCTTCGACGGATGCGTGCACATTCCGGACAGAGTGAATGGTCAGGCAAAAGATTTCTCTGCGGTAATTGAACACGCTAAAAAATGTGCTGCTCCAACCGAGATTGAAACTGGCGAAATTGTTGGTGGATTTGCCCACAACCAGGTTCTTCAATTAGCTGATAAAGTTGTTGAGGCTGTTAAAGGTGGAGCCATTAAGAAATTTGTAGTGATGGCAGGATGCGACGGTCGTATGAAAGATCGTAACTACTACACTGACTTTGCTAACGAACTACCTCAGGATACTGTTATTCTAACTGCAGGATGTGCTAAGTATCGCTACAACAAATTACCATTGGGTGATATCGGTGGTATTCCAAGAGTGTTGGATGCAGGTCAGTGTAACGACTCATACAGTTTGGCTGTTACAGCTCTTAAGCTAAAGGAAGTATTTGGACTAGATGATATCAATAGCTTACCTATCGTTTATAACATTGCCTGGTATGAGCAAAAAGCTGTAATTGTATTGCTTGCTTTATTGCACCTTGGTGTGAAGAATATCAACCTTGGGCCTACATTACCAGCTTTCTTATCACCAAATGTGGCAAAAATATTAGTTGAAACCTTTGGTATCGGAAGCATTAGTACAGTGGAGGAAGACATTGAGAAGTGGATTAACTAATGTGAGGTATAAATTGGTAATAATTAATTGGGAAAACCTGCACCTTTATAGGTGCAGGCTTTTGTGTTAAATAATATTCTACCTATCAGTTATTTAGACTAAATATTAATAAGTATTTAAATGCTTAAATATTTGTTAAAAAATCTAAAAGCAATTATCTTTTTAATCGCTAATCTAAATCAAAGTTTATGACAAAAAAATTCATTGATTTCCTCAAACCTCCTGAGCACTGGAAAGTACCCGTTTTGCTGCTTGCCGGTGTTTTTGTTGGCTTAGGCTTTTATGTTTTTTATGTCTCCAGAGCTCATTCCTACTTATCGGATGATCCTAAAACTTGCGTAAACTGCCACATTATGGCACCGCAATACGCAACCTGGAGCCATAGTGCGCACCGCGAAGTGGCCACTTGCAACGATTGTCACGTTCCGCACGACAATGTGCTTAACACCTATTATTTTAAGGCGAAAGATGGCTTGCGACATGCCTCGGTATTTACCATGCGGGCAGAACCTCAGGTTATTTTCATCAAGGAAGAGGGACAACAAGTGGTGCAGCAAAACTGTGTAAGATGCCATGAGCAATTGATCACCGATGATAAACTTCTGGCGCATAAACCAGATGTTCATCAAAACATCGGAGATCGATTCTGCTGGGAATGTCATCGGGAAACACCTCACGGAAGAGTCAACAGCTTATCAAGTGTTCCTCATGCCCGGGTGCCTGTGCCAGAAAGTCCTCTACCCGACTGGTTAAAAGACTTAAATAAAGAGTAAACTAAATCAAACGAAATATAAAACAGCACTCGCAGTAATCTCTTTAAAGATGGATACACAATAAGCCGACTGTTTTATATCCATGAAAAAAATCAATTTATATGAAACCTATTCGCGAACAAATAAAGGAAAAGCCCATACTAGGTTGGGGAATCTTTTTAGTAACCGTAGTTGTAGTCTTTTTATTAGGACTATTGGCTTCTTCCGTAATGGAGCGCCGCGCCGAGGCAGTTTTTGCCTACACACCTAAAGTGAAGCATTCACCAACAGAGCCTCGCAACGAAGTTTGGGGTCAGAACTTCCCGAAAGAGTATCAGTCGTACATGAGAACCAAGGACACAACTTTTGCCAGCAAATACAACGGCTCGGCAATGATTGATATGTTAGAGGTCGATCCCCGATTGGTTGTTCTTTGGGCCGGATACGGATTTGCTAAAGATTACAACCAGGGTCGTGGCCATATGTATGCCATTGAAGATCTCCAGAAATCTTTAAGAACCGGAGGACCAACCGAAGAAAAACATAGTCCCATGCCCAATACCTGCTGGACATGTAAAAGTCCCGATGTTCCGCGCTTAATGGCCGAAATGGGTCCGGCGGAATTTTACAAAGGCAAATGGGATGAAAAAGGACATGAAGTAATGAATAACATTGGCTGTGCCGATTGTCACGACTCAGAAACCATGAACCTGAAGATTACCCGTCCTGCTTTGGTAGAAGCATTCGAAAGAATGGGTAAAGACATTAACGATGCCTCTCACCAGGAGATGCGCTCATTGGTTTGTGCTCAGTGTCACGTAGAGTATTACTTCAATAAAAAATCGCATCCGGGAGTACCTTATTTAACTTTCCCATGGGACAAAGGTATGTCGGTTGAAGCGATGGAAGAATATTATGACGAAATTGAATTTGCCGATTGGACACATAAATTAAGCCGTGCACCTATGCTGAAGGCTCAGCACCCGGGTTACGAGGTTTACCTCACAGGTGTTCATGCCAAGCGTGGTGTATCGTGTGCCGATTGTCACATGCCATACAAGAGTGAAGGTGGTTTAAAATTCACCGATCACCACATTCAAAGTCCGCTTAATAATGTTGCTAATTCGTGTCAGGTATGTCACCGCGAAGAAACAGCCAGCCTGGTTGAAGATGTTTACGAACGTCAGGATCGTATCATTGAAAACCGCGATAAGCTTGAAGAACTAATCGTTCGCATGCACGTGGAAGCTAAAACTGCCTGGGATCTTGGAGCATCAGAAGAGCAAATGAAAGATATTTTGATGGATATCCGTCATGCCCAGTGGCGCTGGGATTATGCAGCTGCCAGCCATGGTGGTTCGTTCCACTCGCCAGTTGAAACCGGACGTGTTATTTCAACCGGTATTACCGTTGCTCAGGAAGGTCGTATTAAGTTGGCCCGTTTATTAGCCGACTTGGGTCACAATCAGGAAGTACCTTATCCGGATATTTCAACCAAAGCCAAAGCACAGGAGTTTATTGGCCTTCCAGTTGATAAACTAAAGAAAGAAAAGAACGAATTTCTTGAAACTTTATTACCAAAGTGGAAAGAAGAAGCTAAAAAGCGTGAAGCTGGCTATGCCACTTCAATGAAATAAAATGCATATAACTCTATCTGGTTAGAAAATCACATACTAATCAGATAGAGTTTTTGATTATAGTTTCATTTAAATCATCAACTTATGAGTTTTAAAAATATATTATCACTCGCTATTTTATTAATAGCAGGCAGTACTTTGTATGCCCAGGTTAAAATATCTGCAGAACTGCGACCAAGAACGGAGTACAATCATGGCGTTAAAACACCCGCCTTCGAAGATCAGGATGCATCGGTGATTACCAGCCAGCGGACACGCCTAAACCTTGATTTCAAGAATGAGAGTTTTGCTCTTGGCGTTGTTCTTCAGGATGTACGTAAATGGGGTACCGAAAGTCAATTGACCACCAACGGAAATAATGTGGTTTATCTGCACCAGGCATGGGCCGAATGGTTTATGAGCGATAAACTATCGTTAAAAGCCGGTCGTCAGCAGTTAGTATACGATGATCATCGTATTCTTGGTAGTGTAGGCTGGGCACAGCAAGCGCGCTCGCACGATATTGCCTTATTTAAATACACCGGTGATATTAATGTTCACTTTGGTTTGGCCTATCACAACCAAAATTTAACTAACAATATTTATACTGGTCCTGATGCCTACAAGCGCATGCAATTCATCTGGTTGAACAGAAAAGGTGATTCATATTCGGCCAGTGTTTTATTCCTTAATAACGGAAAACCTCAAAATCTGGACTTTGACAACGGAACTGTAACAGACCAGGACATCATCTGTAGTCGTACCTTGGGTACACATATTAAAACGGAACTGGGCGGCGTTAAACTGGCAGGTAATTTCTACTATCAGTTTGGCGAAGAAGTTCTTAAAAACAGTTTCGGCACACCAGACGATAAAATGGATTTATCGGCATTTAACTTTTCTATTGATGCGACTTATGCCTTGAGTGATAAAGCCAACATTGGCGCAGGATATGAAATACTATCAGGTACTGATCAATCAGGCGCTGACAAGCTGAATTCGTTTACTCCTCTTTATGGTACCAACCATAAATTCAATGGTTTTATGGATTATTTCTATGTAGGTAACCATATTAACAGCGTTGGATTAAATGATATCTACTTAAAAGGTAACTTTAAGCCAGGTAAAGTTAAGTTCAATGGTGCCATTCACTTCTTTAGTGCTCACGGCGAACTGGATAATTTTGACCAAGGTTTAGGTACGGAGATTGATTTATGGTGTGGTTATTCGCATAAAGGCCAGGTACAACTCGACTTTGGTTACTCGCATATGTTTGCCAAAGATGCTTTATATGCAGTTAAAGGTATTGAAGAAAACAGTACCGGTAACAGCTGGGCATGGGTTCAGTTAACCTTTAAGCCTACTTTATTTACGTCGAAAAAAGATTAAGCATTATTGATAAGTATAGAGAAGCCGGATGATAATAGATTCATCCGGCTTATTTATTTTCTCAAGTTTAAATCATCAAACCGAATTTCGACTGGCATTAATATTACCAAATAGCGAACGCATGACCATGCGTTCATATAAGGCCAAATGCTCGTCGTTCGGATTCTCCTGCAGCTTCTGTATTTCTATTAGTGCATATTGCTGAATGGCTAACAGGGGCAGTACTACATTTTCGCGTAAACGAATGCTGTTGCGGCTACGGGCATTATCCTGCAGTAACTCGGTATCGCCCGAAACCTTAAGCACCATTTCCCTGGTTAGCAGGTATTCGTTGTGAATCACCTTCCAGAATTCGCCAAACTTCTCGTCTTTTTCCATGTAGCGGGTCAAAGCAAAGTTGGTTTTACTCATGCTTTGCATACTATTGGATATTAAAGCCTTAAAGAAGATGGATGAATTATATAACTCCTGGCAAGCCTCCAGTTTGCCAGCCTCTTCCTGCTCTTTTAGTGCTGTTCCCAATCCGAAGAAACCCGGTACATTTTGCTTTAACTGGCTCCAGGCTCCTACAAATGGAATAGCCCGCAAATCGTCGAACTCCAGTTTATCGCTCGATCCCCTTTTTGACGGACGACTGCCAATATTGGCCAATCCGTAATATTTAAGCGTACTCCTTTCTTCGAGGAATGGAATAAACATTGGGTGCGCTTTAAGAGCTGCATATTTTTCGTAGCCACTAACCGACATCTTTTCAATCAAGTCGCGCTGCTGCTCATTTAAATCAGAAGCCGTGCGGTTAAACAGGTTATTTTCGAAACCGGCCGTCAGTAAGTGTCCCAGGTTATGGGTAGCCGCCTCTTTTATACCATAGTGCGAACTAATGGTTTGCCCCTGAATGGTTAACTGTATTTGATGACTATCGATGGTTTTGCCCAAGGCCGAATAAAACAAGTGGGTGTTCCCGCCACCACGTGCCGGTGGTCCTCCCCTGCCATCGAAAAACACCACTTCCACATCACATTCGCGCGAGATGAGTGAAATATCCTCCTTGGCCCGGTAAATACCCCAGTTGGCCATTAGGTAACCACCATCTTTGGTACCGTCGGAGAAGCCTAACATCACCGTTTGACGATTTTTACGGTTGGCCAGATGTGTTTTGTATTTCGGATGCGTATATAAAGTCTTCATCGATTGGCCGGCACCTTTCAGGTCGTCTACCGTTTCGAATAAAGGTACAATGTCCAGCGAAAGTGGTTCATCGCCCCAGCTGCACAAACGAGCCAATGCCACTACTTTGGCAATATCGATGGTGCCACGGCAGTTACTGATAATATAACGGTGGGCAGCCCGCTCGCCATTCATCTTTTGAATGCTGCGTATCACCTTCATCGACTCCAATGTATCGCGTACCAAGTCGTCTTCAAACACGCTGGTATCAATACGTCCCTTTACTTTTAACAGCTTATTGAGCTGTTCTTTTTCGGGCAATTCCCAAAAGTTATCCGGAAACAAGCCCGGGTTCACCCGCATCACTTCGTTAAAGGCTTTACCAATTACCCGGCTATCCTGCCGCACATCGATACTGGCAAAAAAGAAACCGAACTGCTTAATCTTTCTTTTAAATGATTTTACCTTATCGATAAATAAGCCCTGGTGCTCATCGATCAATAGCTTTTCAACTTTTTCGAGTTGTAACAACAGGTAATTAAGGTCAACATTCTTCTCACCGCTCGAATTGGTTAATTCTTCGGTAAATAGCTCGTCCAACTCATTTAGTATATCGTAAACCCCATTAAAACTCAGGCGCCGTTTAATGGCCTTTAATTCGTTATGATAACAGGTAGATAGGGTAAAGCGTAATTTCCGGGCCACCTTAAGCGTTGTATCAGTCTTAACAAAAGGGTTTCCATCACGATCGCCGCCCGGCCAAAATCCCATGGTCACCAACTCCTTATTCTGATCTATTTTACCAGGGAAGAACTCATCGATGCGATCGAGCAACTGCCCCACTGCCGGGTAAAATATATTACCCAGATACCAGGTTAAAGCCATGGCCTCGTCGTAAGCACTTGGCTTCTTTTTTCGGTAAAACGGTGTTTTACCCAATTGCTGAAGCAAATCGCGGGCATACCCCACTTCATCGTTGGTAATGGCTTCGGTTAAATCCGTTGAAATAGCCAATACTCTTCCGGGATAGAACTGTGTAGGGTGCGCTGTCAGTACCACTCGGATACCAAAACTATCCAACAATTCATCCATTTGTTCTTCCAGCTTCCGGTTTTCTACCTTTTGCTTAATCCTTCCCCACGAATCCGAATCGTTGATGCGGTGAATCTTGGTATAAGCCGCCTCTTCCAAAGCATCAATCAATACAATTTGACGCTCTACATACTGAATGATCTTAAACAGGAACGAGATACGCTCCCTTTCGCTCAACTCAGGCCGGTGCTCTTTAAAAAAGTTGTTGATAATGGTACTTGGCGATTCGCCATTATCTAATCCCTTTACACAAGCCTCGTTTAGCAAAGGCAATAACAATCCTGTTTGTTGCACAGCATGTAACGGCAGCGTCAGGAATAAGCTATTGTAAAGCTGGTATTTTAATTCCACCAACTCTCTATAAGACTTCTCAATTTGGTTCATTCTTATTATTTATTGTAGTCTATTGATAATCTGCACAGTGTCAATTGCTTTTTAATTGTAAGCAAAAACACTGTTATAAATAACAAATACAAAGATAAGATGTTTTGTAAGGGTATTACTATTAATGGCCGGATTTGAGATAAAATGATATATAATGGTTGATTGATGATGGAAGGCAGAAGGTAGAAGACAGAAGGCGGAAGAGTGATTTGCAGAAGGCTTGGTTTCTGTAACAACGCAGAGAGGCTGAGCCACAGAGTCGTTTCAGACTCTGTGCCTTTGTGTCTCTGCGTTTATATTAATTGATAATTAATCCTATACTCACAAAATAGGCCTTTAACTCAGTACAATTAAAGTAGAATTCCATCAGGATTTTAAAAACTTTTTAATCATCTGGAGTTATTCATTTTCAACCACTATCTGACTAAATTTTTATCCCCAATTTATATTTAAAACCTAATGATTACGTTTTTTCTATAACTGACCTCTTTTATTGTTTCCTTTATTAAATTCATCCTACTTTCTTTAATGTTTAGTAATTATACTACTTATTTTTTCTATTAATCTTGAAGAAGTTTACAACCTCCCTTAACTGTTCAGTCTGGGATGATAACTCTTCAGAACTACTTGCCATTTCTTCACTTGATGCAGCATTTTGTTGTGCAATATTATTAAGTAGTTGTAAAGCATCGTTTACCTGATCGGCACCTGAATTTTGTTCTAAACTAGCCAATGAGATTTCTTGAACCAATTGAGCAGTTTTCTCTATATCAGGTATAGTATTTTTAAGAAGAACACCAGCTCCTTCAGTAGCCTTAACACTTTTATCAGAAAATGCTATTATTTCATCGGCTGCGATCTTACTTAGCTCAGCTAATTTTTGGACTTCAGTTGCAACCACAGCAAATCCTCTTCCATGTTCACCAGCCCGAGCAGCTTCAACAGATGCATTTAGGGCTAAAAGATTAATTTGAAAAGCAATGTCGTTTACAATGGTTATTTTATCTGCTATTTGATGTATTGCCAATAAACTCTCCTCAGCAGCACTAGCTGCTTTATTTATACGCTTAACTGCATCAGTTGCAATTTTTTCTGTTAGTTGAGCATTATCAGTATTCTGCTGAATATTAGATACCATCTCTTCCATTGAAGAAGAAACTTCTTCGGTTGAAGAAGCTTGTTCCGATGCTCCTTCTGACAGTTGTTGTGTACCGGAATTGATTTGCTTGCTTGCTGATGCAATATTACGCGCCCCTGTTTGAACTGTGACAATTACTTCTTTAACTTTTTGCCCCATGCTTGTCATAGAACGGGCTAAATCACCAATCTCATCATTTAATTTAAGATAATGTTCAGGAATCTCCTGAGATAAATCTCCAGAAGCATATATTTCTGATAAATCCACCCCCCTTTTAATACCAGAAATAATCCCACGCGTAACAAAATAAGCTAAAGATATTCCAATAACGAGGCTTAATAAATTTATGACGACAATGGTTATATTTGTTCTTTTTTCCTCATTTTGCATCTTTTTCTTTTGACCTTCTTTAAGTACATTGGTCACATTAATAAGATCATGTGCCGAATCTACCATTAACTCTGCTTGTTTAGCTTCAGTATTTAATGCATCAATGGCTCTCATAAACGATTTTCTGTAAACGTTTACAGATTTTGTCATTGCGTCAAGCTCCTTGATCTCATTTCTTTTAATCATTAACCTTTTAGCATCCTCTATATGTATTAGTACATTATCAAGACCATCCAAAACTTTTATTCTTTTGACATCCGAAGGGCTTACTAGATATGCTCCAACATGAACTCTGGTCATTGCAAATTGTTGTTCAATATCAGTTAGTACCTCATTCTTCTTTAGCCCAGACATCAAAACCTGATGATTACCAACAGTGTTTCTAAAATTATTTGAAATCTGCTTTTTCAATGATGTCCTGGTATTAGATAAGAGTTCTAATGTTTGAATGCCTGACTTTGTTGTATTTTTTAGTGCAACAGAGTATTCATCCTTATAAGTTTTTATGTAAGTCAGTAAGAAACTCCTGTAATGATCCAACTTTTGTTCCAATAACACCAATTGCTTTGAATCATCATTACCTTTGAAGCTCTCTTTCAGTTCATCTATTTTTTCATACAGACCTTTTATTGTTTTTAATCCATTGGCTTCTGATTTATCATCATGCCGCAACATAAAATCTTTCTCATACCTCCTAAGGTTATATACATCGAGGTTTATGGAGTTTACTTCTTCAATGACTTGAAATTTTTTATTCATATTTTTCATACCATAATACCCAACAGAACCCGTAGTCATAACAAACATTATAACTATAGCAAAACCTATGGTTAGTTTCGCTCCAATCTTTAAATTATTCCAATTCACTTTACTAATTACTAATTTTATCTTTACTAATAAAACATTTCTTTAACCTATGCAACGACATTAATATCTTCCAATTATAACTTTGTAATTATTTACATTTGAGATGATTCTTTTTTATGTTTAAAATTTAAGATTCAACTTTAGCCAAATTACCACTATCATCAATCCATAAATATCTTAATGATTTCTTAATCAAATTAGTTGATTGTCTTTTAAATCGAAATCCCAACCATCTCTATCGCCTATTGTAATATATATTTAACAATTTCTATTAACATATATCCATTAATTGTATATTATAAAAGATCTCTAAAATTATAAATGGTACAATAATTATATGTAAAATATAATTATACCTACAACGAAACAAGCGCATGATAATATAACATCGATGTAAAAAAATATTCTTTGAACAGCTACAGTATTTATAAATTCATGTGCAATTCAAGCAAATATCAAAATATTGTTGTATTAATTAACAGTATAAAATGACTAAGCTTTAAGATAGATAAGTTTTAATGGTATTAGTTAATGCTCCACCCAGCATGCTCATAAATTTCAACTATTATAAGCGAAACCAATCCGCAGGCATTAACGTATATTCTCAACTATTATTCTCTATATATTTTCTTATATCATACTTGTTCCCATATGCCCCACCTATATAAATAAAAAAACATGTCAATAAAAACTACTCCCTTAAGTTGTTTTTTCACTTTTGGATAGTTCTTTAATAATTCACATACAGTAAATCTTTGTATCATTTGAAATATTTTGGAAACGGTTATTACTTGAAAACTTCACATTAAAAAAATGAACTGAACCTGTAATAACTTAAACATAGTGTATCTCATTATTTACCTATATCCATATATACTTGCTTTATTTAATTACTTAATTTAATCACTTTAAATGTTGTAATAACATTTAACGGGGAAAACATAATCCTACGCAATGTATTTTATTATGGTGTTTGTAAACATGTTCGTCAATAAAAATGTCGTAAAAATCTTGAAACGTTCATACTTTTCCCATTATACACGAGGCAAGCCTCAACGAACTATACTAATTAAATAAATCTCATTATTCAGCTCTCTAACTGCGTATTACGATCCTTTTTACCATGATATAGAATGTGTTTTTTTGCCTCAATGGGGTAAGATTACGAATGAAACAGTTTTTTGTTACCATATAATAGCATAATTTTATTGCTATTATATTTCAATTAAGTAAACAAAGAAGTAAACTCCTTTATATTTTACTAATAATCATATTATTACAATAAACAATCTCGCAATAAATTGTTTTTTTAGACCAAAAACATAAGTTTGCTTTGCAAGCCGCAAGGTTACTATATTAATATCAAGTCACAAGTTTTAATCTAACAGGGGTTTAATTCCCCGAGGCTTGCCTCGAAATTAGTATCTTGTGATTCGATGTCACAAGATAGTAAAGAAATACACAAGAGTCATAATGTAACAGTACTGCTGTATCATGTAGTTTGTGCCATAAAAT
>JAOARW010000038.1 GCA_025210475.1 Carboxylicivirga sp. | reverse complement strand
CCACCCATTTGAAGAACCCCCAAATAACAACCTCAAAGTAATACAAGGGACTTTGTTTTAAAATATGGGTTTTAAACTCACCTAAGCCGCATGGTTATTGAATGTATTTTAATTGTAATGATTATTTAGGACGCTATTGATAGTCAATCATTCATCACTTATAATTTGTCAGTTAGCATTACTTATTCAATCACCCTTTCTAACAAAAATTACTGACTTCAATACCCGTCTTCAGTCTTTTCTCAAATAACGCTACCTTTGCATTAACAATGGATATTTTTCATCACATATTAAAGCAATACTGGGGTTATGATGGATTTCGGGCCTTACAGGAAGACATTATACACTCTGTGGCCAAAGGAAATGACACACTTGGTTTAATGCCAACGGGCGGTGGCAAGTCCCTAACCTTTCAAGTACCGGCACTTGCAAAAGATGGCATTTGCATTGTGGTTACTCCTCTTATCGCATTGATGAAGGATCAGGTGTTGAACCTTAAAAAAAGAGACGTTAAAGCAGCAGCAATATATTCGGGTTTATCGCGCGATGAAATAAACATAACCCTTGACAATTGCATATTCGGAGGCACCAAATTCCTCTATGTTTCACCGGAACGACTGGGCACTGAGTTATTTCAAACTAAGGTGCAACAAATGAATGTGAATCTGCTGGCTATTGATGAGGCCCACTGTATTTCACAATGGGGTTATGATTTCAGGCCTTCGTATTTGAAAGTTGCTGAAATTCGGGAACTTCTGCCTGAGACACCGGTACTGGCCCTAACTGCAACGGCCACGCCAGAAGTGGTGGAAGATATCCAAAAACGACTGTTGTTCAAGAAACCCAATGTTTTCCAGAAAAGCTTCAAAAGGGATAATCTGGTTTATGTCGTTCGTCAGTCTGAAGATAAAGAACAGCAATTATTAAATATATTGAGTAAGGTTCAGGGCAGTGCTGTAGTTTATGTTCGGAATCGAAAAAAAACCAAAGAATACAGTGAGCTGCTGGTTCAAAATGGCATCTCAGCCAGCTCGTTCCATGCAGGTATGCCGCCCGAAGCCAAGGATCAACGACAAAAGCTCTGGACCGATGGTGAAATACGGGTGATTGTCTCAACCAATGCATTTGGAATGGGCATCGACAAGCCCGATGTTCGCCTCGTGGTACATATGGATGCACCTGATTCTCTGGAAGCATACTTTCAGGAAGCAGGCCGCGCCGGACGGGATGGCAAAAAAGCCTATGCAGTGCTGCTTTGGTCGGGCAACGATCAGGTGCGGCTCAAGCGCAGCATTGCTATTTCCTTTCCCGAAAAAGAAAAGATATTAAACGTATACGAAGCACTTGGTAACTTTTTTCAGCTGGCCGTGGGCAGTGGTTTTGGTATGATTTACGATTTTAACCTCTCCCTCTTCTGCAAAAATTACCGCATGAACCTGATGACCGTTTTTAATAGTCTGAAAATCCTACAACGTGCCGGATACATTGAGTTTACTGAGGAACTTCAACTATCGGCAAAGGTAATGTTTATGATGCGTCGGGATGATTTGTACAAATTTCAGGTGGCCAATGAAGAGCTTGATAGTTTTATCCGGATGCTGCTCCGCTCCTATACCGGCTTATTTACCGAATATGTGCCCATCAATGAAGAGCTGCTGGCCAAACGTATGAACCTGCCTCGAAATACAGTTTACCAGTTTCTGGTTAAGCTCAATCAACAAAGGGTTATCAAATACATTCCGCAAAAAAAGACACCATTAATTACCTATACTACCTCGCGAGAAGATCGGCAATACATCGAACTTAAAAAAGAGGTTTATAAAGATCGTAAAGATAAATATGAACAGCGCATACAAAGCGTCATTGAATATGGCTCTGTTAACCACATTTGCCGAAGCAAACAGTTGCTGCAATACTTTGGGCAGACAGGAGGTGAAAACTGTGGTTTGTGTGATGTGTGTCAGAGCATGAAGAACACCGAATTAAATGTTGAAACCTTTGATAACATTGATACCTGGATTAGAAAAGAACTGGCCGATAAAATTCAGACATACGATGATTTAGTGATGAAATCCGGATTTAAACAAGAGGAGTTTAACAAAGTACTTCGCTGGCTCGAAGAGTATGAAGTGATTCGTGAGAACAACAGCGGACAACTGGAACTAAACACAAGCAATCAGGCATAATTCTTCAAAATATTATAGCTTTGGCATAAATTTATTGGCATGCAACCACAATCAACACCATATAATCTTCTCGTCATACTTGGCCCTACCGCATCGGGCAAAACAACTTTTGCAGCACACCTGGCAAAACGCCTCAATGGTGAAATCATCAGTGCCGATTCGCGACAAATCTATCGCGGCATGGATTTGGGAACAGGTAAAGACATTGAGGACTATACTATTGATGGATATACCATACCTCATCACCTGATTGATATTGTTGATGCCGGTTACAAGTACAATGTATTTGAATACCAGGCAGATTTTTTCAAAGCTTTTGAAAAGGTACAGAGCAATAACCGCCTGCCCATCATGTGTGGTGGAACAGGCATGTACATTGAATCGGTTCTGAAGAAATACAAACTGATAAATGTTCCGGTTAATCAAGATTTGCGTGATAGTCTTCAAGGAAAACTATTACCTGAACTGACTCAAATTCTGGCAGGCTATAAATCATTGCATAACCAAACAGATACAGATACCATAAAACGCGCCATCCGGGCCATCGAAATTGAAGAGTATTACCTCCAAAATCCGGAGATCGTAGTGGAACTGCCCGATGTGAAACCACTTATTATTGGTGTTAATATTGATCGGGAAGCCCGTCGACGAAAAATCACCTCTCGCTTAAAAAAGCGTTTGGACGAAGGCATGATTGATGAAGTAAAAAAGCTGCTGGATGAAGGGGTAGCTCCCGATGATCTGATTTATTACGGCCTGGAATATAAGTTTCTGACCATGCACGTGATGGGCGAATTAAGCTACAAGCAAATGTTTGATAAACTGAATGTTGCTATTCACCAATTCGCCAAGCGACAAATGACCTGGTTCAGAGGCATGGAACGCAAAGGCGCCAAAATAATCTGGGTAGACGCCTTTGAAAATATGGAAGACCGGATAGCTCGTGTCGAAAAATTACTCAAGGGTTAATCCATAATATAAGCCACTACCCGATTATCAAAAAAAGTTGGAACCAGTATTTCTTGTGCCGCCGGTATAAAACCTATATCGGCCGACTGGATATTTTTCTCTGCTGTGTTAAGTAATTGAACAGGCGCTTCACCCGGCTTGTAATAATACATTTCACCCCGCCAAAATGTATAGTAATAGGCTCCTAAACCATCAGCTTCAAGGCCATCAACCTGGGCACCGGTCTCGAGAAAAACCTCACTTTTTTTGCTTTTCAGATCAACTTTAACAATCCTTTTGCCCGTACCAATCAACACATAATCCTTCTCTGCCAACAAACCATTTAGGCGGCCAAGTTTTTCGTCCTTTAGCCACACGACTAACTGATCTTCTTTTAATTGATAAACAGTAGACGTCCCCGAATCTGAAACCAACACATCTCCAGCTTTAGTGATCGTAACATCATTCAGAAAACTGGCCTCAGGTTGTTTAACTCGTTTTATCACCTGAGCCTTCACAATATCGATCAGTACCAGCTCATCTATATTGGAAACATACAAAATTCCATCTCGAATAGCCATTCCCTTGGGAGCATCCAAACCATCCACCCACTTCAGTTTTATTACCTGTCCATCGCATGTTAGTTTCGAAATAAAACCATTCCCATCCTTATCTGATGGCTTACCTGCCACATTTGACACAAACAAACAGTTGCCTTCGTGGTAATATTTAACCGACTCGGGAACATCCAAAATTTGATCGGTTTTCCAAACCTCCTTTAGTTGGGCATAAGTGGTGAAATGGCTTACTAAAATAAAAAGCAGAATCAGTTGTTTCATAACTTGGATTTAGTCGTTAATCTATTTTTTTAGAACAATTATAAATAAAAATAACATTTTTGTCCATAACTACGTATCGTCATTTGAGTGTTTTCTCCAGACAAGTAAAAAACCTTAAATAGACAAGTCATATAGTAAACTGATATTGCATTACCTTAGTGCACTGAAAACATACCCAAACCATGGAAAGCATTGAAGATTATATTTTACGAATTACAAAATTGGCCAATCGAAATAAGGAGTTGAATGACCAATTACAGGGATTGGTTGGGCGTTATGAGATAATCCAAAAGCAAAACGAGAAATACCTTAATCTTTTATCAGAATATTCTTACGAAGAGATTGAAGAACGCTTAAAGATACCATCAAAGAAACGTGTTAAACGTTTTAAAATGGTATCTGTACTTTACGCCACCATCCGAGGATTTGATCGTATCAACAATCATGATCATGCCCAGGAGTTAATTGATGCCCTGGACGAGCTTTATCTTGCCTTCGATGATATTGCGAAGAAATATGGTGTATTAAAAGTTAAAACCATTGGTGATACATTCTTATTTGCCGGTGGTGTACTGGAAGAAAATCGCACCAACCCGATTGATGTGGTGAATGCTGCTATGGAAATGCAGGCTGCAGCGCGTAAATGCATAATTAATGGCGATACGGAACCATTCTGGCAGGTGAGCATTGGCATCCACACAGGACCGGCATTGGGAGAGCCAACCGGACGAAAAAGCTCACCATATGCACTAACAGGCGAAAGTGTTAATATAGCCTCACGACTGGGGATGGCCTGTAAAGGTGGTGAAATTAACATTTCGGTGATGACCTATGAGTTGGTTAAAGAGTTCTTCTCGCTGAGCGAAAATGGTCATATGCCAGCCAAATATAAAGGCTTCCTCGATATATTTAAGGTGAATGGTATTTTAACCAATCTATCTGAAACCGGAGCCGGCATTATACCAAATCGTAATTTCAAAACTAAATACAGTTTAATCCAGTTTATGGATATTCAGGAAGAACTATTGGATATACTGGAACATAAGCTACCTGAAAACTTATACTACCACAATATTAAACACACCATTGATGTGGTAACAGAAGTGGAATTGATTGGATGGGCCGAGGGACTGGCGGAAGAAGAAATTTTACTGCTTAAGTTAGCCGCCCTGTTCCACGACAGCGGACACACCATCGATTATCAGGACCATGAATTACACGGTGCTAAAATTGCCCGTGACATTCTTACCAACTACCAATATCCAAAAGATCAGGTTGACACTGTGTGCCGACTCATTATGTCGACTAAATTTCCACCGGAACCACAAGATTTGCTGGAACAGGTCATTTGCGACTCGGACCTAGATTACTTGGGGCGTAGTGATTTCATTCCTGTTTCCAATACTTTGTTCCAGGAATTGAAAGAGCGCAACATGATCGGAACAATTGATGAATGGAACCAATTACAACTCAATTTTATTCGTCAACATCAGTATTACACTGAAACAGCCCGTAATCTAAGAGAGGTAAATAAGCAAAGCCAGATTGAACGTCTGGAAGGTTTGCTCAAATGTAGCGAGAAAGTATAACAAGAGGTTTAAGATAAGCGTGTCCAAAAATTAAAATTATCAGCAGGCGATTTTTAATACTTACTAAATCTGGCGATTAGTAATCATTTAACTCAATATCGCTCTGCATTGAGATCGTTTTAATTTTTGGACACTTTTTATCATTTACCTTCAGCAATGCGGGTATCAACTTTGAAAATACCCGCTTATCAATCCAATCCTTATTTCAATAGCCCACTTCGCTTCAACAAAGGTTCAATGGAAGGTTCGTGACCACGAAATTTCTTATAAAGCTCCATCGGGTGTGCTGTACCTCCTTTTTCAAGTATCTCTGTTCGGAATTGCTGAGCTGTTGCTTTATCAAAAATACCATTCTCTTTAAAAGCCTCAAAAGCATCAGCATCCAATACTTCGGCCCATTTATAGCCATAATAACCAGCTGCATAACCGCCATCAAAAATGTGGGCAAAGCCAGTAGAGAAAGCTGTTCCTTCTACTTCGGGAAATAATTCGGTAGCTAACATCGAAGCCTTTTCAAATGCAATAACATCACCATCAAAGGCCTCCTGCAACGAATGCCAGGCCATATCATTCATACCAAAACTCAGTTGGCGCACCATGGCATAACCACTCTGGTAATTTTCACTATCGATAATTTTCTGTATCAAAGCCTCAGGTATAACCTCGCCGGTTTTATAATGTAATCCTACATCTTTTAACCATTCCTTTTGAGTACCCCAATTCTCCATTATTTGCGATGGCAATTCCACAAAATCACGATATACATTAGTACCGGCCTGACTTTCGTAAGTAACTTTACTAAACATACCATGCAGGGCATGTCCAAATTCGTGTAAGAATGTTTGAACTTCGGTAAAGGTTAGTAAAGATGGGTTTTGCCCACCAGGACGAGTAAAATTGCACACAATGGAAATGTGTGGTCGCACATCCTCTTCTCCCCTTCGATGCTGATCTCGGAAGCTGGTCATCCAGGCGCCTCCCTGCTTGCTGGCTCGTGGATGATAATCCACATAAAAAACACTTAAAAATGATCCATCAGCATCAAAAACCTCGTAGGTCTTTACTTCTTCGTGATAAACAGAAATCGTTTTGTTTTCCTTGAATGTGATGCCATACAACTGAGTGGCCAGGTTAAAAATGCCTTTTTCAACCTTCTCCAACTGGAAATAAGGGCGTGTTGCTTCATCATCCAAGCCATACTTTTCAGCCTTTAGCTGCTCACTGTAATACGGGTAATCCCAGCGTTGCAAGGCTCCTTCCAGGCCTTTTTTTTGCGCATACTCTTCCACATCTTTCACATCCTGACGCGCTGCATCCATCGAGGCTTCCAATAACTCATTCAAAAAGCTATTTACCTTATCAGGATGAAGTGCCATGTGTTCTTCCAAAACAAAATGAGCATGCGAATCATGTCCCAACAACCTGGCTTTTTCAACCCGCAAGGACACAATTTGCTTTATTAAGTCTTTATTGTCATGATCATTACCATTATTTCCCCGCATCGAGTAAGCCATGTACATTTCTTTGCGTAAGGCCCGGTTGGCCGAATACTTCATAAACGGCACATAACTTGGGAATTGCAAAGTAAAAATCCAGCCATCCTTATCCTGACTTTTGGCCAATGCTTCTGCTGCTTCCAGAACACCATCGGGCAAACCTTTAAGCTCGTCCTGATTAGTGATGTGTAATTGATAGGCGTTGGTTTCGGCCAAAAGATTCTCACCAAACTGTAGCGTTAATTTTGCCAGACTGGTTGTTATTTCACGATATCTTTTTCGCTTGTCTCCTTCAAGTAAGGCTCCTTTTCGTACAAATCCCTTATAAGTTTCTTCGAGTAAACGCACTTGTTCTGGTGACAAAACCGCACGATCCTGTTTCTCATATACCGTTTTCACCTTTGAGAATAAAGCATCATTTAGCCAGATATCGTTAGAATATTCCGTTAATAGTGGCGATACCTCGCGGGCTATTGCCTGTATCTGCTCATTGGTTTCGGCATGATTCAAATTAAAGAATATATGGCTGGCAATACCCAATTGGCTTCCCGACTTCTCAAGGCTTTCAATGGTATTGTTAAAATCAGGAGCCGAAGGATTATTAACAATCGCATTAATCTCCTCTTTTGCCCTTACAATCAAATCGTTAAAAGCCGGCAAATAACTTTCAACATTTATCTGCTCAAATGGAGGCGTTTGATACAAAGTATCAAATGGTTGGCATAAAATATTATTGCTCATGAATCATTTTTTTTACGTATAACTAACAAATCAATTGTCATTAAATAACAAAACCTAATCATAATTGATTTGATCCTATTTCTGAAAATGAATAAAACAAAATTCATATCTAACAACAAACCTTTTCGAATAACATTCGTTAAAAATCCTTAAAAAGCAAAGTAAAACAAGAAGCATAGCCACTTTGATTCAATTAAACACCTAATTATCAATTGCAAATCATGAAAAGAAATATACCACTACTAATTGTATTAATTGCGCTGATAAGTGCAGAGACAATACAAGCCAGTAAAGATGAAATAAAATCGCTGCTGACACCAAAAGAAGTAAAGCGGATCGAATCGGCTGAAAAATTAATTTCAAAAGGTGATGCCATAATTGAAAGTACACAAAGTCTGCAAAAGGAAATTGACGCCCTTCAAAATGCAGGTGGCCGCA
Organism: Carboxylicivirga sp.; assembly: GCA_025210475.1. GTDB lineage: Bacteria > Bacteroidota > Bacteroidia > Bacteroidales > Marinilabiliaceae > Carboxylicivirga. The sequence goes on along the minus strand of JAOARW010000038.1, from coordinate 8,237 downwards.
TCAAATCAGGTAAAATCAATAAGCGCAGTAAGAAAATTGCACAAAAGAAAGTACAGGCATCTCTTTATTATCAGGATGGATATAAAAAGTATATTTCAGTATTGGATGACCGTTTGAAAGACTTTGCAAAATCGGGCAATTCCGAAGCTCGCCAAACCAGAGATGACAGTAAAAATCTGGAACGAAAAGCTAAAAAACAATATAACAAAGCTGAAAACTTATCATCGGAAGAAAAGATGGTTGAACTGATTGATTTGGCACAGGAAAATCAAAAGAAAGCTATTGAAATCCAAAGCAAATGCCTTATCAATCTAATTGATTCGCAGGAGGAGGCACCTTTATTAGCCGAAGTGCAAGAGGCAGTTGAAGATACCACTATGGTAAGGCCCGAAGTTGCAGAAGAACCGCTCGAAGAAGCATTGGTTGTTCAGACCGATTCAATCGCAACAACTTCTACAATTAATAATACTCTGGCTGAGACCATTGTACCAGAGAGTAACAATATTGCTCCGGCAGTTGCGGCAGGCGCAGTTATTGCAACTCCAATGGTTATGAATACAGACTCGATTGCTCAAGAAGAACCTTTGGTAGCAAAAGTTGAAGAACCGCAAGTAACAGAAGAAGTTATTACCCCACCAGTCGTTGCCGATCCCGATGTATTTCTGACCATTCAGTTTATGGCCGACAAGAAAAAAGCAACACAGGAGCAAATCTCTAATGTTTATAGCGGCAATAAAGAAGTCATTGAAATGAATGTGAATGACTGGTTCAAATATTCAGTTGGCAAATACCAGACTTTAGATAAAGCAAAAGCAGATATGCAAGCCGAAAACATCAAAGGTTTTATTGTGGCTTACAACAAAAACGAGCGTATATCAGTTAAAGAAGCAGTGACAATTCTTAACGGAGAATCGTAAAAAACAGCTTATATCAAATTCTATTCTGGTATAACTCTTTATTAGTAATTGATAAATACCTAAACATACACTTATGAAAAAAATTAAACTTCTATCGATTGTTGCCCTTTTGGCTACTTCGGTTCAAATGTTTGGACAAGGACAAATTGTTGATTTTCTAAAAGCTGGTAAAGCAGATGCAAATGCTCTTTCAGAAGCGTACCTATTGCCTTATGGTGAAATGCTAGGCGTTAACCTCAACAGTGGTTGGTATAATTCAGCCAAGGTGCATAAAGTAGGTGGTTTTGATATCACCATTATGGGTAGCTACACCACAGCTCCCAATAGCAAAAAGAGCTTTAAGCCAGGCAGCTATGAAACCATTCAAACAGATGCTGAAATAGTTCCAACCATGGCCGGTGGTACTTCTGATAATGCAGACTTTTATTTAAAAGATGATCCTTCAAAAACAACTCTGTTAAGTGTAGAAGGTGCAAATGCAGATGTATTCGTCAGCCCAATGGTTCAAGGAGCTGTGGGCTTACCTTTCCATACTGAAATCATGGGACGCTTTATGCCTAAAGTGAGTTATGGCGATTTTGGAAAAGCAGGCCTATGGGGTTTAGGAATTAAGCACTCGATAAAAGATTATATACCTTTTATAAAAAGGGTTCCTGCCTTGCAGGCATCTATCCTGGCGGCCTATACCGATTTTAGTGCAGAACTAGGTGTAAGCAGTAGTTCTTTATTAAGCGGCATTGGAGGCGGTTCAGGTGAATTACAGTCAACAGCAGGCGCTTTTACATCGCGCTTATTAGTTGGTGTAAACATTCCTGTGGTATCATTTTACACCGGATTAGGTTATGGCACAACCACCAGTAATTTCGATTTAGTTGGTGAGTTTGAAGGCTACGAAGATGACAATAACCCCATTGCCTTGGAATATAAAACTGACGGCTTTGATTTCAATGCTGGTATGCGCATTCGTTTAGGCATCTTCTCTTTCCACGGCGATTACAGCGTGGGCGAATACGCTGTGATAACCGGAGGCGTCGGTATTAATTTCAGATAAGATGGTTCGTAATATAATTGTAAAGCCCGAAGCTTTTTGTTTCGGGCTTCTTATTTTATGTACAGAAGTCTTCTCAGGTGTTAAGTCATGTGTGCAATAATGGGTAAGCCACCGTTGCTTTTTTGATTTTTTCAATATTAGAAAAAGTAAGCATAGCCTTAGCTACGTGAATCTTTTTATAAGGAGAAAAACAAAGATAAATAAGACTTGGCTCGTAAAAGCACGCTTTACTTGACACTAGGGTACTACCCTACCTTCTCCAGGGTTAAACCTTACGATCCATAGGGTTAAACCCAAGAAGGTCTAAGGTTTAACCCTAGAACCTCTATACTTAAGGGAAAGAAGTCGCAGGGTTTAACCCTACAAAATTTAAAGCATTTTAGCCCAAAAAATGCAGCTCAACTTGATGAACAAGTTACACTATACTTAATCACTGTCTTCGATATTTATATGTTGACTTGACAATCTTAACCAATTCTGGAAAAATATATTTTGGAAATAAAGTTAACTCTTAAAGTCACCTATCCCCGAGGTTAGCCTCTGGAAATTTTAAAGATTAAAAAAGCCCGGAACAGACAACTATTCCGGGCTTTATATATCATCACTTTATTACTTTTTTAGCGGCGCTCCATATACCTCTTCAAAAACCACTTCTGAAAATGCTTTTCGTTTTTTTGCCGGTGCTTTATTCTCCAGCGGATAACCAATAGGCAGCAGTGCTATAGGCTCAACGTGCTCTGGTAAGTTTAGCACATCCCTTACAATCGCAGGATCAAAATGACAAACCCAACAGGTTCCCAAGCCTAATTCTGTTGCGCGCAAAGTCATATGGTCAACTGCAATGGCAGCATCCACATCACAATGATCTTTCTGATCAATCGAACGTTTCCACGACTCGTTATGGTTACCGCAAACAACAATCATTTGCGGTACATTTTTAAACCACTCTCTGTCATAGGCTTTTTTCAGTTTTTCCAGATTATTTTCATCCGAAACTAAAATAAAATTCCATGGTTGACGGTTGGCTGCCGACGGTGCCATTCGTCCGGCTTCTAATACTTCAATCACTAAAGCTTTGGATACTTTAAGGGGTTTATAGTCCCTGATTGAATAACGCTCACGAAGAAGTTGGTTAAAATGCATAAACGAAGATTTTGTTCGATTACTTACTTTGTTTTTCTTTACAACAAAATTAAAAGGACTGTCGTAACTTCCAAATTTTAGTCGAAACAAATGTTTTTCTTACTATCTAAAATCCTTTCCTTCTTATTGATACCATTCAATTGGTGTATTATTTTAATTACTTTAAGTTATGTAATTAAAAATGCCAGATGGAAACGATTATCTCGCCTTTCAGCCATCTTAATCTTTGTATTCTTCTCAAACGGGTTTATCTTTCAGAAGGTAATTAGCGCCTGGGAATATCCGGCCGAATCCTTCGATCAATTTGCCAATCAGAATAAAGCCATTGTGGTATTAGGTGGCATGTCGAGCTACGATGATGAGCTTGACAGGATATATTTTAAAGAAGCCAGTGATCGACTGCTGCAAGGTATGCTATTGGCGCAGAAGAACCCGGCTTTACCAATGATCATTAGCGGCGGATCGGCTGAAATCTATTTTGAAGAACGACCTGAAGCTGACTACCTAAAAGAATACCTCAACACCATTGGCATCGATGAAGGTCGTGTGTTTTTCGAAAAGCAATCGCGCAATACGCATGAGAACGCATTCTATTCGGCCGCACTTTTCGACAGTTTGCAAATTGATAAAAACATTGTGCTGATTACTTCAGGTTTTCATATGACAAGAGCCCGGGCTTGTTTCGAAAAGCAAGGCTTCGAGGTGAGTCCATTATCTGCTCACCTTTATACCAATCATCAACCATTAAAACCAATGGATTACTTTATGCCTTCCTTAGCAACCTTGCAACTGTGGCCCATCCTGATTAAAGAATGGCTTGGCATAGCGGTCTACAAGATGAAAGGATATATTTAAAAAGAAACCGGAATCATTCGGTCAATTCGAAGCATCAAATGATAAATGCGATCACCCAATAAGTCCTTTTGTTCCTGCAAGGATTGTTGTTCCAAATTCCGAAATTCTCCTGATCTGGAATAATTATAGCTGATATTACGGGAATTGACCAGGTAGGTGCTCAGCGAAACACCCATGAAGAAAACTACAAGGGCAGTATAACCTGCTAACAATCGCCTTTTAAGTATAAGCTTAACAAACAGGTTAAGGACAATTACAAGCACTACTATTCCAAATACATCGTAATTATTCCACCACCATATTTTACCCCAACCACCTATGTAGAAAGGATTGGGCCACAAGTAAGCAACGCCTCCCCAGGTACTGGAAGGTGTTAGCATATCTTCTAAAAGATGAATGTTATAGGCCATAAAAAACACAAGCATCAGTGATACTTGAAATGATGTGAGCCGAGAAAAACCTTGCTTAACCAGTTGTTTACCAAATGCGACAAGTCCAACTAAAACAGTAAATAATACAGAAGACAGCAAAGAGTGAAAAAAAGCATGGTGCGAATACCAGTATTTGGCAGAATAGATATGACGCCCCGGTTCCAGATTAAACCACTGACCAATGCTTGCATCAAAACCTGACCATAAACTAATCACATCAATATCTGGCAGACACCCACCCAAAGCGGCCACTCCAAGAATAATACTGCTTTGCTTAAAACTGAATGACTTTACATTAATAACCACAGTGGCAACAGCCACGCCAGATAAGGTATGGGTAATAATATCCATTAGATACCAACCCCAAATCCAACGCTAAAAATCGGATCCCAGGCTTTGTAAGGCGAATACTTGTGCTGTAAAACATCAAACAATACCTGAACTGTTAAGAAACTTCGTGGTGAAATCATTTTACGATAGCCACCTCCAAAATATATAAACGGAACAAAATCACGTTGCTTCTTTAGTTGACTATTAATTACGCCTGTGTAATGCTCCATGCTGTAGCCGGCCACCTCGGCATGAGCATATAAACTAGGAACGATATTATACTGAGCAAACAACCGGCTTCCGTACTGATTGTAAGTTAAAGCCGGATCGTAGCGCTTATCTTTCGTATATTGGTATTCAATGCCGAGCCCGGCATATACTTTTTCATTCAGGCGGGCACCTATTACAGGACTAATTATGATATTGGTATAATTACCAAATGTTAATCCTACACTACCTCCCGTAAATAATTTATCTCTGAAGGATTTTTCTTTTTTTTCACTTTGCTCTTGCGCTTGTAATGATATAACTACGAAGCACATTAAAATAATCGTAATAAATCGTGTTTGCATCATTATTAGGTTATTAGGTTTAAATGCATCCACACACAAAACCATCCGCCAGCTCGCTTAATAGTTCAGCTGCCTTCTTCTTCTCTGAATCAGAACCTTTACATGATTTACACAAAGGCAAATGCACCTGAGCATGATACTCTATTTCAGTCTTTTGAAATAGTTGTTCACACACAAAGCATTTATAAGAATCTGACTTTGAAATTTTATGTGGCATACTATTTGTTTGTGAATAAACAGAATACAAAAATATAACATTTAATCTTATAGTGCGAACTATAAAATCTTAAAAGCGATTTTTTTGTATTCGTAATGGAATTTTAATAGATTGAGTTAATAACCTTAAATTTTAGATAACATGAGATCATTATTTAACATTTTTATTTTATCAGCTATAATGCTTGTCTCATCAACAACCACTTTTGCTGAAAAGAAACAAAAGAAAAAAGAAAAGCGCATGGAACAATTTGCTGAAACTAAGAAGTTGGTTGACAGCAAACAATTTATTTTCGTTCCAAACAGAGCCTTCCCTCAAGGTGGTCGCTCCATCGATTTAACAACCAATTACGGTTTTATCAAGATAATGGGAAGTGAAACAGAAGGCGATATGCCATTTTTCGGTCGTGCCTACTCCGCATCCTATGGTGGTGATGGCGGAATCAAATATGATAAAACAAGCATCGAAAACGAAAAAATAGAAGTTAATGAAAAGAAAATGCGCATTAGCTATAGTTTTGAAGCCAAGGGCAAAAACGACACCTATCGTATAAACATGGAAATTACCTATGGTGGCAATGCTTCTGTTAGTGTTACCAGTAACAACCGGGCTCATATAAGCTACAATGGTGATATATCAATAATTGAAGAAAAAGAGAAAAAAGAATAACTATTGAGTTTCTAAATAAAATGGGTGATAATACGAAATTATCACCCATTTTTTTTATGCTTACCGAAAGCAATTAATACTCAAGCAACAATATTCTTTAAATCATAGTTTTATAATCCCAATAATATAATATCCTGATTGGTATCGATGGCAACTTTATTATCCTTGACTTTTACTGATAAACCTGAATAATAATCTTTCAGTGTATCGCCATTATTAAAAATACCTGTTACATCAATTTCGTGATGACCAGGCTCAAGATCTAAGCCTGCAATTACCTTATCTGTATAGCTTCCTTTTATATACTCCCGCTTAAAGAAATAAGGCTTGGCACTAAGCTGTGTATGAACACCTGCTCCAACCGAAGGATGTGCAGATCTGAATTGTCCCAGCTTTTGCCAGTGACTTAATACTTCATTTGTTGAAACACCATTAACCGAAGGATTTGATTTTAGGTCGTCCCAGTTCATAAAAGAGCGCAAGGTTGCATCGCCATCCGTTCCTTCTATTTCGAGGCTGCGCGCACTTTCATCGCCATAGTACAATTGCGACGATCCCGGACAAAGCAAGAGCTTGGTTCCTGCCTCAATGGACTTGGTACGCTGCTTGTCAAATGGCCAGCCATCATCGTGCGACGAAGTATAATTCATAATCACCTGCCCTTTTAATGGCCCGTTAAGAGCTGCGCTGTATTTTGAGAATATTTCTTCGTAAGATTTATTGGCATCGTGTTTAAACTCAAAATTGATTAAACCTCTCATACCATTGGCAAAATAGTCAACTTTCCGATCACCAAAATCGAACCATCGACCGCCTGAAACGCCATAATTATATACCTCGCCAACCATGTAGAAGTCATTCTCATCCATTACCTGGTCGGGGTGTAACTCTTTCCATTCAGCGAAGGCTTTCACGGCTTCAGTCCACAAATCAGCCCAAACAGACTCTTCTGTGTGTTTAACCGTATCAAGTCGAAAAGCATCAATTCCATACTGTCGAATAAAATCCGTTAACCATTTTATGATGTAATATCGTGGCGTACGAGGATAGCCGGTAGCGCTAAAAAAAGCATCAAGCTCATCCATTTCTTTTTCAAGGCGACCTTCGTTGGCCCATTTTTCGAGCAAGGCCTTGGGCAATTCCACCTCCTCTTCACGCTCGGTTTTAATATCGGGCAGGTTTTCCACTAAAGTGCAAGTCACGGTCGATTCATAATCCTGATAACGACATTGCGGCTCAGTGCGCACCCATTCATCCCCCCAAACCGGATCAATGTCGGTAACCGGGCCGGTATGGTTTATCACCACATCCAATACAATTCGAATACCATGCTGATGGGCTGTTTCAACCAGCTCTGCCAGCTCTGCTTCATTACCAAAGTTTGGTTCAAGTGCCGTCCAGTCTTTTGTCCAGTAACCATGGAAACCATATGTATTGCCTGTTCCTTCGTCCACCGATCCATGAATCTGCTCAACTACAGGACTAAACCAAATGGCATTTATTCCCAGCCTGGTAAAGTAACCCTCTTTAATTTTCTGTGTAATTCCTTTTAAATCGCCCCCCATAAAACCACGCAGAATGCCAGTTTCTTTGGTTCGATCAAAATTTACATCATTATCGGGATTACCATTATTAAAACGGTCGGTCAATAAAAAATAAACATTGGCATTTTCCCACATAAAGGGCACTTCTCTTTCTTTCTGATCTTTTGACGTCTGACAAGAACTTACAACAAGGCTGATCAGTAATAAGGACGAAAGGATTTTTCTCATTTCTCTTGAATTTTGTTTGATTGTAAAAATAAGAAAGCCCTTGAACAGTTGCACGATTCACCACTCAACAGAAAACCTATACATATAGCTGAATCCCATTATTTATAGTACTTACGCAGGCTTTTAGTTTTTAATTTAACACCAATAGCGTCCTAAATAATCATTACAATTAAAATACATTCAATAACCATGCGGCTTAGGTGAGTTTAAAACCCATATTTTAAAACAAAGTCCCTTGTATTACTTTGAGGTTGTTATTTGGGGGTTCTTCAAATGGGTG
>JAOARW010000037.1 GCA_025210475.1 Carboxylicivirga sp. | reverse complement strand
TTGACTTTGCTAATGGCTTCCTTCAGATTTGGAGTCACCCCCAACACCCTTGCCAATTGCTAGTTCTTCCTGTCAACTTGGCGAACCCAAGAACGTTTCATCTTGGTAGCATATTACCATGCCCGACATACAAAAAAGGCTAACGTAAACGATAGCCTTTCTTCATAAATGTTTTATTGATCCTAGATGTGGATCACCTCATCATAAGCTGCTGCTGCTGCTTCCATAACAGCTTCCGACATGGTTGGATGTGGATGCACCGCCTTAATAATTTCATGACCTGTGGTCTCAAGTTTACGTGCTGTAACTAATTCTGCAATCATTTCGGTAACATTGGCACCAATTAAATGGGCACCTAATAACTCACCGTATTTTGCATCAAAAATCAGTTTTACAAATCCATCTTTATGACCAGCTGCACTTGCTTTACCAGAAGCTGAAAATGGGAATTTACCCACTTTTAACTCGTAACCGGCATCCTTGGCTGCTTTTTCTGTCATACCTACCGAAGCCACTTCCGGCGATGTATAGGTACATCCTGGAATATTACCGTAATCAAGTGGCTCAGGAGTGTGACCAGCTATTTTCTCAACACAGATAATTCCTTCTGCCGATGCCACGTGCGCCAATGCCTGCCCTGGTACAATATCTCCAATGGCATATACGCCAGCTGCAGTTGTCTGGTAGAAATCATCCACCTTAACACGGCCATTTTCAATCTGAACTCCTGCTTCTTCCAGTCCAAGGTTTTCGAGGTTTGGTGTAATACCAACAGCTGACAATACAATGTCTGCTTCGTGGTTTTCTTCGCCTTTTTTGGTTTTGATCACCACCTTCACTTTATCACCCGATGTATCAACCTGGGTAACTTCAGCCTTTGTCATCACTTTAATACCAGCCTTTTTGAAGGAGCGGCCCAATTGCTTGGATACTTCTTCGTCCTCTACCGGTACAATGTTTGGCATATATTCAACCAGTGTCACCTTCGTTCCGATGGCGTTATAGAAATAAGCAAACTCACTACCAATTGCACCTGAGCCAACAACAATCATCGATTCGGGTTGCTTATCAAGTGTTAATGCTTTTCTGTAGCCAATCACCTTTTCGCCATCTTGTGGCAAGTTTGGCAATTGTCGGCTGCGCGCACCTGTTGCCAGCATAATATGCTCGGCTGTGTAAACACTCTTCTCACCTGCATCATTGGTTACTTCAACCTGTTTGTTGCCCAATAGCTTACCGTTGCCCTGTATAACCTCAATCTTATTCTTTTTAAATAAGTACTGGATACCTTTACTCATACCATCGGCTACACCCCTGCTGCGCTTAACCATGGCCTCAAAGTCAGCTTTTGCTTCACCTTCGATGCTAATACCATAATCGGCAGCATGCTGAAGATATTCAAATACACTTGCACTTTTTAATAATGATTTTGTTGGTATACAACCCCAGTTAAGACAGATTCCGCCTAATTCTGATCGTTCAACAACGGCTACTTTCAGCCCCAATTGAGATGCTCTGATTGCAGCAACATATCCACCAGGTCCACTTCCGATAACTATTAAATCGTAATTCATTTTATTATGTTTTACTTTTCTTATTTAGACAAATTTCAAATAACAAATGTATCAATTTTCAAATGTCAGAAAAATGACACATCGATTACATAAACAAAATTAGACGTGAAGAGTTTGGAATAAAACGATAAATATCAAGTATTGAAATAAAAAAAGGAGGCATCAAGCCTCCTTTTCAATATTTTAGTATTGCTTTTTTTAGTTTAAAAGCTCAGCTACTTTACTTCTCAACTCATCACCGCGTAAGTTCTTAGCAATGATTTTCCCGTCTTTATCTAACAATACTGTATGCGGAATACCCGAAACAGCATATAATTGAGCTGCTTCATTTTTCCATCCTTTTAGATCCGAAACATGGTTCCAGGTTAATTTATCATCTTCGATGGCCTTTAACCACTTGTCTTTCTTTTGATCCAAAGAAACACCAAGAATGTCAAATCCTTTATCTTTAAATTCAGCATATAGTTCAACTACATGAGGGTTTTCGGCACGACATGGGCCACACCAGCTTGCCCAAAAATCAACCAATAAATATTTACCTCTAAAAGAAGACAATGTAACCGGATTACCTTCTGCATCATTCATGGTGAAATCAGGTGCAATTTTACCAACGGCAACAGCCTCCAGTTTTTCGATCTTTTCGCTAACCATTAAGTAATAAGTCGAAGTAGCTAAAGAAGCGTCCAACATTGCCAAGCCTTCTTTCATTTCTTCGATACTGCCATAACCATAAACATTAGAAACAATAAAAGCCGATGCTACAGAAGCCGGATTAGCCTTTACCACTTCCAGTTGCATTTCCTCTGATTTTTCCTGATTTGCCTGGTACTCCTCGTAAATAGCTTTCTGCTTAGTTGTATCACCTGCCTGACCAGCTTCGCCGTAAGCTTTTTTCAATTCGTTGTTTTTATCACTAATCTCTTTCAGACCATCACTAACTGCTATATAGGTATTAAATACAGCACCACCAGTTACAACAGCTTCATTCATTTTTTCCAATGAACCATTCAATGTATAATCTACATTTTCGGCAAAGAAATTTTTCGTATTTCTGGTTCCAGCTTCACCAACCATAACCAATACCGGTTCACTCAACTCAGTTGAATAATCCAATACTCCATCAACGATGTTGAGTGTATCTTTTACATTAACACCATCTTTGTCGTAAACACTGATAACAACAGTTTTGTCGGCAGCTCCATCCAGCTTACCACTTAACTTGAAACTTGGTCCTGATGGTTGACAAGCTGCCAAAACCATTACGGCCGAGATTGCAGATAGAAACAGATTTTTCATTTAATGAATGTTTAATGATCAATGAATTAGACTTCTTCGATCTGGGTTGTTTAATATGATGCCTTAAATATAATGGCACAATTGTACATATCAAAATATGTAAATAAAAAAGCCACCTTTAATAAAGATGACTTTTCACACGGTATTTTAAAGAGTCGATTAGTTAAGCAACTCGGCTAACTTAGCTTCTAATGCATCTCCTCTTAAATTTTTAGCAATAATTTTTCCTTCTTTATCCAAAAGGAAAGTACTTGGAATACTCTGAATTGCATAGGTTTTGGCAACACCCGACTCATCATTAGCAATTACTTGTGTCCAGGTTAAACCATCTTCTTCGATGGCTTTTTTCCAAGCTGCTTCATCGCGGTCAACAGATACACTAATTACTTCAAATCCTTTGGCATTAAATTCTTTGAAGGCTTTTACCACATTTGGATTCTCTTTACGGCATGGCTGACACCAACTGGCCCAAAAGTCAACCAATACATATTTACCACGGAACTGACTTAAAGTCGCTTCTGAACCATCAGCTGTTGGTAAAGTAAAGTCCGGAGCAACTGCACCCTCAGCAGTAGCTGCCTGAGCTTTCTCATACTCTTCCAAAGGACCTAACAATTCTTTCATTTCCTTGAAGTAAACATGCTCTGCCATTGCCGGTTCAAATTTAGCAATCAGTTCACGCATTTGTTCCAATTCCATCGAAGGAGCCATCTGACCCGCTAAGAACAATCCGCATACGTTACCTACATTCTCATCAACAAAGTTTTTGAAGTAAGCACGCTGATCTTCCATTATTGACTGCATCTCTTCCTGCAACAATTTTTGCTTATCCTGATCTTTACTCATGTAAGCCATCTGAAATTCCTGCTGCAATTCTTTGCTACGATCCTGTCCAGGAACACCTTCGTTAAATTGCATCAACAAGTCAGTCATTTCCGATCCGGTAAACTTCGCTTCAGTTAATTGATCAACATTACCTGTCACGTTAATTTTATCATTGGATACAAAAAACACAGCTGGTTGTTGTTTGCCATCAACAGTTAAAATATATAACTCAGGAGCCTCTACGCTTCCGGTAAATCTGAATATACCGTCTACCATTTCGGTTGTATCAACATTAACAGGCTGGCCCTTGCGTAATTTTTTAATAATTACTCTTTCCGATGTAGCACCTTCTAGTGTTCCGGTAATTTCATAAGATTTTGGTTGACAAGCAACCAACATTGCAACACTAAAGATTGCTAACAAAACTTTTTTCATGCGTATTAGTTTAAAAGCCATTTAAAGGCCATATTATTATTGATTTATAATTTGTTTAAAGTAATCGTCCAACAACTCTTTAGCTGCGACAAAGGAGCTTTTCTCATCATTTAATACCAACTGCTCATTTTCTTTCAAAGCATTTTTGATGTGTGGATGGTTATAAAAGTTGCTCTTTAACTGTTCATTGATTGACTCGATCATCCAATACTTTGCCTGTGAGCGGCGGTTATGATTAAAATAATCATTTCCCTTTGTCAATTGGATGTATTCGAGCACCATGTCCCAAATCTTATCTACATCCTGATGATAGAGTGCAGAACAGGTTTTTACTTCAGGGGTCCATCCCGATTTGGTAGGCGGGAACAAATGTAGCGCACTTCGGTATTCGGCCTGCGCCATCGAAGCCCGTTTTACATTCTGTCCGTCGGCTTTATTAATGGTGATGGCATCAGCCATTTCCATAATTCCGCGTTTAATTCCCTGTAACTCGTCGCCAGCTCCTGCCAACATTAATAGCAAGAAAAAGTCGACCATGGAATGTACGGCCGTTTCTGACTGCCCCACCCCAACTGTTTCGATAAAAATAGTATCAAAACCAGCTGCTTCACAAAGAATAATTGTTTCGCGTGTTTTTCGGGCAACTCCACCCAATGACCCTGCTGAAGGCGAGGGTCGGATATAAGCATCCTTTTCACCGGATAACTTTTCCATTCGTGTTTTATCACCTAAAATACTTCCTTTGGAACGTTCACTGGACGGGTCAATGGCCAATACAGCTAATTTACCGCCTTTGCCAATAATGTGCATGCCAAGGGATTCGATAAAAGTACTTTTTCCAGCTCCGGGTACCCCTGTAATACCCAAACGAATACTTTTACCTGCATATGGCAAACAGCGCTCAATAATTTGCTGGGCTATACGCTGGTGTTCAGGAAGCGCACTTTCCACCATGGTAACGGCACGACTCAAAATCGTTACATTACTATTAAGAATACCTTCCACATATTCATCTACACTTAGCTGTCTCTTCCTTTTTATAATGCGTTTATTGGCATTGGGATTAATCGTTGGCGCGTTTTCTACGCCCTTATTAACCTTTAATCCTTTGTAAGAAGGATCATTCTCAATATGATGGTGTTCGTCTTTATTGATCATATTTTTAAACTACAGAAAAGGAGAGCAAGGCAAAGCCTCCTCTCCAGTTTTCATCATTTAATATTCTTCTAGTTGATTAATACATTACCTGTAATCATCAAGGTCATGGTTGTATTCTTGGGATCGTTAGAAACAATTCGTACTGTTTTAGTCTGACGACCACTTTTACCTCTTGAGTTAAACTCAGCAGCAATCATTGTGCTTTCACCCGGTGCTAAAATTGTTTTTGCAGGCTTAATGGCCGTACAACCACAAGATGCTTTTACTTTTCGGATGATCAATTCACTCTTTCCGGTATTTTTAACTTCAAATTGATGCTTAACCACATCTCCCTGTTTGATTTCACCAAAGTTCCACTTCTTTTCGAGAATGGAAGCAACAGGTGCTTTTTTAAGCTTCTCAGCATCCCAGGATGAGAAGTCTTCCTGAATAGAAGCACTCACAGTTAATCGATTGGAGTAATTTCTAACATCATTAAAAACGATAAAGATATTATCGGTTACAAATCCCCAGTCATTTTTGGCTTTTGCATCATAAGTAGCTGTGATAATGCCTGGTTTTCCCGGTTCCAATACCTCAGGAACACATTTGATTTTAATGTGAGCCGGTACATTTAAAAAGCCCAACTTAACGGGTTTATCTGATGTACTGATCAGTTTTAAAGTTTCTTCCTTTACCTGTGTTGGTGCCATTTTGGTAAACGCCAGGTGCGATGATTCAATTCTGATCACCTCCATATTACGCGGATAAATATCAGCAACTGTTTTTTCGCGTGGAATAACCTTACCATTAATACGAAGAATTACCGTTGGATTTTGTGCATTGGAAACTACTGTAATGCTTTTATTAAAATTACCTGGTCTGTTTCTAGGATCAAAAATTGCCTTAACATAGCCGGTTCCACCGGGAGGAATTGGTGTACGCGTCCATTGAGGGGTGGTACACCCGCATGAAGCTTTTACATTGTGCAATACCAAAGGCTGACCTCCGGTATTTTTAAACTTAAACTCAAATGTTTTAGAACCACCATCTTCTTTTAACTCACCAAAATTGTGAATTACCGTATCAAAAGCCAGATTGGGTTTTGCATGTTGTGCATTAGTACTGAAAAGACACACACCCAATAAGATTGATAGTATAACAAGTTTCTTCATTATTAATAGTTAAGATTAATTGATTTATTATGAATCGTTTATGAATACGTAAGTTCTGTAATGAGGTTACATCATTAAACAATCCATGCCTTTAGCATCACAAATCTATAAATAATTATATTGTTTCGAGTCCAAATAGGAGATTTTAACAAGGCTTTAAGATTCTGAATAAGGTCTAAAACAAAATGGTTCGAAACATGACTTATATAAGCTTCGCGATGGTTCTGCCCATGTATTGCCAGGCATATTTTGTTTCGGAGCTGGCTAAATACGTACCGACGGCCCTTCTCTTTTCTAAAGGATAATTGGAAGATAAGTTTTCTGCTTGTGCAAAAATGGTTTGGTTTTCCCTCATCTACACTAGGCTATTTTACAAATCACGGATCATTTCAAATTGTTTACCTGATAGATCGATGTTTTGAGCAGCTAAAAAGCGGGTTATTGAGGAGCATTCGAGTTGGGTATTGACACACTTTAATTCACTGTTCTGATTATGAGCGATTGCTTCCTTAAGTAAAGAAGTTCCCAGTCCCTTCCGACGGTGGAGCTTGTCGACGGCAATTTGTGTAATATCGCCTGAACCGGGCTCCAAAACACAATACCCTACCAAAGCTCCTTCGAAAAAAGCTCCAAAAAACAGGAAGGTTTCTTTTCGTCGTTCTATCGCCTCTTGATTATTCTGCCAGGAAGGATTAAAATCTCCAAATTCAGGTTTATGTTTAAATTCATTAAATGTGAGACTCCGAATGGTATATGCAGCATTCAAAGTCTTTGGAATTAATTGAATTGCTTTCTGAGACTTGACAAAGTAATTAAACTCACGCTGAATGGTAAATCCTAATTTAGTATAAACTGAAATGGCGCTTTCATTGTGCTGCAATACTTCCAGCAGATATTGCTTAACACCGGCTTTCCTGAGGTAAGGAATTGAATACTCAAAAATTCGGGAAGCCAAGCCCTGACCTCTGTATTGTTCGATTGTTCCCG
Organism: Carboxylicivirga sp.; assembly: GCA_025210475.1. Taxonomy (GTDB): domain Bacteria; phylum Bacteroidota; class Bacteroidia; order Bacteroidales; family Marinilabiliaceae; genus Carboxylicivirga. The sequence goes on along the minus strand of JAOARW010000037.1, from coordinate 78,436 downwards.
TACCTGTATCATAGGCAGTGTAACGTCCTCTGTGTTGACCAATTCCATTAAAGGTAAAGGCCACCAACTTATCATTAACAAATGCCCCAAAAGACAGGTCTGCAGAAAAACCACGCCTATTCAACATTTCAAACAATTCCTTCTGATTCAGTTGAATTTCATAATCTTTAAAGGCGGCCTCAAAGGCTTTAAACAACAAAGCATCTTGCAAACCCTTTAAAGATCTTATTTCTACTAAATTATCGTTCTCCATAGGTAGTAATCTAACTTTTCTTAAACTCTTCTACCCAATACAAGGCTTTTTCTTTGTCTTCTTCATTAACAAAAACATCAGCGCCATCCAAAGTATGATGTGGGGCTATCATTCCTATCAATTGGTTTTTCATGGTGGCTTCTATCCCATTGTCATTTAATACCTGGCATAGCATCTCCACCTCCATTGGTGTACCGTTAAATACCGATACCAACTTAGAACTATCATTTACAGCCATAATCGTATGTTTTAATTATGCTTTAAGATAAGCATATTTTCTTACTCCATAAAGTTTAACACAACTACTAAGGACGAGTAAAAAAAATTCGATTCAATTATTATCTTAATATCATTACCTTTCGGTTGTTGTATTTAAAATGGTTATTTTCATATACTCATAATTGATAAATTTAGAATTAAGAAACTACACATCCTAAGGAACAAAATAACTTACCAATAGAATTTAAATCCGATCAACACTAACCAATATTTCTGTATCTGCTGGTCAATATAATTTACGAAAAGACATAACACACTCCAACATATCATTCATATAATGCAGATGAGAAATAAATACCAGATTAAAACATGTTATCCATCATCAAAACTGCCCAAATCTTCAATAATAACAATGTACTGTTTTATGATGCAATATATTTAGTTATACACATTACTATACTAAACTTTTATATACTTTTGTTTCGTTAACATATTTATTTATCACTATATCCAAACTAAAAAATGATCAAATACTTATTAAGCAGTTTTATTATTGCGATCATGCTAATAAGCTGTTCAAAAGATGATTCCTCTATCAAAGAACAAAACAAGCTCGACAATTCATCGAATTTAAAAATTGAATTTACAAGTGGCGACATACAATCCATTCCTAATGCCAACCAAACTTCATCGAATGAGTTTGAGTTAAAACTATTTACCGATGGATTTACATTCGAGGAGAGCAATAGCCAAAAGAAAATTACAAATGGAAAAGGACATATATTAAGCATGACTCTCAAATCGGGCAGTGTTGAAAAATTATCAGCAGGCGATTATATTCTATCGGCTGAGGACATATCATCTTGCACATGCTTTGACGCTAGCTTGAATTACTATGATATGAGTGCGACATCCGATAAAGATGCCAAATCATTTTACAGTTTTGATACAGGTGATATAAACGTTTGCATCACCAAAGCTTGTTACAAAATTAAGGCGCATTTAAACACAGAAGAAGGTCAATTAGTTATTGCCAATTATAATGGAGAGCTAAAATAATTGCACTTTTAATAAAACCAGCTTGATTAGAAGCTTTAAAATATCAATATAGAATGGCATTCCCGATCGATTATTTGATCGGGATTTTTTGTTTAAAAGAAGCCTCTTCATACAATAAGCCCCCTTCGAAAACCGAAGAGGGCTTATTCTATAACAATTATGTTCGTTTAAAGACGCTTTAAACCTTTAAATTCCTTTTTATCTTTTACCTCAATTATACTAATGGCATAACCTCCACCCGGCACACACATTTGAGATAATTTTGATTTATTGCTAACAGCATATTTCTTTATTTCATATGCCTTAGGATTCGTCTCCCAATGAGCATCCTTGGCGTCTGAATAAACAGTAGCAATGTATTTTTTTCCTGGAGTCAGGAAATCAAATTTTATCTTTGATACACGCTGTTGTTCATCGTTGGTTCGACCAACAAACCAGTTGCTGCTTCCTTTTTCCTTCCTTGCATAAGTAATGTAATCACCAGGTTCAGCTTCCAGAATTTTGGTATCATCCCAATCAATGGCAACATCTTTAATAAACTGAAAAGCATCCATATGCTTAGCGTAGGTTTCCGGCAGATCAGCAGCCATTTGCAACGGGCTGTACATGGTAACATACAGAGCCAATTGACGGGCGATAGTAGTTCGCACCTTCGATCCGTTATTCGGATTATACTGACTTACATCCGGCTCAAAAATTCCAGGTGTATAATCCATCGGACCACCAATTAACCGAGTAAATGGCAGAATAGTGGTATGGTTCACATTGTTACCTCCAAAAGACTCATATTCTGTTCCACGGGCACTTTCATTACCAATCAGGTTAGGATATGTACGACACAATCCTGTTGGACGTACGGCTTCGTGAGCATTAACCATCACACCATATTCAGCCGCCTTTGTAACAGCGTGTAAATAGTGATTCACCATCCATTGCCCGTAATGGTACTCACCACGAGGGATAATATCACCCACATATCCGCTTTTCACCGAATTGTAGTTATTGTCCTTCATAAACTGATAAGCCTTATCCATATGGCGCTCATAGTTACGAACCGAACCCGATGTTTCGTGATGCATCATAATTCGAACACCTTTGCTCTTGGCATAATCGCGTAACATCGCCACATCAAAATCAGGATACGGAGTCACGAAATCAAACACATAATCTTTTGATTTACCAAACCAATCTTCCCAGCCTTCGTTCCAGCCTTCGACCAATACGGCATCAAAACCATGCTCTGCTGCAAAGTCAATGTATCGCTTTACTTTCTCGTTATTGGCCGAATGTGTTCCGTTTGGAATGGTTTTCGAATAATCGGTTTGTCCCAGTTTTACGCTTGGTAAATTGGTATAACTCCAGGATCCTTTGCCGGTAATCATCTCCCACCATACACCAATGTACTTGACAGGTTTAATCCACGACACATCTTCATAGGCACAAGGCTCGTTCAAATTCAAGGTTATATTAGACATCAGAATATCGGCAGCATCGTCGCTAACAATAACGGTGCGCCATGGCGATGAACAAGGTGCCTGCATATAGCCTTTATCACCAATTGCGTCAGGTGTTAAATGCGACTCAAACACCATCGTTTTATCATCCAGATCAAGGTGCATACAAGCATATTCTACCAATGCTGCCTCGTGAATATTAATATAAATACCATCGTCGCTTTTCATCATTAAAGCCGTTTGAACGCCAGTATCAGAAAATGGAGTTTGCGATGCATTTGGCGTAACAGCTTTTTCCATTAAACCACGAATCTCACTCAGCTTTGATTCGGTATAATCATACTCCTGTGTATCGTAATCGCCGGGAATCCAGAAAGCCTTATGGTCGCCTGCCATGGCAAATTGTGTGCGCTCTTCTTTAATTACAAAGTAGCTTAACTTTCCCTGCTCCGGAAACTCATATCGAAATCCCAATCCATCATCAAACAGTCGAAAGCGAATAAGCATAACACGCTCAGTTTCGCTCTGGGTAAGGGTTACTGCCATTTCGTTATAATGATTACGAATTTCCTTCCATTCGCCCCAAACCGGCTGCCAATTTTCATCAAACGAAGACCGGTCAACAGCACTTACTTCAAAACCTGACAATAAGTCCTTGCCTTCTTTCAATTCAAAACCAAGATGACTTTCCTTAACCACCATCTTGTTTTTATAAGTCAACTGGTAGCTTGGTTTTCCGTTTTTAAGCGAGAAAGTCAATTCCAGCTGTTCATTGGGTGATTTTAAGCCTTCGGCAAACAAACCAATGCCCAACATTAATAATAATTGTACCAATACAAACTTCTTCATAAGAATGAATTTTCAATAAAAGTATAACTCACACCCCTGTTCTATAAACATTTACAGTGCCTTAACATTACAACTCCCAGTCTATAGTTGAGGTGATTACAAAGTTAGAGAGTTTTAAAATCTTTTACCGAAAACGCGATTCTGCCAGATGTTGGACTCATAAATCAGCACGCTCCCAAACACCCTTTATCAAGCTGTATATCTACCCTTTACAAATCCCACAATTATATTTAAGTATAAATAAGGCCCTCTTTAAAAAAAAGATTGAGCCAATATCAAACGTTTGCAATTATAGGATTCTCCAATGAAGTTGATAACAATTCCGATAATTATCCATATAGATACATCTCACAACCACTCATAAACAACACTAATAATGCTACTTAGCCACATCTTAAGCCATGCATCAATAAAATAATAATGAGAATATTCTTATTATTATTTGTATTGTGAGAATATTCTCATTAATTTCGACTCATCAAAATCACAAATATGCCGCGAAAAAGACGTCTTCGGAAAATTGTTGCTCCACCTGGTTTTAAGGGATACCGACCATATGGACACATCAATAATAACCAGGCCGTGGATCTTCATTACGAAGAGTATGAAGCCATTAAACTTGCCGACTATGACCTTAAAAACCATGAAGAGGCAAGTAAATTGATGGGTATATCGCGGGCTACATTTGCCAGAATTTACGAAACGGCACGGCGTAAAATCGCTAAAGCAATGGTAGAATCCAGCGAAATAAAAACTGTATTTGGTAATGCACACCTCGATAAAGACTGGTTTTTATGCAATGCATGTCATGCCCGTTTCAATTTACCCGATACACTTTCAAAGAATTGCCCCATTTGCAATCAGTCGGATATAGAACAAATAATACAATAAAATTAAACAGATGAATATCATCATAACATCGAAGGGTAATCAGCTGCAGTCGGAATTTGATTTGCGATTTGGACGTGCTGCCTATTTCTGCCTTTACAACACAGATAACAAAAGCACAACATTTATCAAAAATGAAAACGTTGATGCGCAAGGCGGAGCCGGCACCAAATCGGCCGAAAAAGTTGTGGAATTAGAAGCTAAACGAATTATATCAGGCGACTTTGGCCCCAAAGCAAAAGATTTACTAAATAAATTCAATATACAAATGGTGATGCTGGACGAAGATCATAGTACCATTGAGTCGATCATTGCCAAACTAGTTGTTTAAATTATAAATATGCCTCGGTTTGATGGAACCGGTAAAACCGGGCAAGGGCCCGGCACCGGACATGGTTTAGGTAGGTGCAACACCTCAAATACAGTCAAAGGGAGAGCCAATGACGGAAAAGCTTGTGGTGCGAGAAGAAAACAAGGTCGTAAAGATGGCTTTGGTTTAAAGTTCAGATCCGGAAATGAGTAATCATTTCAAATGTATTAAACTCTGATTATGCTTCCTTTTTTGTGTTCAATACGTTTTAAATCATAGTCAAATAAAAATTCGAACCAGCTAATTCTCTGGTCATTTAAAGCATATTCTGGGTTTAATTACCAAAATGGGTGGATAAACAGGTCGTGGGAAACCACGCCTGTTTTTTACATGTCATTTATTACCAATAGTTCGTTAGTTTTTAGATAGTAGTCAGTACAAAACTTCAACAAACGATTGTTATCATACTAATCTACAGCTTTAACAAAATCATGCTTTATACACATCAACCATGAAAAAGTCTACATTCAATTTTCTTGTGGATGCATTGCTATTTATATGCCTATGCCTGATCACCGGACTTGGCTTTCTAATTAAATACACTTTACCATCCGGGCAAGATAAATGGTTAATGTATCAGACTAATAACAGAATGCTTTGGCTCAATATGGATCGTCATCAATGGGGAGACATTCATCTAATCATCAGTCTGATTTTCATACTCCTTTTGATAGTTCACATAGCCATGCATTGGGCATTCGTAAGCAATATGACCAGAAAATTCTTAAAGCAACCAACCATCAGGATCGTCACAATTATTGCCTTCACTTCAATTTCCTTAAGTCTGCTATTATTGCCTTTTTTCATTACACCTGCAACTATTACAAACAGTGATAAGAAGGGACACCAAGCGCTAAATTTATCCCATTCTAATTCGATAGATAAAATATCGGAAATCAATACACCCAGCAGGGCAGATAGGGTTAATAATGGAATACACAAAAACAAGCAGCATTGGCCGGTTAAAGGAAGCATGACACTCAATGAGGTAGTTGAACAAAACAGTATGCCGCTTAACTACCTGATCAAAAAACTTCACATGCCAAAACATGTAAATACCAATGAAAAATTAGGACGACTGAAGAGGAAGTATGGATTTACCATGTCGGAAATAGAAAAAATCATTGGTGAATTTCAAAAATCAAATGAATAATAAAATGCATAAGGACTGTATCCAATGCCATCGGCGAAACATCGTTAAGCTGGTAGAAAAACATAAAAAATCAGACCCAGAGAAAAATGAGATACTCAAACATTTGAATCAAACCATAGACAATAACCTTCAATGCAGCAATGTGTTTTTGTCCACAATAGTGCATCGTCAAGCCAGTCAGCTATTGCATTCCGATGATTTCTATCAGCAAGAAAAAGATTGGGCCAATCGCTTGCTTCTGGCTAAATACGACAAATGGCAACAAGTGGTGAAGCAGAGCAAATCACCCCTGCAAGCTGCACTCAAGCTCGCCATCATTGGTAACATCATCGATTACGGTGCCCACTCGGTACCCGAAGATATTGAACAATACATAAACGATAAGTTTAAGGCATCCTTAACATTGGATCATTCCAGGCAATTATTTGAAGCGATTCCTAAGGCAAAATCAATTTTGTACCTGGCCGACAATGCCGGTGAAATTATATTTGACAAACTATTGATTGAGACCATCAACCACCCCAATGTAACGGTGGCGGTTCGGGGCAAGGCCATCATTAACGATGTTACACTTAGGGAAGCCCAATCGATTGGCCTGCCAAATATTTCAAAAGTTATTTCCAATGGCTTCGATGCACCATCAACACTTCTGAATTATTGCAGCGAGGAATTTAAAATAGCTTTTCAATCAGCTGACCTTATCATCTCGAAAGGACAAGGCAATTACGAAGGACTAATCGAAATGGATGATCCTCGCCTGTACTTTTTACTAACGGCCAAATGCGACTACATTGCCAAGCTGCTTAAGGTAAAAAAAGGTGATTTAGTGGCAGGAAACGCACAATTAATAAACAACAAGCAATGTCATTCAAAATAGCCATAGCCAGTGGTAAAGGCGGAACCGGAAAAACCACTGTTTCGGTCAATCTCTATCATTTTATAAAAAAGTATTGGACATCATCGGTGCAGCTTATCGATTGTGATGTTGAAGAGCCCAACGACTCGATCTTCTTTAAAAATCTTACAGCCGGCGATGCTTCGCCCATTAACCAACAGATTCCATTTATAGATCCAAATCACTGCAGTTTTTGCCGGAAATGCGTGGATTATTGTGAGTTTAATGCCATTGTAGTGATTCCTCCCGTGCAATTTGTCGAAGTCAATCCGGATTTGTGTCACTCCTGTGGTGCCTGTGCATACATTTGTCCTGAGCACAACGCCATTGAAGAAAAGCCACATGCCATTGGTAAAATACAAGCTTACTGTTCTTCTGCGAACAATGAGCTGATCGAAGGACGCTTACACATCGGTTCTGCCATGCAAACAATGGTGATTAAAGAGCTAATCAAAAGTCCGCTATTAAACGCTGACGTGCAACTATTTGATGCCCCTCCTGGGACCAGCTGTCCGGTGGTTGCAACGGTCACAAATGCTGATTATATCCTGTTAGTTGCCGAAGCAAGTCCTTTTGGTTTGCATGATTTGAAACTGATGGTGGCGCTGCTCCGAGAGGTCAATCGCGATTTTGCAGTGATAATCAATAAAGCAGCAGATGATTACCTGGAAATGGAAAACTATTTGAAGAAAGAACAAATTGAAGTACTTGGACGCATTTCTTATTCTCAAGATTATGCCCGGCAGTATGCACAAGGTTCTCTGAACGAAAATATACCGCCCCAAATGGAAACAACCTATCAAAATGTGATATCCAACATTCAGAAAAAAGCACTTCAGCATGCATGAAATAACTATTTTAAGTGGCAAGGGAGGTACCGGAAAAACAAGCATAACAGGGGCTTTAGCCTCCCTGGCTCAATCAGCTGTTATTTGTGATAACGATGTGGATGCTGCCGATCTTTTTTTAGTGCTATCGCCAGAAGTAAAACATCAGGAGAAGTTTATCAGTGGCTGGACTGCTGAAATAGATTCCGATACTTGTATACAGTGTGGTATTTGCCAAAGCCATTGTCGATTCGATGCCATATCAAAAGATAATAAAGGCCTCTTAAAGATTGATCCTTTAGCTTGCGAAGGTTGCCGCTTATGCGAGCGTATATGTCCACAAAAAGCCATTACTTCTTTTCAGAATGCTGGCAACAGCTGGTATGAATCGCAAACTAAGGCCGGACCATTTTTTCATGCCCAAATGGGACCAGGAGAAGAGAATTCAGGGCGATTGGTAACCTTCATTCGTCGCCAGGCGAAGCTTAAAGCCAGGGAAATAGATGCCCAATACATCATTAGTGATGGCCCTCCGGGAATTGGCTGTCCGGTGATTGCTTCACTAAGTGGCACCCAACAGGTTCTATTGATTATCGAACCCACACAGAGCGGCTGGCACGATGCCGAGCGCCTTATTCGGCTGATTGGCACTTTTAAAATTCCGACCTCAGCAATCATTAACAAAGCAGGTATTCATCCGCAAATGGAAAACAAGATTGAAGCAGAATTGGAAACCTTACAAATCCCTTTGCTGGCCAAAGTACCATTCAGTCATCGTTTCAGAAATGCCATGCTCAAGCACCAAACACTTGTTGAATACGCTCCCCATTCAGAAGAAGCTGAAATACTCACTGCCATTTGGGAAAGAATAGAAACTAATAAAGAAGAATTACAAACCAATTAAAACATTAGCTATGTCAGACTACACCATGGTAAGACCTGTTACTGAGGAAAAACTTTTACCCAGCGTTAAGAATATTATTCTGGTAGCTTCAGGTAAAGGCGGCGTTGGTAAATCAACAGTTGCGGCCAACCTGGCCATCAGCCTATCGCGCGAAGGACTAAAAACCGGTTTGCTTGATGCGGATTTATATGGCCCCTCTTCACCCATTCAATTTGGTATTGAGGATCAGAAACCGGAAATCGTTAAAAAAGACGGCAAAAATTACATTCAGCCCATTGAGAAATATGGTGTGAAAGTGATGTCAATAGGTTTACTGACCAAAAAAGAAGATGCCATGATCTGGCGCGGCCCAATGGCTTCAAATACCTTAAAACAAATTATTAAGGATACCTTATGGGGCGAGCTAGATACCCTGGTTATTGATATGCCACCAGGAACCGGTGACATTTGCATTACCCTGGCGCAAGACCTTAAACAAGCCAAAGCCCTGGTAGTAATAACACCGCAGCAACTGGCAGTGGCCGACGGCCGCAAAGCCTTAAGCATGTTTAATCATTCAAGCATCCAAATGCCACTCATTGGCATTGTTGAAAACATGTCGTGGTTTACCCCGGCTAACCACCCCGATGAGAAATATTTTATCTTTGGTAAAGGTGGCGGACAGGCACTTGCTACTGAATTCAACATTCCATTAATTGGCCAGATTCCTCTTGTTATGGACATCGAAGAAATGAGCGACACGGGCAAAAGTGTTTATCATTCAACAGATAAATTATTGCATAAATCGTTTGAAGAACTTGCCTGTAAAGTCATTAATCATCTGGTCTTTAAATAATAAAGCAATCAACACAAGTTAAAAGGGCTGACAAAGACGCTTACTACATTGTACAGTCCTTTTTTACTGTCCTTAAGTTTAAGATATTTTTATGGTAACGATCCACACGGAAAGATCAATCTTATCTTTTTTTTATCTTTAAGCATAAAAATAAAAACAATGAAACATATCTTAGCTTTAACCATTTTATTAACAGCTTTTAGCTCAATCACTTCAGCTCAAGTCATCAAGGCCATCACCCAGCACGGTGAAACGGTAGTTCTATACGAAAATGGTACCTGGAAATATGAAAAAGATCTGGATAAAGAGAAAACAGTTGTCACTGCACCTGTAGCTCCACTTACCCCCAAAAAAGCTCCGGCTACTGCAAGCATCGGCATCGATACCACTAAAAATATTAGCTCTGAAAAAATTGAAATTTTCAATGCCGTCAGCAAGAAGCTGTCTCGTTTTTTTGGTGAAGAAAAAGGCCGCGTACGTTGCTCTGCTTCGGCTTCCAACAAAAAAGGTGTGATCAGTATCGACTTCGAATTTATGATGCAAGTTGGTGATGCCAATCGTTATTTTGGCTATTCCTCATTAGATCGAAACATGAGTTTTCAGCTAAGCGATGGCCGAACACTAAATAACTCCTTCACGCAGAATATTGAAGAGAAGTTCATCGAAAAATGGAACGTATCTTATTACAAATGTGGCATTGTTTTAAGCAAAGAAGACGTATTGCAACTGCTCAAAAACAATACAATGCGCATGACTGTTGACTGGAAAAAAACAGAGGAAGAATACATTATTGAAAACATAGAAGCCATTAAGCAATTACTTATTGAAGTTATTTAATTAAGTAAATACATCGTTATAAGAATATTGCATGATGGAACTAGGAAAAGTTGGCCTGGCACTCGGGGGTGGCGGTGCCAAAGGGTTTGCCCACATTGGTGTCATTAAAGCCCTGGAAGAGCATCAGTTCAAGATTAGCAAAGTTTCGGGAACAAGCATGGGCGCCATCGTTGGTGTGCTTTATGCTGCCGGCTATTCGTCGGATGATATGCTAAACTTTCTGCAGGAAGAAAAAGTCTGGAACTGGTTTAAAATCGATTTACTAAAGGGTGGTTTGGTAAACCTGAAAGGCGCCAAAGAAGCTTTGATGAAATACATCGGACACGATGATTTTGCCCGACTAAAAAAGCCGTTTTATGTTACTGCCAGCAACCTGAACAACGGTCGTATTAAGGTTGTTAGCGAAGGTAAACAGCTATTTGACTGGGTAATTGCCAGCAGCAGTGTGCCGGTAGCTTTTACTCCTCAGGAGATTAACAACAATATATATGTGGACGGTGGTTTGTTTATGAATTTGCCTTCAGAACCTTTAATGTTCGACTGCGACATGGTGATTGGATCGAGTGTGATTGCTGATAAACGGGTTGAAAAAGTGAAGAACGCCAAAGATGTTGCCGAACGGGTTTTTAATTTATCGATTATCCAGAATGAAAGAATAAGCAAGCTGCATTGCGATTATTGTTTTGAAATAAAGAAACTTAACAAATACTCCATGTGGGATTTCCATAAATTTGACGAAATAGTGGAAATAGGTTATTCTATAGCCAAAAAGAAAATGCAGAATGATTTGTTACCGCAAATTGCTGAATAGGATTATTAACTAAACACAACATACAAATGAATTCACACGAAATTGATTATGAGATTAAAGGGCACGATGTGCAGTTTGTAGAAGTTGAATTAGATCCGCAGGAAACGGTTATTGCCGAAGCCGGTGCCATGTTGTATATGGAAGATGGCATACATTTCGAAACCAAGATGGGCGATGGTTCCAATCCTTCGCAAGGCTTTTTGGGCAAATTGGCAGCAGGCGCTTCACGCATAATCACAGGCGAATCTCTGTTTATCACACATTTTACCCATCAGGGCTATGGTAAAAAACGAGTGGCATTTTCAGCACCATATCCAGGCACCATTGTTCCACTGGATCTTGGGCAGATGGGCGGCCGTGTTATCGTTCAAAAAGATGCTTTTTTATGCGCAGCCTTAGGCACACGCTTATCCATGCATTTTAATAAACGCCTGGGTGCCGGTTTCTTTGGCGGCGAAGGATTTATTCTTCAAAAGCTTGAAGGCGATGGCAAAGCTTTTATCCATGCTGGTGGTACTTTGGTTGAAAAAGAACTCAATGGCGAAACTCTGCGTGTCGATACCGGCTGTGTTGTTGGTTTTACCGATGGCATTGATTTTAGCGTTGAACGTGCCGGTGGACTAAAGTCAATGGTATTCGGTGGCGAAGGTATTTTTCTTTCCACATTAAGAGGCCACGGTAAAGTATGGTTGCAATCCATGCCTATCAACAAGCTAATTCAGGCCATCTCCCCTATGGGAAAAAACTCCGGTAAAGAAAGTAGTGGCATTTTAAACGACTTATTTGAATAATAAACTCACCCCAGCATGGAAGCAATTACCTGTTGGGGTTTTTCCTTTCTTTTAACAGTTGCATAGCTTTTGAAATTAATTTAACGATAAACCTTTATTTATCCCCCCGGATAATCATCCGAATTTCCCACCCATAAAGGTTTTCAACTATCCCATTGCAACTTACAACTATCTCCTTCCCATTAATTTATCGATTTATTAATCCAATAATCGCTTTTATATTCATTATAAATAATTATCTTCATAAGGTCTAAACGCAAAAACTGAACTTATGAAACAACTACTATGCCTGTCCCTAACAGGCCTTTTGGTACTTTTTTCGTGCCAGCAAGCAAGCTACCAAACCAAACACAAAACCGATGCAAATGGGTATAGTTACGAAAGTGTAACCAACGATCCATACAATGCAAGAATCTACACCCTCGAAAATGGATTAAAAGTTTATTTAACCCAAAACCTTGATGAACCTCGTGTGGCTGCCTTAATTGGTGTTAAAGCAGGTTCAACATACGAAGACCTGAATGCAACAGGATTAGCTCATTACATGGAACACATGATGTTTAAAGGCACATCGAAAGTTGGAACAGTCGACTGGGAGAAAGAAAGTGCTTTATTGGAGCAAATCTCCGATTTATTTGAAAAACACCGCGCTACCGACGATGTGGCCAACAAAAAAGCCATTTATGCTCAAATCGACAGTTTATCGCAAATTGCAGCCGGCTATGTTGCTACCAACGAGTTCGACAAGCTGAACACTGCCATGGGTGCATCACGAGTGAATGCAGGAACTTCCTACGAATCGACTGTGTACATGTGTGAAGTTCCTAAAAATGAACTTGAAAGATGGGCTCAACTGGAAAAGGAACGTTTTACCGGATTGGTGCTACGCCTGTTCCATACCGAACTTGAAACCGTATACGAAGAGTTCAATATGTATCAGGATATGGACGGTCAGCGCGCTTTCCAGGCCATGATGGAAGGTTTGTTTAACAACCACCCTTATGGAAGAGATATAATCGGCTTACCCGAACATATTAAAAACCCGTCGATGGAAGCCATTTATGACTTCAAAAATAAATTCTACATCCCTAATAACATGGCCATTTCCCTATCGGGTGATTTAGAATTTGACGCAACCATTCAGCTGGTTGATAAATATTTTGGCAAGCTGGAGAAAAAGGAATTTACAGAACCTCAATTACCAAAAGAAGAACCTCTGACTGCTCCTGTCATTAAAGAAGTGGTAGGTCCTGATGCAGAAAGCATGGAGATGGCATTCCGTTTTAATGGTGTTGGCAGCGATGATGAGTTGATGGTTGACCTGATTAGCTCCATCCTGTCTAATGGACAAGCCGGACTGATTGACCTGAACCTGGTACAAAAACAAAAGGTATTAAGCGCCTCTTCCGGCTCATGGTTCCTGCGCGATTATGGTATGCACATTTTTAGTGGTAAACCTCGCGAAGGACAATCGTTGGAAGAAGTAAGAGATTTATTACTGGCTGAATTGGAGGAAGTTAAAAAAGGAGAATTCGAAGACTGGATTATCGAAGCCATTGTTAACAAGGCACGTCTGGACTTTATGAATGCCTTGGAATATCCATTCTACACAGCTTATTCGTTGATGAACGAGTTTACCACCGGCCAATCTCACGCCGATGCCTTAGCCAGCCTTGATAAAATGAAACAAATTACCAAGGAACAGGTAATGGCATTTGCCAATGAAAAATACAACGACAACTATGTATTGGTATACAAACGCACTGGCGATAACAGCGAACTGGTTAAAGTTGAAAAGCCGGAAATTACTGCAGTACCGGTTAACCGTGACTTGCAATCTGATTTTGCCAAGACATTTCTGGCCGAAGAAGTTAGCGACATCGAGCCTGTTTTTGTTGACTTTAACAGCAAATTGCATCAGGAAGAGTTAAAGAGCGGATTGGATTTTTACCACTCGAAGAACGAAAACAACGGCTTATTCCGCTTAAATTATGTCATCGACCTTGGTAAAACCAATAACCAACAATTTCCTTTGGCTGTTGATTATTTACCACTTTTGGGTACCAGCCAATATTCGCCCGAAGAACTTCGTAAAGAATTATTCCGCTATGGCTTAAGCTTATCGGTAAATGCAGGTAACGATCGCTCATACGTGACCATCGCCGGTTTGGATGAACAATTAGAAAAAGGTATTGAAATTTTAGAACACGTGATTCACAATGCCAAAGCCGAGCAGAATTCGTACGACGAGTTTGTAAAAGGTATCAATAAAAAACGAACCGATGCCAAGAAAAACCAGGGACGCATATTCAGAGCCATGGTTGATTACGGAATTTACGGAGAAAATTCACCGGGCAAATACCTGATCAGCAGCGAGGAATTAAAATCTATAAATCCGAATGATTTAACTAAGCAGCTGGATGAAATGACTTCGTTCGCACACAAAGTTTACTATTATGGACCATCATCAAGCGAAAAAGTAACCGGATTATTAACACAATACCACAAAACACCTGAGCAGCTATCGCCTATTCCTGAAAAGATCAATTACAAAATGCGCGATAACGAAAGCTCAAATGTTTACATGGTTGATTACTACATTAACCAGGCGAATATCTTACTGCTTGTAAAAGATACGCCATTTGATCCGGCGATCATTCCTTACGCGGAAGTGTTTAATAACTATTTTGGTTCCGGCCTATCATCGGTTGTTTTCCAGGAAATAAGAGAATCGAAAGCCCTGGCTTATTCCGCTGGAGCAGGCTACATCAATGCCTCTCAAAAAGACAAGGACAATTTTATTTACGGAAGACTGGGTACACAGGCTGATAAATTAAGTATTGCCACCTCTACTTTAACTGAATTGATGAACGAGATGCCTCGCGCCGAAATGCAATTCCAGCAGGCTTGCGACGGTATTGTGAAACAAATTAATACCGAACGCATCACCAATAAAGAATTATTCTGGGAATACATGTCGAACGCCGACAGAGGCCTCGACTACGACCTCAGACAAGATGTGTACACCAAAGCTCAAAGCATTACATTGGATGAGTTTGAGACTTTCTTTAATGACCACATCAAAGGTAAAAACTATACTTACATGGTGCTGGGCCGTAAGTCTGATTTAGACAAAAAAGCCCTGGCCAAGTTGGGTAAAGTTCACGAATTAGCTTTAGAAGACATTTTTGGTTACTAACTCCCGATTGGCCAAAGATGTTTTAAAAATAATCCCGGTTTAGGCCGGGATTTTTTATGCTTTTATCTTTGCTTCCTGGCAAATTTGCTGAATGATCAATCCGGCGAGTGTCATGCCGAAGATTCCTGTTATATGGGCCAGGCTGCCATTAATCGATGCCTTTTTATGATCCCATTTGTGATTGAGCAATTCGGGATTACCGGGACCATTTTCTGCTTTATCATCTGCATCATCGGCATGTTGTTCTATAAGGTAGGCTCCTTCATTTTCCAGCACTTCATCACTATAAACACAAGGAAAATCGCGCTCGTTAACCTTCCATTTCCGTAGCATCTTTCGCACCTTACGCGCCAAAGGACATCCCTTAACATTCCAGAACGATTCCACCTGAACACGGGTTGGATCAACCTTTAAAGCCGCCCCCATCGATGATACAAAGATGGCTTCTTTATCAACAGCATTTTGAATCAGATGTGCTTTACTACTCAACGAATCAATTGCATCAATAATAATGTCGTATTCTTCAAGCTTAAAGTCATCGGCTGTATCGCGGCTGTATATTTCCTGAATATCAGTAATGTTGGCATCGGGATTAATCTCCAATAAACGCTCTTTTAGGGCAATGGTCTTCACCTCCCCAACGGTTTTGGTGGTTGCCATCAACTGACGGTTCACATTGGTAATATCCACCCGGTCGCTGTCAACAATGGTTAAGTTAAGTAAACCTGTACGAACCAAACTCTCGGCACACCAGCTCCCTACTCCTCCAATACCAAACAAAATGGCTCTTTTCTCAGCCAATGCCTGCATCACTTCTTTGCCCATTAAAAGTTCCGAGCGATGAAAAATACCTTTACCCATATTCGAATCAACTATTTGGGCGGCAAAAATAATAAAATTATAGGATTGGTAGATTTTTAGAGACTTAACAAGAAGACAGAAGACGGAAGACCGATGCATCTGCTAGTATGCAAATTATCTTTGATCTTTCGTCTCTTGTCTTGTTTCTATAGCCTATTGACTACCGTCTTAGATATTAATTTCACGATCGCGGAAGCCCAATAAATAAAGAATGGCATCCAGACCAATGGTAGAAATATGATGCTTGGCCGATTCTTTAACTTTGGGCTTGGCATGGAAAGCAATACCTAATCCTGCCAACTTTAACATTGGTAAGTCGTTGGAACCGTCGCCCACTGCAATGACCTGCTCCAGGTGAATATCTTCTTTAAAGGCCAGAAGCTTGAGCAGCTCAGCTTTTTTCTCTCCATTAACAATCTCGCCTTTATGCTTACCGCTTAGTTTACCTTCTTTAATCTCCAGCTCGTTGGCAAAAACATAATCGATATCGAGCTTACTTTTCAGGTAATTACCAAAATAGGTAAAGCCCCCCGATAAAATAGCCGTTTTATAGCCATAGGTTTTTAAGGTTTTAAATAAGCGCTCGGCCCCTTCGGTGATGGGCAAGTTTTCAGCAATCTCTTTCATCACACTTTCATCCAAACCTTCGAGCAATGCCACCCGCTGAATAAAGCTCTCATTAAAATCAATATCACCGCGCATGGCCGCTTCGGTGATTTCTTTTACCTGATCGCCAATACCTGCTTTGATAGCCAGTTCATCAATCACCTCGGTTTGGATAAGTGTTGAGTCCATATCAAAGCACACCAGGCGACGGTTGCGACGGAAAATATTATCGGCCTGAAACGCAATGTCCACCCCTGCTTCGCGCGAAATATCGATGAACTGTTGCTTCATTTCCGATTCATTCTTTGGTGTTCCGCGCACCGAAAATTCAACCACTGACTTATCATTGCCCTCGTGGTCATCGAGTAAAACACGACCACTTAATCGGGAAATGTAATCGATATTTAGGCCTTGATTGGAAATAATACCTGTAACCTGCGACAACTGATCGGCACTTAACTTGCGCGATAACATGGTAATAATAAATCGCTCTTTTCCCTGTTGTCCCACCCAGTCTTTATACTTTTCTTCCGTTACCGGGGTAAATTTCAGGTTAAGTCCCAACTCATACGACTTAAAAAGAAGCTCCTTTAATACAGGGGCCGACTCGGCCGTTTCGGGCACTTCAAACAAAATACCCAAGCCTAAATCTTCATGAATAACAGCCTGACCAATATCCAGAATATTAACCCCATATTGCGATAATATGCCGGTTAATAAGGCGGTTAATCCTGGTTTATCTTCTCCCGAAATATTGAGTAGGATGATTTCTTTGGTCTTCTGCATGATTTGATATTAGATAGTAAATGAATCACAAAAATAACAATCTAACAGAAAATAATCCTAATTAATTAAGATTTTAAATAGCACATCGGTATTTTATACTTTTAGTTAAATTTCACATTTACAGAGTACACAATGTTCAATATTCAAATTAGAGCACATTTACACTAAAGCTCTTACCTATTCATTATTAAATACTTATTTGCTTATGCAGCAGAAATAATTATCTTAGTCGTGTTAACCAAACAATTAACTTATGTACAAGCTAATACTAATGCTTAGTGTAGCATTGCTGAATTTAAACAGCTATGCCAAAAAGAATCAGGATTCTATCTATATCAATTACCTGAACCAGGTTAAACAAGACTTCTTTAACTCGCCTGCACTAATAACAGACAGCATTGCGCAATCGCACCAATACTTTTTTATAAATGAGAACCATGGCTACCATGCCAACTATAAAATTGCTTTGAAACTCATTAAAGAGCTAAAGGCTAAAACCGACTTTACTTACATGATCTCAGAATCTGACCTATCGGAAGTCAAAACCATTAATCGCTTTTTAGAAACGGGGGACACGCTTTATCTAAAAAACTATATTAATAGTTTTAAATCAACATTTGGATGGTGTCATGAGAAATATGCCTATTACAAAGCACTCTATCAATTCAATCAATCTTGTGAAAATAAGTTAAGATTCATTGGGATAGATGTAGCTCAAGATGTTGAAGGTAACATTAAGCTTATAAGCTCTATTCGAAGCAAGTATAATTTGGAAACTAACTACTCTTATGACCATGGAAAGAGTTTCAAATTGGATTCAACAGATATTGAGTACACCAAACAATTGCTGCAAACAACCGATATAACATTTTTTTCAAAAGAGGATGCTTTTATACACAACTATTGCTTAAATAATGCTTTAAACTTTGAAAAATGCATGAGCGACAGTATTTGGGATCAGACGCGTGATAGCCTGATGTTTGAAAACCATCAAAAGCTCATTAGTTTTTATGGATTGGAAAAGGAGAAAATGGTTGGCATTTTTGGCCGTAACCACGGTTATCAATCCAACGAATCAGATATTGACTGGCTTGCTTCTCGCATTAAAAAACAGGCATCAAAATCGACCTATACCTTTGCATTGTTTTATACAGATAGTGAACAAATGATTCCTCAACAATTCATTCCGGGGATATTAAAAACTTTTCGTTCAAAAAAGAAACTGTATTACAATTTAAAAATCACCAATGACGATAGTAAGATAGCCAACTATATGCCTGGCATTGAACACTTAAAAGAAGTAACTACACCAGATTCTAAAACTTATTTTAATCTCGATAGCAATCATTCTCCCTACAAAAAAGCACACCATATGGCTTATATGCCAGATAATACCTATACAACCGATTGTTTTCAATCAATTATACTTATAAGAAATTCAAAAGCAACAAGTCCCTTTGGAGCCAATAGGAAATAAATAAAAAGCGCTTCATACTGTATTTTGGATGAAGCGCTTTTTATTTAATTAATCAACTAATTTAATTACTTTCGATGACATGGCCTTTACCGCGATGAAGGTTTAATTGTCCATCCAGTAAAACAGCAATCACCGTCATGTTTTTGTCCAAAACTTTTTCTGGCAAATCGATATAAACGATGCCCGGCGTTTGGCTCCAGTATAGCTTACCATTTTCTTTGTGGCTGAGTTTAGTACCATTGCCAACCACCCAAATGCGATTAATCTTATTCTTTAACCCGCGTACCACCAGTGGTCCATTGTTTTTACCATCTACCATCAGGTACATGATACTTTTGTCTTTCGACAACGCCGTAGGGCCATTATAGTGCCCGCCAGGAATTGGATCTGCCATATTATCCAGTGCAATGCGGTGTTTCTTTCGCCACTGATCATCCTTCATCACCTCGGCCATTTCATATTCGTGTAAGCTCTTCTCAGGATGTACCAATTTGATGTTTTGTTTTAGATCAACTGCAATTACCGTCATGGTTTGATCGCAATCCTTTGCATCCAAATCAATGGATAGCAGGTTATCATCAAAATTAAATGGCAGACTAACATCCTTACCAACCACACGAACCTTTTTAGGTTCAACATCTAAGCCATTAACCAAAACAGCATGATTAGGCTTTCGGTCGATGTATAAGTATAAAGTCTCGCCATCCTTGGATAAAGCTGACGGTCCGGTGAAATGCTTCTGATCGATTCCGGCACGTGTTCCATAAATAGCTTCACTGTGCTTACTCGTCCAACGACCAAATTCTTTTAGGATTTCCAGCTGCGGCTCAGGAATAGAACCATCGGCTTTGGGACCAATATCCAATAGTAAATTACCACCCATACTAATGCAATCCACAAATATGCGAATCATCTGGTAAGGTGTTTTATAATTATGATCGTTATGCTGATAACCCCACGAATCATTCATAGTCATACACAGTTCCCAATATGGATTATTGGGCTTACTAATTGGCACACCTTGTTCTGGTGTATCGTAATCACCGTATCCGCGCAGGCGACTGTTTAAAATGACGTTTTTGTTGTATATCAGCATTAATTTACGCAACTCTTTGGCTTTCCACTCTTCGGCCGAATGCTCCCAATCGCCATCAAACCAATACAAATCAGGGTTAAAACGGGATGACAGTTCATACATTTGCGTAAAATAAAAGTCGGTAAACTTCGCCCATCGTTCCAGATCTTTCTGGTAACGCTTTTTATTACGCAAATGCGCCGGATAATCGGGGTACGACCAGTCAATCAACGAATAATACAAACCTACCTTCAGCTTTTCTTTTCTTAAAGCTTTTACAAAAGGCGCAACAATGTCCTTTTTAGCAGGCGTATTTTTTACAGTACTAAAATGATCTGTCTGACTATCCCAAAGTGCCACGCCATCGTGATGCTTGGTGGTTAAAACAGCATATTTGGCTCCGCTCTCTTTGAATATACGGGCCCACTCCTGAGCCTGATACTGGCTGGCAGTAAAACCATCCATCTGCTTCATATAATCCTCGTAATTGATGTAACCATTAAAAAATGACCAGGACTCATCAATGCCATTAACAGCATAAATACCATAGTGAATAAAAATGCCCAGCTTGGCATCTTTAAACCAGGCCATTCTTTTATCCTTTTCCTTAGCTGTTTCGTTTGTCTCTTTTTGCGCATTTGCCGTACTTAACAGCACAAACGCCAGCGTTACATAAATCAGAAATCTTTTCATCTTACATTTATTTTCATTTGTCATAACTTGTCCCGCCTGGCGGGATGGAACTCTCAAGTAATTTTAATCATTACCCTGTGTGTAATATTTACGATTAAAATTTACATGTTCGTTTCATTTGACTAAAATCAATTTCCTTCTGTCAATACTATTTTTTACTTCGCCAGGTACGCCCTTCATTATTAATGTGCCAGATAAACTTACTACCCTTGCGTGTTGCCTGTGCCTCAAACAAAGAAGCTGTTGTTTCTACCTTTGTGGCATATTTAAGGTTACTTAACCCTACTTTTTCCAACTCAACCAACTGATTGGCATACTTACCATCTTGCTTGCGATAAACTTTCTGTGCATGATAAATTGAAAACAGTTCCCATTTCACAGACTCATCCTCATTGTAAACAAAAGCCTCCTCTCCTTCACCGGCAATGACATCCGAGAACTGAAGAAAACCCCATGTTTCAGGACGGTGCATATTGATAAAGCCTTGCGGCGACCAAACCCAGTTATCTTCCGGATATGATTTACCTGTTTCCGGATTAATCTTTTTGTGATAAGTACCCTCTTTCACTTCGCGCTGCCATTGCACACGACTGAAGTTAATGCGCCACTGATTACCAGCCTTGGCTTTAACACCACCACAGTACTCATGCAAAACATGCAAGGGAAAAGCAATTTCTACGTACCATCCTTCATCCTCATCGTTGGGCTGATTGATTGTTCCCATTAAACTAACAGCCGATTTCAATCCATTAATATCCCAGTTATTAATGGCCGGGCCTCCCTCGCGATAGGGCTTGGCCAAAAGCAAATCCCAAACCGTGTTAAAAGCATTTACTTCGTACTCATAATAACCATGCGTATCTCCATCCGGATCAATAAAAACTTCAAAGTCGTTATCGTAAAAAATAACAGCATCGCGTTTGGTGATGGTAGCCCACAAGTGCGGTTCTTCAAGGTATGCTCCAACATATAGGTATTTATCGTCCCATAACATTTTGGCTCTGGTTTCCCAGGTTGGCATCGGCTTTTTATCGCCCTCGATATCGACAAAAAGATTGGTCCAGGGAACATTTTGCCATGCTCCCTCATTTAATTCTCCATCAATCTTTAGCGGCTCCGCTGTGCGATAGCAAACATATTGCTCGGGCTGAAATTTGGGAAGTTGCACAGCCTGCTGATTATTTTTGTCTTTACCAACACATGCCAGTGTCAGAAACATTAAAAAGACAGGTAAAATATTTTTCATATACTCTAATTTACTTTCATTTGTCATTACAAATCACTCATTTTTAATTTTTATAAAAGAGCTCATCTGCTTGAATCTGTTGTTCTTCTTTTGCAGGAGTTGCCACAAAAACTTCCTGTATTGCACCGCCTCCAATTTGACTGTAGATTAAACGAATAGGATGCAAACCCGCTTTAAGCGCAATGGCACCCTGGCGAACACGTGGCCCATGACTTGGGTCGTTATTAACCACCAAGCGATCATGAATAAATAGCTGATCGCCATCATCAGAATTGGTATAGAAGGTATAAATTCCATCGGTTTCGGCCTTGTAGTATCCTTCAAATATCAAGGCATAGTTCTCCTGACCTTTGTATTCGCCCAAACCAAAATCAGTAACAACTGAATGAGCATCCGGCTTTTGATCAATTTTCACATCTGAACATTTCCAATAGCGGCCTTTGAAATACTTGCGTACAAGACCAGGTAATACACTCACTTCAATTGGATCAGCCATCAGTTGCTTTTCAAATTCGGCTTCATAAATCTTACTAAACACATCGTTTTTATAAGCGCGAAAACATATTTTGGCCGATTCTTTTAATGCGATGCTTCCTGAATATTTGCTTGACGCAGGTGTTGGTGCTGATCCATCCAATGTGTAATAAACCGTCATCTCATCATCGGGTATATTAATCTCAAAAACAGCTTCATCGATAAAGACTTTCGTTTTATCAAATCCACTCAAAGCAGGTAAATGATAAAACAAACCTTCGTTCTCAAAGTAAGCATACTGCTTGTTTAGTCGGTTTTCAAATGACTTGTAATCCTTCAGCGATTTATTTGTCCAACCACTTTCGGCCAATGCCAGCATGCGTGGCAATGCCTGGTAATACACCCGGTTCATATTCGGAATGCGTTCGGTCCAGATGTTAGCCTGAACACCCCATACTTTATCAGCCATATCGGCGGTAAAATCATCTGGCACAGGTTCGAAATTGTACACTTTGCTTGTTGGTGTAGCCGAATACGGAAAGTCGAAATAGTATTCAAAATCAGGTGTCATAATCACCTTGTTACCATTTTTTGTGGCTTCGCGAATGGTATTAGGAGCCCAATTGCGCCACCACATAACCGTTGAAGAATTGGATAATCCGCCTTCTACAATTTCGTCCCAGCCAATTAATTGCTTTCCTTTTTTATTTATAAAGGCCTCAATGTGATGATTAAAGTGGGACTGCAGTTCGTGCTCATCTTTTAAACCATTCTTTTTAATAGCCTTCTGGCAACGTTCGCATTTTTTCCACTCATCCTTGTTGACTTCATCACCTCCAATGTGAATATATTTTGACGGAAATAATTCGGCAACTTCACTCATTATGTTTTCGATAAACTCATATGTGGTAGCCTTACCCAAACACGCGGGGTAAGAAAAATGTGAACCCCAGCCCGCCTTTTCTGAACAGGAAAGAAATGAGTAGTTGTCAATAGCTGCCTTAAAATGGCCCGGGATATCAATCTCAGGAATTACTTCGATATTGCGGGCAGCACAATAATTAATGATGTCGCGCATATCGTCTTTGGTGTAATAGCCTCCGTATTTTTTCACCCCTTCAATTTGCCGGTAGCGATCTTCAGGAATTAAAAAGGTTTTATCTTCTGCCGAACGTTTGATGCATAAACTATCCTGCGAATTATGCGTTCGCCATGCTCCTTTCTCTGTCAACAAAGGGTATTGCTCAATTTCCAGTCGCCATCCCTGATCATCGGTCAGGTGAAGGTGTAATTTATTCAATTTGTAATGCACCATCTGATCGACAAATGACTTTACTTCATCGCTCATAAAAAAGTGACGTGAAACATCAAGGTGCATGCCACGATATGAGAAACGCGGTTCATCATCAATGGTACCACATCGAACCAATACCTTAGCTTTATTATCGAGGGGCAAACAATGTAAGAAGCTTTGAAAACCATATATCCAACCGGCTTTCGAACTACTTTCAATGGTGATTTTTTCTTTACCAATATTAAGTCGATAGCTTTCTTCTTTGAGCTCAGGCCGATGTACCAATAACATTGGTGTTGCATCGGATGCCCCACCGAGCCTTATACTGTGCGATTTCCCCATTTCATTAAAAAGTTCTTTCAGTTCTAAACCGTCTGGTTGATCGCATTGCAGACTGAGTGTTGACTCAAGCTCTAAAAATCCATCACCATAATTGATCGATTGTGGTAATGGTATGATTGAATACTGTTCTACCTTTTGTGGCGATTGACATGCAAGGGCCAATAAAAATATCAGGAAAGTAAATAATTTGTGCATTTTCTTATTTCAGTTTTTGATTCACCAAAATTACAAAGGCAAAAGAATCGAATTTCGTGTATTTGTTCCGAAAGGGTGAATAAATGTTCCCACCCTGCTTGTTTTGCCTCTATTTAAATGAAATATGAACAATACACCATTCTAGCGTGCATTAAAAAGCACCTGCAAAAAACCATAATGTTAAATTTCTTCCGCAAAAAAATATTAAAAGGGATTTGCGATGTATCAAAAAAGTTTTACTTTTGCACCGCTGTTGAGAAAAACGGCCACCTGTTAAACGAACAGGCAATGCGAAAATAGCTCAGTTGGTAGAGCACGACCTTGCCAAGGTCGGGGTCGCGGGTTCGAGTCCCGTTTTTCGCTCAGGGTTTAATAGTAAATTAAAATTGGAATGTACTTCTGCGGTCAATTCAATTTTAATTTTGCCGATGTAGCTCAGGGGTAGAGCGCTTCCTTGGTAAGGAAGAGGTCACGAGTTCAAATCTCGTCATTGGCTCAAAAAAAGGATAATTGTTGATCAATTATCCTTTTTTTATATCTGTATTTGAAAGAGTGATATTAGATCATATACAAATTTCGTGGCCTTTGCATATTATTTACCCTCTAAATCTCCCTTCATAAGGGAGACCAGAATGGTGCTGAATTACATGTTACAAATCAATAGTATTTACATCCCCTATTTAGGGATTATAAGAGGCATTGAGTTCAACGATTTTCATCATATTACCTACTCATGTTCCTGCAAAACATTGATTCTTTTATTAATTCTTTGAATTATCCTATCAGATTCTTTAGATCGCTGTGCAAATACTAATGCACATTTTTGCATTTCAAGTGCCTTATCATTTTCCCCTAAGGCCGACAGAATATGAGAATAGGTATCAAAAACTTCGAAATACCGGGTAATTTCAGAAAGTTTCTCCATCCAAACACAGCAGTCTATTAAAACCGCCTTATCATCATTCTCTTTTGCATATTGGTATACATTACGAGTCCAATCATTTATTTGGTAAGCTGAATACAAATAATAATGCTCTTTTAAAGGTTTATTTATTTTTCGATAGAATTCAAGCCTTAAAGAGTCTAGTTTTGAATGATTACATTCTTCCTTAGTCTTGCGTTGCTCCTTATAAATTTCGTCATAGATTTCCATAGCAGGTTTTCTTTCCCAAACAGCCCTTATGGGAGGAAAATCAATTTTTAATATCTCCTCATTTGCCAGCTTAAATCTATCGGAACAAGTAGTACATCCAGAAGTATAAGCAGACCACACATTAAAAATATACTGATCAATTTCTATTTTACCGTATCGATCTGTAAATTGCTCATATTGACTTATCAAATATTCAAATTGTTCCGAATGAGGATTAGCTACAAAATTTTTAATCAGTAGCCAATTGCATGCTTCAATCCATGTTGACCGATCTTGTGTTGCAAAGTATTTGTCTAATATGTTTTGTGATTCACATTTAAAATCGCTGTCCATAAAACTTCTTGGTCGCTCGATTGCTCTAAGGTACTTGCTCACCACTTCATAACTATAGTTATCATTCTCAATTTGACTCTTCCAGGCTATAAAATTGTCATTTTCACTTAAGGCTTGTTCTCCTACCTGAAGAAATTCCTCCTTCTCCATGTAATAACGCATATGGTGAACAACCTTTCCTTTGTGATCGACGAATACAAATTGAGGAAAGCCATTAATCAAGTACTTTTTATTTAAGAATGGTTGTTTATTTTCCCAATTTACTTTTGCATTAATAAAGTTATTAACAAACAGATTAATGACCGTAGTATCGGTAAATACTTTCTTCTCAAAAGACTTACAGGGGCCACACCCTTTTGATGTAAAGTATATAAAGATTAATTTATTTTCTTTTTCCGATTCCTGCAATAAAGATTTAAACCTGTTTTTGTTATAGCTTAAATCAACAAAATCAATTTGGCAATACACACTTGCTGATATTAGCCAAAGAAATCCAATTATTAGTTTTCTCATATAGCTTCTTTCTGTTTGGCTTGCTTACCAACAAGCCAATATTAAATCTAACTCTGTAAGTATATTAAAAATTTCTACCCTCTAAGTCTCCCTTAATAAGGGAGACCAGAATGGTGCTGACTTCCATATTGTATATCAACACTATTTGCATCCACTTTTAAGGGAATTATAGAGTTGTAATTCTTTGCCAGTATGGCGAATCAAATCAATACGTATCGGACTTACAGCCCATAATCATCTGCAGTATCTTACTCATAGCCCTATCCGACTATGCTATTATACTTCGTCCTGTCAGGACTTTTTTGCACAATGCCCTTGCTAGCGTAGATTTATAATCCGTGCTCTGGAAAACCAAAGGCTATAATGCAATATGCACATGAACTGTTTTACCTATGTTACAGGTGAGTATCTTTTATATAGTGATTCGATTTCGGTTGTAACCCAACCGTTTTTAGTAAATAACTTTCTTACGACAATTACCCTAATTATTTCATCTTCCAATAGGTTTAATGATTTCAGCTGAACCAAGGTATTTTTTCCATCATCATTAATATCTAATCGGAATTTTTCAGCTGAAGTTAAATCTTCATTAAACTTACCAATTTGCACATTACCATAGAGGTCATAGTTAACGCTATAGACTCGTTTTTTATATACTGTTAGAATTTTCTTCTCCTTCAATCGATGTTCATTCTCCATGGGCCATAATTCGGAGAATACAAATTCATTTTCTTTTAAGAAAAGCTCATCTTCGTAAGGTATTCTTATTGTGATTTCTGAGAATAAAATCACTGAGTTTTCATCAAGGAGATTGGTTGATTCTATCCCATCATTGTTTAAGTCAACAGCTTGTTTTGAATTAGAACTGATTAGCTCGTATTTTCCATTGAACCTTTCTTTTAGCAAAGGCCTGTTATTGATTTCCATTTCTTCCTTTTGGCAACCCCAAAGAAAAAATAGAAGCGTAATTAAAAGGAAAAAAGTCTTATTTATTTTATGCTTCATCTGTTTATAATTTACTTTCAATCGTCATAACTCATCCCGCTTGGCGGGATGGAACTCCCCTTGCTAGCGCAGATTTGCAATCTGTGCTTTAGCAAACTGAAAAAATAATTGGCACGGATTACAAATCCGCGCCAGCGGAGTCTTACCAACCAGGGAATTCGCTTTTAAAAATACTAAGAGGACAATTTTATTTTTAACCACAAATTTGACAAATTACACTAATTTTTAGTTCCGCTGTGCAGAACAATTTGCGTTAATTGGTGGTATTTGTAGTTCATTTTTTTTGTGGTTTACTCCCTGTCTTGCCGACAAAATAGTCACCGTCTGGATATCTTAATGGTTATAAATCCCGATAGCTTATCAATTACCTTTTCAACAGATCAAAGTCGAAGACTTCGCTCAGCAACAGTTTTATTGTTACTTGATTGGCACGGATTGCAAATCCGCGCCAGCGGAGGACCGACAATTTGTTTTAAGTATCTTTTCTTTCGTTTTGTCTCTAACCTGCACATCCATTTTATTTTCTAAACCTCTAATTAGAGAAATTGCATTAGTTTTTCTATCTCGATATGCTATTATCAATTTCTTTTGTTGTTTTGTAACTAATGATATTTCATATTGAGAGTCTACATTACTTAAGGAACTGTAATTGGCACTTGAGTTTAAATCTCTTACTAAAATGTATTCTGTTTTAGGTAATTCTTTCTTATTTCCAAATTTGAATAGGAAAAGCTGAGAGTAACTATTGATTGTGTTGTTATTTAAATTTATTTCTGTCATCTCCTTACCAAAAGCATAAACAACACCTACTAGAATAAATATAATTGCTAAAATCCATCCATAAACATTGACTCCACGAATAATCAAACCTAAACCTAATACTCCAATCATTATTCCAAATGGTTTGCTCAGCGAGTTACCTAATCCTCTTTTCCTTAACAGTATCTCTTTCATTATCTGATTACTTATTTTCGGTGATAATCATATCTAATTATTAATTTTTTATAGGTCAAGCCATTGACTTCGTATGATTAATCAGGCAGACACCATCTGGATTTTTTAATGGTTATAAATCCCGTTAGCTTACTTACTACCTTTTCGACAGAACAAAGTCGAAGACTTCGCTCAGCAACAGTTTTATTGTTGCTTTATTTCCGTGCCAGCGGAGGGGATTCGCGGTGATGATTGTCTGTCCAGCAGGACTGACTATTGAGCGGAAATCTCCTCGCCCAAAACGAGCCGAGCTCAGCTATGCTTTATAAGCCATTGTTAGGCCTTCGTTATTTATTTCCAAAGCACTTTGATACTTTCTAGAATTGTCTGTATTCGTTTATCTTTCATTAGATTTTCTAAATTGCTTTCTGGGAAATCCTGAATCTTTTCTGCCAATTCTAATATCACAGGTTTTGTAATACGTTTCTTTGCGAATTCAACAATCGAAAGGAATTTCTTTCTACATAAGTGGAATTGAAGCTTACTTGAAATTTCAGTTGTTGTAAATGAAAGCATTGCAATCGTTGCTTGTGTCTCGTCAAAATTTTGAATTAGCTTAATATATGTTGGTTCAGCATTCCAAGCTATACCATTGGCATTTGTCATAAACACTTCAATTAGAGCATATACATATTGCTTATTTATTTGTTTCGGAACTTTTGGAGATTCGCCCACAATCCTAATAAGTTGTCTTGCAAATGATGGTTCACTGTAAAAATTATTACCACCCCTGTGTGCTACGAGTAAATCATTTATTGCGCTCTCAATCTCAACACCTCTTAAATCGTCTGGAATGTAACTTTCTGCATTTACTATTCTAAGATATTCTCTTGCTAGTTTCTTTTCTTCTAAATAATTATTTGCAACGAAATTACCATATTTAATACCCAAACCATCCTTAGTGTCTTCTGAAACATGTCCCCACAATTCTGGTAGTAATAGAATAATATTTTGTCTTGATTTTTGTTCTGTTGAAGAGTTCGTATAGATACCCCAGAATCCCGACGCAAGATTGTTCGCTTGTTCAGTTGTCAAGTTCGTGAAGAAAACTGAAATTTCCTCTGCGTCTTTTTCTGAAATTTCATTAAGTCTTACACCTGTCAATAATTGCTTTATTCGGACAGCTATGTTAGAAATAGGTAAAGAAATAACCTCCTTTATACAAGTTTCTAACCAACCTACCAATTGTAAACCAGTTAGTTCATTCTGATTAGGATGAGCTGCACTAGCCCAATTCCGCATGTAATTAATATATTCAAGGTGTTTAAACCCTAAATTTGATATTAAACCGATTTCTTTAGCACCTTTAATAAGGTCATAATCATCAAGTTTTACAATATCATCTTCTGTTTCGAGTTTTTTTCTCTTTTCCCCCGTAACAGCATTATCGTAGAAATATTCTAAATCATATTGAATAACTCTCTTCCTTATTTGTAAGATTGTCTCATCCCATAAATAATTCAATCCTGCGTCAAAGAGTCCAGTCGCAATAGCAGCAACAAATTTAGATATGTAAACAGAGTCTTCTCGGTTTGGAATTTCGATTTTATCTATAACATCTTCAATATTTTTAAATACTGTTGCCCTTTCTGGTACAGGGGCAAATATATTATTAGTTGGTAAATCGTGTTGTTCTAAAAAACCTAAAAGACCGTTTTCTACAGCAAGTAATTGTGTTTCATTTTTCTCGCCTCTATTTAAAACTACTAAATTATTCTCTTCACTCATTTTTATATTTTTTTGTCGGTATTGGTTCTCTTTAATGCGCCCTAACCACCCAATATAAATCCCCCTCCTTAACTTCACTCCAACTGGCTTTAAGGGCTTCATCCTTATTACATCCCCAAAATTAATCTTATTTGTTAAATACAACATATCTTCCACAGAAATAATAATGAATTATATTACACGATTGAATAAATATCTGCTTTAGCCATTGCTGATTTAACCTTACACTAACCACCATCAACTACCATCAACTACCATCTATAAACTAACTAAATACCCATCCCCTGAGCAAGACAAGCATCATGAAAAAAAAATAATTTCAATATTTTTTTGTCCATTTCCTGTGCAGTTGTGGGTTCTCAGGCCATCAACTATTATTAAATAGAGCAAACACCTTTAAATTACATTTGATTTTGTTATTGTAAAGTAATAAATTGATTGGAACAATTAGAAAAAGCCAAAATCCTAAGCCATGATGAATTCTAAATCCCCCTTTATTCAACGGTTCAATGGATGCCCAAACGGGCAAAACCCCACTTTTGTAATTTTCTCCCCTTGCCCATTTGGGCAAAAGGCCACTTTTTGCCTGGACAAGCTTTGCCCAAACGGGCAAAGGGTGTTTTTTTCACAGGAAAGGCTTGCCCGTATGGGCAAAGGTTAACTTTTGTAATTTTTGAGCTTTGCCCAAACGGGCAAACGCCGTCATTTACATTTTTCTTGCTTTGCCCGTTTGGGCAAGAGGTGTTTTTTCAAAAGTTCTTATTTGCCCATTGGGGCAAAGCAAAAACCAGGCACAAACCATTAGAATATCCTTTATCAAGATTTAAACATATTTACATGACAGAAATTAACAAAATTTCGAAAAACACCCGTGTGGGTGAAGCCAATAATTTGGGTGGCAACCTGAATACCGAGCTTCACAACACGAGTGTTAACGACCCTAACATTACTACGGTAAAAGAATCGCTCGATTCTATTATGCAGCGTTTTAATGAGGCCGTGAATAAAATAAAAGCTGAATCGGTACTCGATGAAGCTGATGTAAAACGCGATACGACTACGCGTTCGCTCTTATACCTAAACCAGGGCTTTTTATTGCATCCCGATAACACTATTAATAAGGCTGCACAGGCCGTTGACGGGGTTTTAGGTCGCTATGGTTTTGAGATAACAAGTTTGAATTATTCGAGCCAGTCGGCTTCAACCCTGTCGCTAATCAGAGACCTGAGGGCTCCCGAAATACTACCAAGTGTAGAGCTACTGCCCGGCATGCTTGCTATCGTTGATCAACTGGAAGTGGATCAGAAGAATTTCAAAGAGGCCGAAATGAAGTGGAACGAAGCCACTGCCGAGGAAGGCGAATCGGAAAGTGCGACCGAAATCAAGCGCGAAATGATTGAGCTGATCAACAACAAACTGGTTGTTTACCTTCGTGCCATGGTACAATTCGATCCGGCCACTTACACCGAACTTACTAATAACATAGCCACGCACATCGACCGAGCCAACGAGGTGGTGAAACGTCGCCAAACGCTTAACGAGGAAGTTGAAAACTAAATCTTAATCAAACCGATAAAGGATATTAACGAGACCAGGCAGCTTTTGAAAAGCTGCCTGATTTTTTTGATATGGGTATGAATGGAAAATCCGGTTCAGTGTGATTACAATTTTACCCTCTAAATCTCCCTTATTAAGGGAGACCTGAATGGTGCTGAATTACATGTTGCAAATCAATAGTATTTACATCCCCTATTTAGGGGATTATAGGGGTTAAAAAGTTACAAATTATAAAAGCTTAGATAACAAAACCTTACCAGCACACACTAAGGTGTCAAAGCTGAATTAAAATCGTAAGTCCAATCGCTTGGTTTCTCCAGGTAGCTATGCTTCCATAAAAACAGCTCCAACTCATACATAATTTTTTTATAGTCCTCATCTTTATTGGCCTTTTTAAACCAACTGCTATTAAAAAAGCCATGCCCTTTATTTATGGTAGGTACTAAATCACAATCGTTGCCACTTGCCAACATTAATGAATCAAAACGCACCGCATTTTCATATGGCACTGTTTTATCTGCCGTTCCGTGAAACAAAATACAAGGCACTATTCCTTTTTTCACATGATGACAAGGCGATATTTCCGTCTCTCTGCCTTTAACCTTTTCAGCTCCATAACCTTTTTCTGTTGTATCTAGTACCGGATTAAACAATACCATGGCATTAGGCACCGAGCTGATCCTCAAATCCTCTCCTGCTTCATCCTTACCGGTAATTACACCCGAACATGCCGCCACATGACCACCTGCCGAACCGCCTGCCGCAACTATTTTAGATGGATTAATTCCCAATTCAGCGGCATGTTGGCGTAAATAGCGCACCGCCGATTTGGCATCTTTCACCGATTCGAAAGGCGATGTTTTGTGCCGATTCCTGACTCTGTACTCGGCCGAAAAGCAAACAATGCCTAAGCTGGCTAAATGTGTTGATTGCTGATAGAATTGCTTTGGCGTTCCGCCTACCCATCCTCCTCCGAAAAAGAAAACAATGGCCGGACGCTGATCGTTTTTTTTATAATCATTGGGATAAAAACAATGCAAGGACAAATCACCCTGCCCGGTGTGTTTATAAATGATGGTATCATGCGGTTGATAAAGCTGAGCTTCTATTAAGCCGAAAACAAGGCTAATCAACAATGTCAGTACAATTTTTTTCATAGATATCTTATATAAGAGCTTATGATGTATTTCGAATTTTAATATGGTAAATAAAAGTCGGTGTAAATATGGCTTTTAAAAGTTTAATCGAGTCTATGGTTCATAGGTAATTTAATACGGTGCTATATGATTTTTAGTGGGTAACTAATTTTCAGTTTACAATCGTCGCTCAAGCCGCGAGGCTTATACTTTACTTGTCTTGACACAAGAAAGTATACATCGGAGCGCTAAAGAATTGAGTATTCTTTAGGGCTTCAGCATTGAGAAAGGCTGCCTAAAAAAAGTAATTGATCTATTTACTGTTACTAAGTTCGGCCGGCTGATCTTCGAACAAGTTCTCAGCTTCCCGGTCTCTCTAAGTAACATCTTATATTTCTATCACTTTTTTTAGAGAGGCCGAGTGGTGCACTTAAGTTGTTTGGGTGATTACCCACTATAATCCATACAGAGCCTTTAATACTCCTATAATAACATAAGGTGTAAACTTGCTTTTTCAGGGAATTATTGGGGTTATTTACTGGCGGAGGATTACAAATTTACCCTCTAAATCTCCCTTAAGAAGGGAGACCAGAATGGTGTTGAATTACATGTTGCAAATCAATAGTATTTCATCCCCTATTTAGTATCTTATCATTAATATTCGTGTTTTGTTTGGTAGAATATTTTAAAAAAGCTGTGCATCTTGATACTCACATTCTGATACTTGATACTTTCTGGCGTGTCCAGCTTAGGAGATTACAAGGGTTATAAACTCAACAATTTCGGCGTACTCCCTCATGCACTAATTTGTAATCTGGACTAAAACATTAAACAAGAATATGCAGCGTTTTAAACCGAAAAACTCCTCTTTCGTGATACATTTTCTTTGTCTGAATCAGTAATTCTTGTGTCGGTTCTCATAAAATTCTAACCGCTTCTCACAATTATTTCAATCATCCTACCTCCTCCTCCATCTTTGCTAACCTTTTATTGGGGAAAAATCTACAAGACAATAAAGGAAAACAATTATTTCAAGATGCAGATACGTAATTTACTATATAAAACTACGTTCACACTACTATGCGCTTTTTTGTTTGCTGAATTTAGTTCGGCACAAACAATTAGTGGTGTGGTTAGCGACAAAGCCACGCAGGAACCATTGCCATTTGTTAATATACTGGTGATCGATTCAAATACAGGCGTAATCACCGATAATAACGGACAGTTTAAGCTCGAATCCATTGCTCTGCCATGTTCCCTTTGGGTTAAGTTCATTGGGTACAAGAGTCAGGAAATTGAGGTCAAACCCAATCAAACCTTTCTTAAAGTTGAGTTGGAGGAAGATGTTCAGAATCTGGATGAAGTAACGGTCAAGCCAGACAACTCGCTTGATTTGTTGCTATTAAGAAAGATTATTAAAAACCGTAAGAAGAATAATCCGGATAACATTCAACATATCGACTACAAAAACTATGCACGTACGTCGGTATTTTTAAACAACATCAATAAAGAAAAAGCATCATCATCCCGTATTCTCAAAGGCAATACCGATGCGCTGGTTGCATCATCCGATTCAACGGTTATGATGCCGTTTTTTATGGATGAAACCATTACGAATCACTATCGAAATCAGGGCGTTTCAAACGAAAGAACAGAAGTTGTAACCAACAAAAGCGATGGTGTTTTAACCGAAATTAACGATCAGGTACGCGGGGTACTGGAGAAAAGGTTAACAACGCAGTTTAACTTCTACGATAACCAAATCAACATCTTACAAAAAGGCTTTCCGAGCCCCATATCCAGCACCTCCCTGCTCTACTACAACGTTTATATAACCGACAGCATTACCAAAGGAAATACCAAGTATTTCAAATTCAACTTTTACCCCAAGAGTTACAAAAATGTCACCTTCAAAGGCTATTTCTGGGTCGAAAATAAAACCTGGGCTTTAACGGAGATCAGAGCCACTTTACCCAATAGTGCCAACGTCAATTTTGTCAGTAATTTATCGGTGGCCATCGACTATGAACAAAACAAGCAGGGTAATTGGTTTTATAAACAACAAAAAACCAAGCTAAACCTATCGCTTAGCAAGCAAAATGCCAACGCTAAAAAGGAAAGAAAACAGTTCGTTGTACAAAAGGTTAATGTTTATAACAATCTTAACAACTACCCTTTAAACACCTTAACTACCTCATTAAATCCCATTGATTTATCTTCCGATTCTTTATTGGCACAGGAACGCATCCATGCGCCCCTGGATAGTTTTGAGTTATCGGCCTCATCGGGCATCAAGTCATTAAAAAACAACTCTTATGTAAAGGCCGTTGATAAGTTTAGTGCGATGACACTGAATGGTTATTACAACCTGAATAAGTTAGATTTAGGCCCCTATTTTGCCTTTTACAGAAAGAACGAAATAGAAGGAGATCGATTAACCATTCCTCTTCGTACCAGCGAAAAGCTATTTAAAAACTTTACTGTTGGTGGCTACCTGGGTTATGGGTTTAAAAATAAAGATTTTGCCTATGGATCGAACATGGCCTACCAGTTTAAAACTGAGAAGCGAACCATTATAAAAGGCAACTATTACTACGACTACTTTAATTTAACACGCAATAAGTTTGTCGAATTCATCAAAGAAAACCCTTATCAGCAAGGGAGTGGAAACATCATCTCTGCTTTTACATCTGTTGAGCCCAATCCCTATATGCTTCGCACACAGCATTTCGGTTTAACACTTGAGCATCAGTTAAAGAAAAGTGTTGGTGTATTATTTCGCCTGTCGCATAAACGCTTATACAGTAATCGTAACGTAGCCTTTATTGCCAACAAGCAGGCATTGCCCCATTTCGATGTTCAAAACATTCTGCTTGATACGCGACTATCTTTTGATCAGGATTATGACGAAGGTTTCTTCTCCAGAATCTACTACGGCAATAATAAACCGGTATTCCATTTCACGACCCTATTAGGCAGGTATAATCTGCCCACCGCGGAGTCCAACAAATCGGGTAATTACGCCAATTTTAACTTGTCGATGAAGAGCCGGGTTAACATTGGTCCAACCTTTTTGAAAACCCTTATTGAAGGAGGTGCAATTATAGGTGATGCTCCTTACCCACTTCTAAATATGCCGCGTGGTACCCGCGATATTGGAGCGGCCCGTTACCACTTTAATTTACTTTATCACACATCTTATGTGAGTGATGTTTATTTTAATGCACACTTCACCTACAATACCGGTGGTATTTTATTTAATAAACTACCCTTGGTAAAGCACCTCAACCTGCGCGAGATATTTACATTTAAAACTTACTATGGCATGCTTTTGGGTGAGCACGACCGCGTTATGCAGATTCCTGATTATTTGCGTACCACCAGCGATGCCCCATACATGGAAGCCAGCGCCGGCATCACCAATATATTTAAATGCCTGAGAGTTGACTATGTACGTCGCTTAAATACGGCTGATGTATTTGATAATTTTTCTGCTAAGCACGGCATTCGCTTACGCATCGAAGTTAGCTTCTAAAAAACTTTAAACTATGTACCAGTCAATAAAACGTCTTACCTTCCTGTTCAGCGTACTGTTTGTCATATTTCAGTTGTGTCGCATTCTACTGGTTGGTATTAACCATGCCTTGTTTCAGAACATCGGTATGGCGGATTATCCCCTTATTTTTTTATTGGGAGCATTGTTTGATGTAATGACCATCTTTCTGGTCAATACCCCCTTTGCCATTGCTTATTTGCTTCCATTTGCTTTCACGCAAAACAAGTATTATCAAGGCGTATTGATGGTGCTGTTTGTTGTATCCAATACCATAGCTGTCATTGCCAATCTTGTTGATGTCTTTTATTATCCCTATACGCTAAAACGAATTAGTATCTCCATTTTCTCCTATTTGGGCACCCAAGCCAACATGAGCTCTTTGGGTTACGAGTTCTTCATCACCTACTGGTATGCCATTGTATTGTTAGCATTGTTGCTTTTTGTGATGATTAAATTCTATCGTTATTCGAATAAAATTCGTTCATCGATTTACCTTTCAGGCAAACAACAGTTAGGAGTCTATTTACTGGTGACTTACATCTTTGTGGCCGGATGTAAAGGACAGATCAACATCATTGAGGAAGGCACAGGATTTAACACGGCCGTTGAAACACTGGAAGATCCGATAATTGCCGGCATTTCGTATAATTCTGCATTTACATTACTTTACTCATGGCACCATGATGCCATTAAAATCACGAATCAGGCTGCTAATACCCACCAGGCGTTATGTGAGCCATCACAATGCGACTCTTTAACTCCCAATAAAAACGTCGTCATCATCATACTTGAAAGCTTTACCAGTGAAGCCTCCAAACTATTAAATCCGGAGCAGGTGGGAAATGGATTTACCCCATTTCTGGATTCATTGATGACCGAGAGTTATTATTTTACGAGGGCATCGGCCAACGGACGAAAAAGCATGGATGCCTTACCGGCTGTACTTGCCTCCCTGCCGGCTACCCAAACACCATTTATCTTAAGTGATAATAAATCTTCAATTAGTAGCTTACCTGCCAGTTTAAGAGCCATTGGCTACGAAACCTATTTTTTTCATGGCTCGCACAATGCCACCATGGGCTTTCAGGATTTTTGCCATCAGAGTGGAATTAATCACTATTACGGACTGGATGAATACCCCATTAAAGGAGACTTTGATGGCACCTGGGGTATTTGGGATGAACCCTATCTGCAATACATGGCGAACAAACTTAACCAGGAGCAAAAGCCATTTATCTCCACCGTTTTTACTTTAACCTCTCATAATCCGTTTGATTTACCTGCTGAATATCATAACACCTTCCCTAAAGGAGAAAATGGTATTGAAGAAACCATCGCTTACACCGATCATGCTTTGCGCTCCTTTTTCCAAACGGTAAAAACGATGGATTGGTACAAGAATACCTTGTTCGTCATAACAGCCGATCACGCAATCATACCATGGGAAAAGCATTATGCCACAAGCGAAAAAGCATTTAGTGTGCCCTTATTATTTTTTGATCCGGGCAGTGCCTTTAAAGGAGCGGGCAAGAGAAGGGCACAGCACATCGATATTTTCCCAAGTGTTCTGTCGTATTTGAATTTTCCTCAAACTCTTGACACTCCTGGGAACAATCTTTTTGACCATAAGCAAAAAGCGTTCTCGGTAAGTATTATCAATGAGTGTTATCAGCTAATGACCGATGATTACCTGCTGCTTAATAACAACTCGGGATTTGTGGCTTTGTACGACCTAAAAAACGACCCTTTGCAAAAGCATAATCTGGCCTTGGAGCAAAAACAGATGACCAACCAGTTGCTTAAGACCCTGAACAACTGGAGAAATAAATTCCAAAGCATTGACCCTACAGAATCTATACACAACAACTAGTATTAAAACATCTAATTATGAGCAAATACGACTTTGTCAGGAATAATAACATGGTGATACAAGCCAAGTTATTGAAGGAAGCCAATATGTATCCTTATTTCAGATCCATTTCATCCCACCAATCTTCATCGAGCATTATTGGCGGTAAAGAGGTGCTTATGTTTGGATCAAATAATTACTTAGGACTAAATAATCATCCCAAAATAAAAGAGGCCAGTAAGCAGGCCATTGACAAATATGGTACTTCATGCACCGGTAGCCGATTTATGAACGGAACACTGGATCTGCATCATGAATTAGAGCATGAATTAGCCGACTGGCTAGGAAAAGAAGGAGTGATTGTTTTCCCTACAGGATTTCAGGTAAACACGGGTGTTATTCCTGCCATGGCCGGTAAAAATGATCACATTTTGATCGACGAGCTGAATCATGCCTCCATTATTGATGGCTGTCGTATGAGTTTGGCACAGCGAGTTAAATACAGGCATAATAACCCATCTGATTTGGGAAGAAAACTACACAAACTGAAGCATTCCACTGGCGTTAAGTTGATTGTGACAGATGGTATTTTCTCAATGGATGGCGACATTGCCAAACTGGACCGAATAACGGAAGAAGCCGAGAAGCATGATGCCTTTACTTTTGTTGACTGCGCTCATGCCATCGGTGTTATCGGTGATCATGGCGCAGGTACGGCTTCATACTATGGCATTACCGACAAAGTGGATTTAATTGGAGGAACCTTTAGTAAATCGTTGGCATCGGTAGGCGGATTTATTGCTGGAAATAAGGATGTGATCGAATATTTAAACCACGCTTCCAGAACCTATATGTTTAGCGCCAGTCTACCTCCTGCTTCAACAGCAAGTGTATTAGCCGCTGTTAAGTTGATGCGTTCAGATGATTCGTTGCGCCTTCGCCTGTGGGACAACACCCATTATGCCATCCGTTTAATGCGCGAAAGTGGTTTTGATATTGGCATGGCCGAAACACCTATTATTCCAATTTACATCCGCGACAGCTTTATGACCTTCCGCGTGGCTAAAAAATTATTAGACAAAGGTATTTACGTGAATCCGGTTGTTGCTCCAGGCGTTAAAGAAACCGATGCGCTTCTGCGATTTTCATTAACAGCAGCACATACTAAAGAACAAATTGAATATGCCGTTGAGCAAATCAATGAGGTATTGGTACATTATAATGTTTTAAAGGAAAGTGTATGTCTGTAATCATCAAAGAGGTAAAAAGCAAAGCAGACCTTAAACAATTTGTCAAGTTTTACAGCAAACTATATAAATACAATAAAGAGGTGGCATTTCCATTACACATGGATGAGTTAAAAACACTCAGCCCCAACAACCCTGCCTTAAACTTTTGCCATTTTAAATGTTGGCTGGCCTATAAGGGAGATATCATTGTTGGACGTATTGCTGCCATAATTAACCCGGGCGAACAAAAAGTTACTAATTCGAGAATTGCACGTTTTGGGTGGTACGATTTTATTGATGATTACAAAGTATCATCAGTATTAATGGAAACAGCCTGCCAATGGTTGAAACAGCAAGGTACTTGCCAGGTCCATGGCCCAATGGGGTTTACTGATATGGACCGGCAAGGCCTGCTAATTGAAGGGCATCATCTGGCCGGTACCATGGCTACCAATTACAACTTTGCCTACTACCAGTTGCACCTGGAAAAGTTGAAATTTGCCAAGAGTACCGATTGGGTTGAGTTTCTTATCTATCCGGATAAAAAGGTAACACAACGGATAGGAAAGCTTGCACAGAGGTGCCAGCAAATGC
This sequence comes from Carboxylicivirga sp., assembly GCA_025210475.1. Lineage (GTDB taxonomy): Bacteria > Bacteroidota > Bacteroidia > Bacteroidales > Marinilabiliaceae > Carboxylicivirga. The sequence goes on along the minus strand of JAOARW010000037.1, from coordinate 38,397 downwards.
ATCAACTGACGAGCTTAAAGTTTAGCTCGCGTAAATTATTAAAAGCGCGGGCAAAAGAAATCTTCCAGCTAATCAATGATAGCTATTCTGATTTGTATGGATACATCCCTTTAAACAAAGAGCAAATCGATTATTACACCACTAATTATTTAAGTTTTGTGAATCTTAAACTAATCAGTGTGATAACGAATGAAGCCAACAAAATAATCGGAGTCGGTATCAGCATGCCATCTTTTACCAATGCATTGCAAAAGGCCAAAGGAAAGCTATCGCCTGTAACTCTTTTTAACCTATTCAAGTCGCTGAAAACAAATAACTGTGCCGACCTTTACTTAATTGCAATCGACAGAGCATACCAGGGTAAGGGTGTCAATTCCATTATCATGAATGACATTACCACTGGTGCCATGGAAATAGGCGTCAAAAAGGCTGAAACAAATATTGAGCTGGAGGACAATGAACACGTCCAGAAAATGTGGCGATTTTTTAATGGCGAGCAGCACAAGCGCCGCCGTTGCTATATTAAAGAACTTTAAATTGATAATGAAATGGCAAATGTTCTGATTACCGGAGCATCCGGTTTTATTGGCAGTTACATCGTTGAAGAAACATTACGCCTCGGTCATACAGTATATGCCGGGGTGCGTCAGTCAAGCAAGCTTAATAATTTACCGCTTGACAAAATAAAAGTGTTAACACTTGATTTATCAAACCAATTCAGCCTGACTGAGCAATGGGATAAATTAAGTAATGATGGAATTCAAATTGATTATGTGATTCATAACGCCGGTGTTACCATTAGTAGTAATGCTGAGGATTTCGACAGGATTAACTTTAAATACACAAGAAACCTTTATTGGTCATTTGCTGATTTAAATTATCAACCACTCAAATTTGTTTTTATCAGCAGCCTGGCTGCTTGTGGCCCAGGCAATGCTGAAACCCTTGCTCCTATCACAACAAGTGATACCGCTAACCCTATAACTGCTTACGGTCGAAGCAAATTAAAAGCCGAAGAGTTCCTTAAAAAGCAACAATTAATCCCACATGTAATAATAAGGCCCACTGCTGTTTACGGGCCGCGAGACAAAGATTTTTTAAGCCTTTTTAAAGCCTTAAACATAGGCATTGAACCGTATATTGGTAATCAGAATCAAGTCTTATCATTTATCCATGTTTACGACCTTGCCGCTATTATCTGTCGAATGTTAGAAAGCAATTTGAAAGATATAACTTACAATGTAAGTGATGGCCAACCAGTAACAGTAAAAGAGTTTACACAAACGGCCAAAAGGACTATTAATAAGCGTGCCATTCCACTCATCATTCCAGGTTGGCTATTACGATTAATTGTAAGTATGATTGAAATAAAAACGAAAATAACCGGAAAGCCTTCAAACCTTAATAAGGATAAATACAAGGAACTGACTGCTATGAATTGGTCCTGCGACACAGGTGAATTATACAAGGATATCAACTACATGCCTCAATACAACATCTACAACGGCTTGCCTGATGTATTAAACTGGTATGTACTACATAAATGGCTATGAGGATTCTTTTTATTCATTTACTTCTTGTTCTGAATTTTGCTTCAGTTGCAAACTATCCAACGCCCAAAAAGAAACCCTCGTTGCTCTTCTACATACAGCGTTCTTTAAATACCAATACAGTTATCTACGAGGCAAATTTTAACGAAGATGGATGGTTGGACCCTAAAAATCCGGTTAATGCCTATTGGATACTGTATGAAAAGAACAGGAAAAAAGAAGGGCTATCTCTTATTGAAAAAAAGTATGCCTACGGCATAGAAGTCGAAGCTTGCAAAAATGATTCAAATGCTTATTGGCTAAGGCTTGTCTCTCAAAAACAACTTCCATTAAAAATAGTACAAACCGAACCTTTTAAGGCAACAACACACATTCAAAGAGACCATAACCATACTTACCTTCTTGATCATATCTTTATCCAATCAGATGAATCGGGCTTTTGGCCTAAGGTAGAAACAATCAAGCTTTATATGCATACTTTGGATCATTCCGATAGCTTAAACGAAGTGATTACCATAAATCCTTAGTATCCTCACGATTAGGAGAAATACATCCAATTAAAGTTGGGATGTTTAATTAAGAATAAATGATAAATAATTAGTAGGTTACCTAATCTAAATCATTATGTAGCTTCAGGAAATTAATTAGATCTTGCTTATAATTGCGACTCACCTGAAGCTTAATTCCATTTACTTGAACCATATTGCCTTCGATGTACTCAAAGAAATCGTAATTAATCAGGTACGACTTATGGATTCTTACAAACTGAAATTCCGATAGTTTAGCCTCAATCTTCTTCATGGTCCCCAGCACAACATACTTGTCTTTAAGGGTATAAAAATGCAGATAATTCCAATCAGACTTAATGTAGATAATATCATCGATATTTACCCGGGCCAGCTTTTTGTCGACCTTTAGCATCAGAAACTTAGATAAGCTTTTTTGCTCTGCCGGAGCACTAATTTGCTCACTACCTGCTTTCAGCGTGATTTGTTCAATCGCTTTATTCACAGCCTTAACAAATCTTGGAAAATCAACCGGTTTCAAAAGATAATCGGTAATATTCAACTCATAACCCTCAAGGGCATAGTCGGGATAAGCGGTTGTTAAAATCACCTGCGAAGTAACCGGTAAAGATTTCAAAAACTCAATTCCCGTCATGTTTGGGGTTTGAATATCCAGAAAGATTATATCAATTTCGTTTAAGCTGGAATGGTTCATTAGTTCGAGTGGTGATATAAAAATACCTTCTAAATCGAGCTGCTCCATTTGAGAAATATACTGCTCCATTAATCGAGCCGTATGTTGCTCGTCTTCAACCACCACACATTTATATACTCTATCACTCATTATTCGAAATTTTTAACTGAATCTTATACAAATCCCCATGTGTTATTTTTAACTCGTGTCGATCTTTATAAATAAGATCCAGTCGCTTCCTGGTATTTTCCAATCCAATACCTGTATTGTTTAAAATCTCCTGTATCTTATTTTCTGAGATGGTATTAGCCACCACAAAATATAAATCATTGCCAGTCGTCTCCAGATATATTTTCACCCAGGCTCCCTCCTCTGTTGAAACCTGACTGTGCTTAAATGCATTTTCAATAAAGGGGAGCAGCAATAAAGGTGCTATCTTAAAATCTTCACGATAACCTTCAAACTGAAATTCTATTTGTTGTTCACGTTTAATCTTGAACTTCTGAAAATCGATGTAGTTTAGAAGGTATTCAACTTCTTTTGACAAAGGAACCGTTTGAATGTCGGTTTCATAAATCACATAGCGCAACATCTTTGAAAGCTGCATTATTTTATCCGGCGTTTCTTTATCGCGCAAATAAGCAATTGAATAAATATTACTTAAGGCATTAAACAGGAAATGGGGATTTAACTGATTTTTCAACTCACTTAATTCAGCCTCTTTGCTCAAGGTTTTCAATCGTTCGATATCAACCTCGTACTCTTTATTCTTATGCCAGAGTAAGTCGGCACGACCAAAAACCATTGCCATGGTAATGATGATAAACGAAAAAACTATACCAAATATAACTTCTGCAATTATCTCGTCTTCTTCAAATATGGCATCAAAATCCTCAACAAGAACAAAATCATCGCCATCTTTAATATAAAGTTTGTTTTCAATCGCCAGATCATCAAACTCATCTCCATTAATGGAATAATCAAAAATCTCAACAGCAATCATTGAAAATCCCAACAATAAGTACCATATAAATAGCTTCCATGCGGCCGCTTTGCTCTTTTTTAATTTGTCGTGATAATAGCGATAAACATGATAAGACAAAACTAAACACCCAACTCTTAATGTTGCCAATATGGCATTTATCCATAAGTCTTCAGAATATGTTTGTAAAAACAAAATAAACCATAACATAATCACGACAGCCGTGCCCAATGGATTTTTAAATAGTAATCTCTTTATCATTTAAGCGTTATATTATTTCCTGCCATTAATATATTCCATATTATTCTTTAATCATAGAAATAAATTGGCTTCTGGCATTTTTTCATTATTTAATTTAAAATCTAAATATCACTTTCTCGTCAATAAGAATCAATATTTCATGAGAAGCGGTAATAAAAAATTGAGATGTTGTAATTCTTCTATAGGAAACGTCATTTGGCATTTTTTAACGCTCTATAATTCGAAGCGAATAAAGTCATAATCCTCGGGTTTCTCAATAAAATCCTACCTCTTCTCACAATAAATTTCAAAAGGCATTTCATGCACTAATTTCGACATTTCAAAGGGAAAAATAACCGTTTTATGAAGTTTATAATTGCAGCTTGTTTTTATTTTGTGTATGCCTTGTTTATACCTATAGCCAAGGCTCAAATAAGAGGGAACTACCAAAGTATGTATTCTATTAACACTAGTAATGCCTCACCACATACTCCAGTCTTTGCAACGAATTTGATTAATATCAAAAGTAACTACGACATTAATTCACCCCCTGTTTCTCCAATAAACGTTCAACCATATGCTTCTCAAAGTAACAAGGGATTGCGAATTGCCATTGCGCCGGTGACACTGTTTGGTTTAGGCAATTACACCTGGGATCAACGCAAGGATATACGAGAGTTGCGAAACAGGTACTGGCCTAATTACCATAGTAAAGTCGACGATTACATACAATACCTTCCGGCATTATCGGTTTACGGTTTAAACTTGGCCGGAATAAAGGGGAAACACAGCCTTAAACGGGCAACACACAGTTATTTATTAGCTTGCTTAATGACTTTTGGTACTGTTACTACCATGAAGTATACCTTTAAAGAAATGCGTCCTGATAACAGCACTGCTAATAGCTTTCCTTCAGGACATACGGCCAATGCATTTATGAATGCCACCTTTCTTCATAAAGAATATGGTCAGCATCGCAGTCCGTTGTATTCCTTTTTTGGCTATGGCATTGCCACCTGGACTGGCGTTATGCGACAACTTAACAACCGGCACTGGTTGCCCGATGTACTTGTTGGTGCTGGAATCGGAATTCTATCGACTGAGCTGGCCTACGCCATTACAAATCGGAAATATAAGAACCGGGGATTAAACCCGAAACCGTTAAAAGATCAAAATAAGCTAAGTGATATCAAACCTCATTTTATTAATACTAAAATGGGTATTGCTATTAGTGATGGTGATTTATTAAGAGGGCAAGAAGACGTATATGTTTCAACAGGTTTCACGTCGAGCATCGAAGGAGCTTTCTTTTTTAATAAATGGCTTGGTATTGGCACCGAACTGGGTATTTCATCTTTTCCGCTTCATACAACGATGACACCGCAGGAAATAACTGGCCAACATAAATTTGAAACAATTAAAACACAGGCCATGGGAGCTTTTCATATTGGTGGAGGCCCCTATTTTCGTTTATCATTGCCGCGCAACTGGAACTTAATGCTCAATTGTAATTATGGATTATCGTCGGGGGCTAACGGAAAGATAATAGGAAGACGTTATGATACAAGTAACCCTAATTCGTTTATTGATGAAACCATCACAAAATATAAACCATTTGATGGAGTTTTTATCTCTCCAGGCTTAAACATCACCAAATGCATCAATCGGAATATTGCCCTTGGTTTTTATACAAAATACAAGAAATCATATACAAGGTTAACGGTTACAAACCTTATTGAAGAGAATAGTCAGTCTGAAACATTCAATTATGATGTATCATTCTGGACTAATGGCCTTTCAATTACAGCCTTCTTTTAAAACGCCATCATTATTAAATAAAAATAGAGGCCACCGTTTAGTAATAGCCTCTAACTTATATCAAAGTGTATTTTTAAGCTTCTTTATATTTATCAATCACTGCAGCATCAATACTGAACCGACCAGGCCCTTTACTAAAAAGAATAAATAACATCACCAGGTAATAAAATGGTATTTCGAAGCCATTATCTCCGGCAGCAAATCCGTTACCCAAATGCACCGTAAAAATAGCTACCAGCATGATAAACATTAAAGGAATGGTAATATAACGTGTTAGTAAACCCAACATTAACAGAAAAAAGCCTGCAAACTCAAAACTTGCAGCCAAAATTACATTCACCGTTGGTAACGGATAATTCATTGAGGCAAACCATTCAGCCGTTCCATTAATGTTATCAAATTTCTTGATGGCTGGATCAAAAAAACCAAAAGCAAGCGTTAATCGCATAGCCAATAAAGCCCAATCGCCTGTTTTTTCAGCTGCCTTGTTAATCAAATTAATTATCCGATCCATAACAAAGGATTTAGTTATTATTAAACAATAAAGGATGGTTTGGCAACTTATCTATTAATTACGAGGCAATTAATATTTCTTTATCTACGAAGTCGGAACAAAATTGTTCCATATGTTTACGAATTTCTGATGTAAATTCTATGCCAAATATTAAACAAAGCTGCGGTGCAATATCACTAATGCGCGCCGGGCTTTCACTCAATTTTTGAATTATAGCTACATGCAGTGGCGATAACTCAATAAAACGAACCTGTCCGCTCTCAATGATGCGATATACCAACACATAGTAATTTCCTTTATTGGCTTCAGCTTCGCTTGCATTCATTTTATGAATCGGATAATCCAATTGAATCACCTGATGATAAGGATTAACGGCTAATACATCTTCGGGATTAAAGGGTGTGCCTGCTGATACCGGTTCAACCGTATCAGCCATGGTGTGCACATCTATTTCGCACCATTCAAGCCAAACCAAATCATTTAATGCCAGCTTGTTTAGTTGTTCAGCATAATCACCATCGCTTACAAATTCAGCAAATTCCTGTGGCATCTTCCAAACGGCAGGTGTTTGCGAAGCATGTTTAGACATAAATTCGTGTAATAAAAACTCCCATTCCTCCTCGCTCAACCATTCTTCTGTAATTGGATAAGCCGATTCTAATATTGAACGAAATACGTTGGATATTAATCGCCGATAATGAGATACAACCTCCGGCCTGCTCAACTTAATATCACCAAATTCTCCTGTCAGGCAAAAAGATGCTAGTTGTTCTTGTATGTGTTTGGTGTCATCCCGAAGTAACATGTTTTTCCTCCCAATGATTTGAAACAATTTTCCCCAAGGCATTCATTTCACCAATCAACTCTTTGGTTTCTGGTATATTGAAGTCGCGCTCTAGCAGCACCGAAACAGGCTGCATTAATTCAACCGTATAATCAAACAAGTCATAAACCGGGTCAATAATAGCTTTGCCATGCGTGTCGATAATCAGATCATCACTAACCTTTTCGTGCCCTGCCATGTGTATGTATGCCACCTTACTGAGTGGTAATGCTGAAATAAAGCTTTTGGCATCATAGCCGTGATTAAAAGCATTAACATACACATTATTAACATCGAGCAATAGCTGACAGGCGGATTCGTCCAGAATCTGTGTTATAAATTCCAACTCTGTCATTTGCGCTGCAACAGAAGTATAATAAGACACATTTTCGATAACTAAAGGCCGCTCCAGGTAATCCTGCACAATACGAATCCGTTCAGCAATATGCTTTACTGCATCCTCCCGAAAGGGTATCGGCAATAAATCATATAAATGCGCATTGGAAGCTTTCGCAAACGATAAATGCTCTGAGTAAATCTTTACATCGTACTGATTCAGAAAACTTTTCAACTCTTTTAAAAAGTCCATATCCAAATCATCGGGACTTCCTATAGATAAGGATAAACCATGACAAGTAATGGGATATTTTTCGGCAACTGCATCTAATTTCTTTTTCCAATAGCCCCCCATGCCAATCCAGTTTTCTGGTGCCAACTCAATAAAATCGGGCTGAAACTCTTTGTTCACCAAAAACTCATCAGCAAAATCGCGCCTGAATCCTATTCCAATTTCCATAAGCTAAAAGCTAAGTTAAAAGTACAACAGTTTAGATTGTTAATGATCAAAAACACCAGTAGAAGTTTGATGGCGTTTTAAACTGCTTAATAAGCTGATTTCGAGTAAAAAATTAGGTTGAGCTGGTTCTCGCATTCCAGCTCAACCCTTCGGCGTTAACTACCACACTTTCCTTCTCCACATTTTCCTTCGCCTGTTTTAGTCTCTTTCTTTTTTGCTTCTTTTTTATTTGATTTCCCCTCGCCACATTTTCCTTCACCGCACTTAGCTTCACTTGTTTTGGTCTCTCCTTTTTTGGCTGTTTTAGCTTCTTTCCCTTTTTTCTCTTTCGTCTTTTCTTTTCCCTCGCCGCATTTTCCTTCACCACACTTTCCTTCGCCACATTTGGCTTCACCTACGATATAATCGCTTGGCAAATTGGCTGTACTAACTGGTGAACCATACTGCTCCAGCAAATCGCTTCTTAATTCCGAACCGGAACCTAAATCACCGTAATTGAGTAAATCGCCTGCATTAGCACTTAAACTTGATGCACCTGCTATCATACCTCCAATAACAACCGTTTTTAGTAAACGACTTCGTTTTTCTTTCTTTGTTCTCATAACGATATTTTTAATACATTAAGATAGTTATTTCTTTTATTTTTTGTCAACTTAGACGAACTATCTATTTTATCCTTACAAGAAATTTGATTTATTTTTCTGCCTCAGTTATTTTCCTTCTTAAACGTTTTTTCTGCTCTTCATTCAACTTAATCTCCACACCTCTCTCCTCTACTTTGTTCTTCATGCGTTGAATGGCCTTCGTCATAAAATTAACCTGAATAGAAAATCGCCGACAATACTTACACATCATGAGATGCAGCCGCAACTGCATCTTTTCAAAGAAATTTAATCGATCCTGCTGCTTTTTTGAAATAAGAAAAGTTGCTTCTTTACAAGTAATCATCATTTTTCCTTTTGTATCCATTATCAACCTTTCTATTTAAACCAGTTATTTTCTAAACAATCTCTGAGCTGAAGACGGGCTCTATGAAGCATCACCCACATATTAGACGAAGTAATATTTAATTCCTTACACACTTCTTCACCTTTCATTTCTTCCATCGTTCTTAAAATAAAACACGAGGCCCATTTTTCGGGTAGGTGCTTTATGCAGGCTTGCAGTATGGCTTTAAATTCAGAATTCTCTAAATCCTCGTCGGCATTAATTTGCCACTCTTTGGGTGCCTTGTTCTCCATCCAATGATCATCCATCGAACCATACTTTCCAAAACGATCATCCTTGCTTTCGATTTTCATTTCCATCGAAGTTGATTTCTTTCGATAGAAATCAATAATCTTACGTTTTAATATGGCCGTTAGCCAGGTACGCTCATTACTTTTCCCCTCGAAGGAAGCCAAGCCTTTTATGCCTGCCAGAAACGTTTCCTGAACTAAATCTTCTGCTATCTCGGAACTACTTACCCGTGTAAAAGCATAGCGGTAAAGATAGTCGCCATAGGCATCTACCCAGCTATCCGGATTGAGTTGATGATTCATACTATATATAATTACATTTTTACCATTGTTTAACACACTCCTACTGCAATAAGTTTTACCAAAAAACAATCGTATGGATTGCATTTTATAATATTGCAGCGCAAAACAAAAAACCATACAAATGAAACAAATAAAGATCAAAGCGCTACTACCAATAGCGGTCTTTCTGATTATTTACCTGCTTCCGGGCTGGGTCAGTGGTGATTTTTTACAAAATGCCCATTACCATCTCCTTTATAGTGGCTGCCGGTGTGGCTGTTTTTATGGCACCGGGAAAGAAACTCAATCATAAACTGGAAGCCTACACCAAAGGCATGGGCCATTCCGGCATAATGCTTATGTGTCTGATATTTATTCTGGCTGGGGCATTTGCCAATGTTGCCCGCGAAATGGGTGCCGTGGATGCCACCGTAAACATCGGCCTGCATTACCTGCCTGAAGAGATTCTGATTGCCGGCCTTTTTATAATTGGGTGCTTCATCGCCCTATCGGTGGGCACTTCGGTGGGCACGGTAGTGGCCCTAACTCCGGTTGCAATTGCCTTGTCGGATGCCATGGGAATCAATGCAGCCATAGCTGTTGGTGCCACCATTGGAGGCGCTATGTTTGGTGATAACTTATCGATGATATCGGATACCACCATTGCCGCCACGCGAACCCAGAACTGCGAAATGAAAGATAAGTTTAAAGCCAACATTCGACTGGTATTGCCTGCGGCAATAATATCCCTGGCAGTTTACTTGTTGATGCCTGCAGCTAAATCGACCACGCCAAAGACCATTCAATTATTGGATTACCTTAAGTTAGTGCCTTATTTGCTTGTATTAATTACCGCCATAATGGGTCTAAATGTATTTCTTGTACTCAGCCTTGGCATTCTATTAGCCGGTGGCATCGGTCTGTCAACCGGCGATTTTGACCTTTGGAGCTTCTTTTCTTCTGTAAACACAGGTATGCAAAATATGGCTGAAATAGTCATTGTTTCCATGCTGGTTGGTGGCATTGTGGAAGTGGTGCGCATCAACGGTGGTATTGATTACCTGATTCAGCACATCGGTAAACGCACAAAAGGCCAAAAGGGAGCCGAATTTAGCATTGCTGCTTTAACCGGGATTATCAATGTATTTACCGCCAACAATACCATTGCCATTCTGATGGCGGGACCCATTGTTAAAAATGTGGCCGATGAGTTTAAAATCGAAGCCAAGCGATCGGCCAGCCTGATGGACACTGCCTCTTGTTTTATCCAAGGTATCTTACCTTATGGTGCCCAAATATTGGCTGCTGTGGGTTTATCGGCCGGATTACTTTCCCCTTTCGACATCATGACCTACCTGTTTTATCCTTACCTGATGGGAATTACAGTGATTATTTCTATAGTGCTAAAAAACGGATCGTTAGGTTTTAGACAAAAGACATAAGTTTGATTTGTAAGATACTAAACATCAAGTAGAAATTTGTAGCGTATAATCAATGTCATATAAAAACTGTTAAAACGAAGCCTGCTAACAATAGTTGATAGCAGGCTTTTTCAATAGTTGAGTATTTTTTAGTCGTTAGCAATTAAACTTCTGCAGATAAAATTACCACCCAAAAGGTACGACATCATTACTTGATACTTTTCAGATATTTAAAGAATTCACTATGCGTAGAAAGGATAACGTGCGTTTGATCATCAAAGGTTTTTTCGTAGGCCTCCATCGATTTGATAAAGCTGTATAACTGACGTGCCTGAGGTGTTTTATCATAGGCTGCTGAATAAATAGCAGCCGCTTCGGCATCAGCTTTACCTTTTATTTCCTCGGCAGTTTTATAGGCTTCGGAAACAATGGTTTTAAGTTCGCGATCCTTTTCTCCGTTAATGCGTGACGCTTCCCCTTGTCCTTCTGACTTAAATTTGTCAGCAATACGATTACGTTCACTCTTCATTCGCTCATAAACCTGGGCTCTTACTTCTTCGATATAGTTGATTCGCTTAATTCTAAAATCCAAAATGGCGATTCCAAGTTCCTTGGTTCGGGCATCCGATGCTTTCTGAACCATTTCCTGAATTTTATCCCTTCCAACCGAAATCGTCATCAAACTATCACCAACTAATTCACCTGGCAAGCCCGATGATACCGGTGTACGGTTACTTGAACGAACAGCTTCTTCAATGTTGTGCTTGGCAATATAATTACGTGTTTCACTATCGATAATGTCATCCAATCGTGTATAAGCACTTCGCTCGTTTGTTAATCGCTTGTAAAACTGCAAAGGATCAACAATTTGCCAGCGGGCATAAGTATCGACAAAAACATACTTTTTTCCTTTAGTTGGCACCTGCTCCGGATCACCGTCCCATTCGAGGTAACGCTTATCGAAAAAATGTGTAGTTTGAATAAAAGGCACTTTAAACTTCATACCAGGTGTTGTAATGGCATCGCCCACCGGTTTACCAAATTGAGTGACAACCACCTGTTCGGTCTCATCAACAATAAAAGTACCCTGCGATAATAAGAACAAGGCGATGATTCCCAGAATGATAAATATAATCGTTTTCTTATTGTCCATTGCTTGCTGTTTTTTGTTGTGAAAGTTGCATTTGTAAAAGCGGTAAAACATTATTACCGTTCTGGTCGGTAACAATTTTTTGTCCTAATCGCGGAATCACCGTCTCCATTGTCTCTAAATAAATACGTCGACGGGTTACTTCAGGCGCCTTAATGTACTCTTTGTACAGAGCATTAAAACGGGCCACATCACCCTTGGCATTGTTTACACGCTCGGTGGCATAACCTTCAGCCATTTGAATGGTTTCCTGGGCCTGACCTGCTGCTTTAGGTATAACCTTATTATATTCAGCCTTGGCTCTATTAATTAACGTTTCCTTTTCTTGCTGTGCCTCATTTACTGCATTAAAAGCAGCTTTAACCGGCTCCGGCGGATTTACATCCTGCAAAACAACCTGATCGATTTTAACACCCAATGAATATTCCTGACAAATCTGTTGCATTAATTCCAATAGTTTGGCACTGATTTCGGAACGCCCAACAGTTAACACTTCATTAACCGTACGATCGCCAACGATTTGTCGCATGGCGGCCTCAGAAATATCACGCAAAGTTACTTCCGGATTACGTACTTTAAACAGGTAATTAAATGGTTTATCAATGCGGTACTGAACCACCCATTCCACATCAGCCAGGTTAAGATCGCCTGTCAGCATCAGTGCCTCATCAACGCCACCTCCCTTACGCGTGTACGATGATCTAACACCAGCACTGGTGGTTCGGAATCCAAATTCCATTTTTTGCTGACGTTCTACGGCTACCTTGTAAACCGTTTCGGCCAAAGGAATTTTATAATTTAAGCCAGGCTCAACGGTTCTGACATATTTACCGAACCGCACAATCACCCCAACTTCTTCGGGATCAACTGTAAAAAATGCCGACCACAGCATAATGGCTACAAAGAGCATTAGCCCGACCGACCTGAAATTCTTCAATAACTTATCGAGTAAGCCATTGGATGAATTGAGATTAAACTGCTTTGATGTCATATGAACAATATAGTTTTGAATGTTTGCATTAAGTTCTTTTGCTGAATATTTGAGTGAAGATAATAGCCGACGATTCAGCTAATCATTTAAAATAAAAGCGAACGATCTGCTTGTCATCCAAAAGTAACATAAAAAAGGACTTAACGAAAGAAATCAATAAAATAAGCCCGACACATGGCCGGGCCTAAATTAATTATTCAATTTAAACACTAACTACTCCATATCAACATTCTTTGTTGTTAGTGTGATCGGGTATTTTTTTCTTAACGCTTTCTCTTCATCTTTAGTTAGGTTTTTGTAATTCATACCTTCAAAAAAAGCATGTTCCTTTCTAATACTCCAGATGTTTGAGTAAACCATATCAACTGTATGCAAGAAATCTTCATAGCTGGTATTATTGCTATATTCGTACATAATCACATACTTTTTATTACCCATCACATGCTTACGCAATTGCTTACCCAACTCGTTAAGACTTGCTCTGGATGAATTTTTAATGGTAAAAAGTTTAATGTTCTTTTTCTTTAATTCATCTGCATCCATCCTTTTAGCATTCTTTGGTGGTAGCAAATTAAGTAGTGCCGCTTTACTACTTTCTATTCCTGCTGATTCATCAGGTTTAGCTACATATGCTATCTTGAGTAAATTATTCTCTCGTAAGGCGTGTTTGATATTATCAACTTCCTTCATTTTCATCGACTTGTCAATCTCCAAAAGTATCGCCTTTTTCTCAAAGCTCTCAGTTTGACTCTTTTGCTTCTTATCAAGGATTAATTTTGCTTTGCTTAGATCTTCTCTTTTGCCATCAATATAAAAACCATCCTTGGAATACAAAATACTGTACAAAACAAAGTCATAATCAAATGTTTTAACCGACTTAGCCGTTGGCAAGTTAACTGATGGTAAATCATCCATTACCGAAGTCTTTGAACTTTCTTCGTTCAAGAGTTTAATCTCATATCGTCCAACGATGTATTCAAAAGGCTCTGGTTTAAGAAAATCAACAACAGCTGTCGTTTCTTCCATCTCTGGAATTGAAGATTCATCTGTTGCATCCACCTCCAAATCATCTGTTGCAATAGTACTTGACGGAACTATCAATTCTGGCGCCTGTTGACTTTCTATAATTTCAATGTTCTTTTCGACACTGAGCGTTTTTCCAGTCATATTAGAGAAAAAGAAAAAAGCGAAAGTTAACATCGGTATCACCAATAACGCTTTTAATTTAGCGCGGCTTCCTGATTTTATTTTATTCATCATGGCTATTCGTTTTTTAATTGACAATAAATTAAAATTATTGACCAGCTCTACTGAGCGAATGCTGACTAACTGACTCAGTAATAGAGACTGATAATCGAATAATTCATGTCCCTGGTCAATCACCTGCCTGTCGGCAATGTATTCATGACATGTTTTAATCGATTTCTGTATGCGCCATGTAAGCGGATTAAACCACTGGAAAATGGTTATAATATGCGCCAATAGTAAATCCACTGTATGTTTATGCTGCACATGAACTTTTTCATGGGCAATAACTTGTTCATATTCTTTATCTTTCAGGGCACTCCGATTAATAAAAATCCACCTTAAAAATGAAAATGATGGTATTTCATCTTCAATTAATACAATTGACATAGCATCTTTTTTAAGCACCTGATTGCGGCGAATAACCGAAAACAGATTAAAAAAAAGGATCAAAAGTCGAATGGTGAAAAAGAGTACGCCACTTAAATAGATAAAAAAGAATAATGCTGACCAACTAATGGAAGAAAAACTTTGCTTTACCTGTGTTTCAGTACCCATATTTGTCTGCACGGGCACTGCTGTGTTAAGCTCATCCGAAACCTTAAAGTCCGGCTCGGTCATCAATATTAAATCTTCGTAATAATTTCGAAAACTACTTATTTTTTGAGCAGTTTGATTAATATACTCTGCCGAACTACCTGATATATCAATGGATGTTAATGGCAATACCAGTGCCAATATTAACGATGCCAGGAGGTAAATCCGGTTAAAAGTAAAATAGGTTTCTTTTCGAAAAAAGACGATGTAACCCATATAAAAGAGGCTTAAACATAAACCACTTTCGAATAAGTATAATAGAAAACGGCTCATTTTTTCTTCTTTTTAAGTTCTTCCAGCATTTTTATTGCTTCATTAACTTCTTCAATTTTGAGGTTTTTGTTTTCAGAAAAGAAATTAACCACTTGCGAAAAGGAGTTATTAAAATAGCCTTTTACCAGGCTACCCATTTGACTTTTTCGATATTCTTCTTTTGTAATTAAAGGGTAGTATTCGTAGGTGCTACCATATTTCGTAAAACCAACAATCTCCTTTTTAACCAATACCCTTACAATGGTCGATACACTATTGTAAGGTGGTTTGGGCTCGGGCATCAGTTCAATTATATCTTTAATAAAACCTTTTTCCAGCTCCCATAGAAGCTTCATTATTTTCTCTTCTGCTTTTGTTAAAGTTATCGTTGTCATACCAAGTTAGTTAATCAGCAATTCAAACTTACAACTTATTTTTAAGTTGGTCAACTTATTTTTAAATAAATCAACTTTCTTTTAAGTTTAAACAATTAATACAAAAGCCTGGAAAGCACTATTTACAGTACTTACGATAGATTATAATGATGTCGAAAAAAAACTTTTGATGTAACGAAAAGTGATTATTAAAAACTTAAATAGAATACAGTTCCTTCATTAAGCCTTGAGCTATAGGAGATATCCCCTTTATGAAGGTTCATAATATGACGGCATAAGCTCAGGCCAATTCCCGAACCGCCATCTTTAGTCGTGAAAAACGGTATAAAAACCTTATCATCTAATTCTGAAGAAATACCACAACCATTATCTGCCACTTGAATCAATACTCTTCCCTGGCTGTTTTGACTCGCTTTTATGGCAATAGAACCCGATCGTTTATTATCACCAATGGCCTGAATAGCATTGATGCATATATTAAGAAGAACACGTGTCAACAACTCCTGATCTGCAACAATCGTCAAACTATCGGGTTTCACTTCCGAGGTAAATGTAATGTTTTCAGCACCCGGATATTGCTCTGCCATCAGCTTAACCCGCTTTATAAAATGGGCCAATGTAAACTGCTTATATTCGGGCTTGGGCAATCGGGTTAATTGCCGGTACGAATCAACAAATTTCAATAAACCCTCCCCTGTTTCATTGATATCATTGAGTACCGAAACAGCCTCATCCAGAAACTCCGCTGAACAAGCATTAGCCGAAACCTCTCTCGATTTTATTTTAAATCGCTCAGAAAGTGAGGCACTTAGAGAAGATATCGGTGTAACCGCATTCATAATTTCATGGGTTAATACCCGAATTAGTTTAACCCAGGTATCCAACTCCTTTTGATTCAATTCATTTTTAATATTCTCGATGGAAACCAGCTTGATCTTCTTCTCCTGGCTTTGAATAATAGTGGAGTTAAAACGCAATTGATGAAGCTCTCCGTCAATCATTAAAGGCAATACAACCGGTACATCCGGGGTAATGTTTATCAATGTTTCGCACACCTTGGGTAAATGTTGGAAACTATCGATTGAAAACACCTGGAAGGTTGATAATAATAATTTAGCTGCCTGGTTTATTTCCGATATCTGACCATCTTCATCAATGGAAATCAAACCAGTTGATGAATGGTTTATTAAAGAACTGTAGAAATGCTCGTTGGTCTGACTTTGTATACGCATTTTTTTAACTCGCCTGTTCAGGTCATTAATGCTTTGGCTCAGCTCGCGAAATGACTTGCCTTTTACTTTTTCATCAATAATCAATGAAAAATCATCATTCTTAATAGCACTAAAGAAATATGCCAATTGTCGGTTCTGCCGATTCAGGTAAAAAATCAAGCGCACAACCATTATTACCGTCGGGATAAACAATATAATGGCGGCCGCATATCGGGCTGTTCCCAACATCCATCCACTTAAAACCGCTGTTATAAGCACGAGTATTACACGCCAGATTATTTGAAAAAACAAGTTCTTTAACATGTCTTACTTAAATCATATTTTTTAAGCTTATTGTAGAGGGTTGGTCGAGATATTCCCAACTCCTCCGATACCAGACTCAAATTTCCATCCAGCCGCTTTATGGCATTGATGATCATACGTCGTTCCATTTCCTCAATCGTCATACTTTCATCATTAAGAGCCAGATTATCGTTTTGTAAAATATGAACATCTTCTTCACCAATGCATTTAGTCTCACTCAAAATAACCGCTTTCTCAATTACATGGCGTAATTCCCTGATATTACCTGGCCAGGCATAATTCATCATTTTGCTTTGTGCTTTTGATGTTAGCTTGAAAGCATCTTTCCCGTATCGATTTCCATAATGCAGAATAAAGTGTTTTGCCAACTCAATAATATCGTCTCCTCTTTTTCGTAGTGGAGGAGCTTCAACACTAATTGTATTGATCCGATACAGCAAGTCTTCACGAAAACCACCGCTCTTAACAAGGCTATTTAAATTGGCATTGGTTGCACAAATCAATCGTATATCCAATTGAATCGGAGAATGATCACCCACGCGGGTAATGGTTTTATTTTGAAGAGCTGTTAACAGTTTAGCCTGCGACACCAACGGTAAATTCCCTATCTCATCCAGGAAAAGCGTGCCGCCATGTGCAGCTTCAAACTTCCCAATACGATCTTCATGCGCATCGGTAAAAGCTCCCTTTTTATGCCCAAACATCTCACTCTCAAAAAGTGTTTCTGTAATGGCGCCCATATCCACTGTAATAAATGGCTTGTCTGCCCGCGATGATAAGCGGTGTAACTCACGAGCCACCAACTCTTTGCCGGTACCATTCTCACCCGTTATTAAAACACTGGCATCAGTAACAGCCACTTTTTTTACCAAGGAAATTAGATCGACTAAAATGCCTGATTTTCCGATGATCGCATTGTTTTTAATCGATTTCTTTTTTTCGGATTCTTTTGATATGGGTTGTTTCGATTTTAAACGATAATTATAAGCCGCTTTTACTTTTGTAAGTAAATCGTCATTTTTCCAGGGCTTAAGTATAAAGTCAAAGGCTCCTTCTTTAATTGACTGAACTGCTAAATCAACTTCCCCATAAGCCGTGATTAAAATAACCTTCATTGCCGGATACTGCCTTAAAATACGTCGCATCCAATACAGGCCTTCATTGCCAGAGTTAACACCTGCCTTGAAATTCATATCCAGTAATACCACATCGTAGTTTTCTTTTAGCAGATGACTCTCTATTTGATCTGGTGATGAAATACAGGTTATTTTCTGACAAATCGGTTTAAACAATATTTCCAATGCCCGAAGCACTCCTTTGTTATCGTCTATTGCGATTAGCTTAGCTTGTTTCATGTGTTTGGTTTAATCGAAACATGTATCCTTCGCCAGTCTAATATTAAGGCATATTAAACAGTTTTATCTGCTTAGGATAAATTTCATACTTCTAAAATAACACATTGTAAAACACATTTACAGTCATTGTAAAAAACATTTACATGAGATTCTTCAACAATAAATCCCAAGACACTACCAATGTGATACTTGCGAGATTTGGCACATATTTCGTTCTTATGCATGTAACAAAACATTGTAAGATGGGAATGGACAAAAAACTAGAAAAAAGAAAAGGTTTAAGTAAAAAGCAATGGATTATAGTTATCAGCGCTACGTTATTTATAACCTTTATTGTCTCTTTAATACAAGGAAGTTCTGCCAGCACTTATTACATCGAAAAAGATAAGATAACGATTACCGAAGTTAGACAAGGAACTTTTAAAGATTACATAAATATAAATGGAAGTGTTGCCCCAATTCGCACTATTTACCTCGATGCCGAAGAAGGTGGAAAAGTTGAAAAGCGTTTGATTGAAGAAGGAGAAATGGTAAAAACAGGCGATGTTATTCTTCAGTTACGCAACGGTGATCTAAAGATGACCATCATGAACAGCGAATCAAACCTCGCCTACCACACCAATGAGTTGCGCAATACACAAATAAGTATCGAACAACAAAAGATACATAACAAGCAAGAACTACTAACCATCGATCATAACCTTGTTCGATATCATCGTAATTATTTACGTAACAAGGCTTTTTTTGATGAAGGCTTGATTTCGGAAGAAGAGTTTCTGGTTATTAAGGAAGATTATGAATTAGCTCAAAAGAACCGTGAGCTGATATACCAAAAAATGATACAGGATTCCATTTTCAGGGAAAACCAAAAACAACACATGGATGAAAACCTCAAAAACATGCGACTCAGTTTATCGTTGGTACGCCAGCGTTTGGACAACCTGCATGTTAAGGCACCCGTTGATGGACAATTAGGTCTATTGGATGTTGAAATTGGCCAGTCGATTGCCAAAGGTGAACGCATAGGCCAAATAAACGATCTGAGTAATTTTAAGGTTTCAGCATTGGTTGACGAGCATTACATCGACCGCGTAAAACCGGCTTTACTGGCCAGCATCGAACGTAACGAAGTGCCCTATGAACTTAAAATACGTAAGGTTTATCCCGAAGTCAGAGAAGGTTCTTTTGAGGTAGATTTGATCTTTACATCCACTAAACCGGATAATATACGAACCGGCCAAACCTATAATCTTCGGCTGGAATTAGGCCAACCACGTGAAGCTGTTTTATTACCACGTGGTGCCTTTTTCCAGGATACCGGAGGCCAATGGATTTATGTTGTTAACCAGAGTAACGAGGAAGCTGAGAAACGCCTGATAAAATTAGGGAGACAAAATCCGAAATATTATGAAGTACTGGAAGGACTCGAACCCGGAGAACAGGTTGTCACCTCAGCCTATGCTGGTTTTGAAGAAATTGAAAAATTGTTATTTAAGTAACATTGTTAATTAAGCTAATATGATTTATAAAGACCCAAAACTGGAAATTAATGACCAACAGTTGAAATTTAGAAACGATACGGCAGTACTGTTCTTCATTCTTTTCATTTCAATATTCAGCTTTTCTATCTTGTTTACAAAAGGAAACTTTCTGATGGCCATGACATCTGCATTGGGACTAGCTATGGCATTTTTATTACATACACTGTTTTCCGGATTGTACTTCAAAAGTTCCATAGATCTGTCTGCCATCAATTACATAAGCGTTAAAAAATGGGACAATAGCATTGATAAAAAGAGAAACTTCTGGGGAAAGGCTTTATTCAAATACCATTTCCCAACTGGAATTAACAAGAAAGCCAGACCAGTGGTACTATTGGTGCATATTACGAATAAGGATTCTGCTATTGGCTTTGTTCCAAAAGATTTATCTCAAGCACTCGAAACTCTCAATCAAAAAGATATTGCAATTTTAAATTCAACTGACTCATAATAAAACAAGCAACTCATTATAAAACAGCTCACAATGATAAAAACAGAAAACTTAACCAAAATCTTTCGTACCGAAGATGTGGAAACAACAGCACTGGACAAGGTAAACATTTCGGTTCGGGATGGAGAATTTGTTGCCATCATGGGACCTTCGGGTTGTGGTAAATCAACCTTACTCAACATCCTCGGTTTGCTGGATAATCCTTCTGAGGGCAACTACGAATTTAACTCAACCGAAGTAGCTAAATACAAGGAAAAACAGCGCACACGTATGCGTAAAGGCAACATCGGATTTATCTTTCAGAGTTTTAATCTGATCGATCAGTTGAATGTGTATGAAAATGTGGAGCTACCATTGGTTTACCTGAAATACGGCACCAAGAAAAGAAAACAAATGGTACGTGAAGTGCTCGAACGAATGAATATCAGCCACCGGATGAATCATTTTCCACAACAGCTTTCCGGTGGGCAGCAACAACGTGTCGCCATCGCCAGAGCCATTATATCCAATCCTGGATTATTACTGGCCGATGAGCCAACTGGTAACCTGGATTCCCAGAACGGACAAGAGGTAATGAAATTACTTCTTGAGCTTAACAAAGCCGGTACCACCATTGTGATGGTAACCCACTCGCAGCGCGATGCCAGTTATGCCCACCGAGTTGTAAACCTCTTTGATGGCCGGGTGGTAACAGAACAAGTAAAATCGGCAATGCCCAAAGTTGTGATGGAGGGATAACAACAGTTTTTTACTAAATCATTCCTTAACATTCACTCTTAATCCAAACATATCATTATGATACGCTATTATTTAAAAACGGCTTATCGCAACCTGATTAAAGATAAGCTAAACACCACACTTAATATCCTTGGCTTTAGTATTGCCCTTACAATAGTGGTATTAATTTCCATTTATGCCCATAAAGAACTGTCGGCCAATCAATTTCACAAGGATGCCGAATCAATTTATAAAATCAGTGGTTGGGGAACGCCTAATGCCCTGGCACCCTTCTTAGAGCAACGCATTCCTGAAATCAAAGCTATCTGTCGTATTTGCGGTGGCGACCAGTGGGCCACACGCATACAGAAAGAAGACAAAACCATGATCGATATTAAAGGTATTATTTACACAGATAATTCCTTCTTCGACGTTTTCACCTTTCCCCTACTAACCCCTGATAATCATAAAGATCTATTAACGGCTCCCTATTGCCTTGTTGTAACTGAAACATTTGCCCGAAGATTTTTTGAAACCACTGAAGTAGCCGGAAAAACCATTGATTTCCAGGGGCAATTATTTACCATCAAAGGTGTGGTGAAAGATCCACCTCATAACTCCTCGCTACAGTTTACAGTGCTGATTTCCCTTTCAACCTGGGAAAAACAGCGCGGTCAAGCACTAAAAGATTCCTGGAGTAATTTTAGTTATGAAACCTTTGCTAAATTCCAGTCGCCCGTTAATAAAAAGGAGCTTCAGTCGAAAATACAGGAAACCATTCGTGCCGAGGGAAACCTGCAATACGAGATAGAACACGTTAAGCTATATACACTTAAAGATCTATACTTTAATTCGAGTTTATATAGTCAATTTCGCCGAGGCAATAAAAAGAATGTCAACTCAATGATCTGGATCGGTATTATAACACTGGTTCTGGCCATTGTAAACTTCTTTAATCTTTCTACCTCACAAGGTATAACCCGCAGCCAGGAAATTGGGGTACGAAAGGTAAATGGCAGTAGCCGAATGGAGCTGATCAAGCAATTTTTGGCCGAAGCATTTGTCATATCTTTTATCTCAATTTTCTTTGCCCTGCTACTAACCAACCTTGTGCTACCCTGGTTCAATGAGTTAACTATCTCACGGTTCGACTCCATATACATGCAGGATTGGAGACACTGGCTTGCCCTTATATCCGGATCCCTATTGCTTACGCTTCTGGCCGGCGCTTACCCTGCCCTTTACCTCAGTGCCTTTAAACCGGTTGAGGTTATCAAATCCGAAAAGCACAATTCTTTTTTCAGACAAACCTTAATTGTTTTCCAGTTTATAGTATCTATTGTACTGATTATTGCGACACTTTTTATATCCAAGCAACTTAATTATCTTAAAACAAAAGATTTGGGCTTTGAAAAAGAGAGCATCTTCTGCGTACAACTTAACCAATCAATATTTAAAAATTATAGCACTTTCTCCACTCGTTTGAAAGAAAACCCGGCCATTTTAAGTATCTCACAAACCTCTGGCTATCTAGGCAATAACGATGCCGGCTTTCGTTTAAAAACGCTTTACAACGGAGAAGAACGCGAAATTTGGTGTAAGCGCTTTATTGCCGACACATCGTTTCTTCGCACCTTCGACCTGTCTTTGGTCGATCAACGGATGTACAATAAAAACAGGCCTCATGTTTTCCTTAACGAAGAAGCCATTAAACAGCTACAGGCCGATTCGCCATTTATGTTAGAGGTGGAACAGAATAACTCATATACCGAGCTGGCAGGCGTGGTTGAAAATTTCCACTTTAAATCGCTCAAACATGGCATCGAACCGCTTGCTGTTTATATCAATCCGAATATGTGGGGCATTATTAATATCCGATTTAACCCCAAATCCTTCCAATCGGTTAACGAGCTTGTGGAGTTTTGCCGGGAGATTTATGCCGACCTTTCGCCCAACGAGGAATACCAATACGATTTTCTGGACGATGTGTTAGCGCGTTCCTATGATACAGAAAGACGTTTTCGCTTAATGGTTTCCATCTTTTCAGCATTCTCCATTTTTATTTCATGTCTTGGCCTATTGGGTATGATTATTTTCTCAAATAGCAGACGAACCAAAGAAATCGGGGTACGAAAAGTATTGGGTGCCGAATCGATGAGTGTCATGCAAATGCTTATTAGAGATTACTCAAAATGGTTGTTATTGTCATTTGTTTTGGGAGTACCAATTGCTTTCTACATCATGCAAAAATGGCTGAATACTTTTCCATTCAGAACAACTTTAAGTTGGTGGATATTTGCCCTGGCCGGGTTATTGGTTTTTGCCATTGCCAGCCTGACAATTGTTATCCAAAGCCTTCGAACCGTTAACCGTAATCCTGTGGATAGTTTAAGATATGAATAATATAATTTAAGATTTCTGCATTTTTAAATTAAACCCGGGTTATGTATTAGACCTTCGTAATGAGGATTGAAAAAGCAAAAGCACAGGGATTTATAGAGATGAATCATAACATCGCTATGGTGAATTGAGATAAATTAGTGAAACGCCTTGTGATGAAGCTGTTTAAATACGTAATAGATTTTCTAATGCATATTTCGGGTTAAACCTAACCGCCCTTTTTTATTTCACAAGAGGGTGTTCAAAAACAAAGCTCGCTCATCGAGCGCCGTCGAGATGAAAATTGATTAATACTATTATCACCATTAATTAATTCGGCTTCGCTCAGTGAACAGATGCTAACAGTATTTTTGCACACCCTCTTAATAGAATTGAAGATGTCTGAAAACAATAAGCATGTGGTTACAATGTATAATTGTGTGATCCTTGTTTCTCTATATACACGCTAACTTTTCAGACATCTTCTTTTACCTCCCCCACTAAACAGCTTGTTATTAAGGCAAATAAAAAATAATTCATATTTTTTTCTTTTTTAATGTAAGGTAAGTTCAAAACGTCCGTCTAAACAATCATATTAATATTTAAACATCTTTTAATATGAAAAGGACATACCACACGATTATCGCATCCTCCAAGCTAATTTTATTCAGTTGTTTCATTGCTTTTGCTCTTGCCAGCTGCAGTGACTCCGGAGATGACATGGAAGAAATGATGGATGAAAATCCAGGTGAAATGAAAGATATGAATGCGAAATCGGCACCCGATTTTTCGCTGAAAGCTTTGGATGGTTCAACCGTTGCCTTAAACGATTTTGAAGACAAAGTATTGGTGTTGTTTTTCTTTGGTAACAGTTGCCCGTCATGTAAAGCTGCTGCACCCAAAGTACAAACAGATATTGCCGATGCTTTTGCTTCGAATGCCGGTTTTGCCATTATTGGTCTTGATCAATGGAATGGAAAAGACTCTGCCGTACAAGGATTTAAAAACACCACTGGTGTAAACTTTCCTTTATTGCTGAATGCTTCGTCTGTAGCCTCTGACTACAATACCACTTATGATCGCTTGATTGTTGTTGATCAGGATGGTAAAATTGTTTTCAAAGGCAGCCAGGGTGCTTCAAAAGACATTAGTGCAGTTGTAACAAAAGTTAAGAGTTTACTATGATCAAGCACCATCGAATAATATTGTTTTTTGTGCTGGTGATTGGATTCACCTTTCAATCATCGGCACAAAAGGTTTTCAATTTCAGCCTCGAAAACCTGGAAGGGGATTGGGTTGAATTTGAAGAATTACAAGGAGACAAATTAACCATTATTGATTTTTGGGCCTCTTGGTGTAAGCCTTGCTTAAAATCAATGCCTAAGATTGATGAGATTTATAACAACTATAAAGATCAGGGATTGAATGTTATCAGTATCAATACCGATGGTCCGAGAAGTATTTCCAAAGTTTTGCCTTTATCTCAAACCCTCAACTTGAGTTATCCGGTACTTTCCGACATTAATAATGAAGTTAGTAACGAGCTTAATGTTTCTGCGCTTCCAACCTTATTGTTGGTCGATCAAAGTGGGGAAATTATCTGGCGACACGAAGGCTGGTCAACAGGTAATGAAAAAGAAATTGAGGCCTATGTAAAGAAAAACATACAATGAAACATTTGCTTCCACTCATTTTGTTAAGCTTATTGGTGATTGAACCGGCTAACGCTCAGTTGAGCGGAACCAGTTTAATGGAGTACCAATACGGTCAACTGCCCGGCGCCAATGAGTCGTCTTTTAACGCACTTTACAACAAAATAAACCTCAACTATCGCTACAACAAGTTGAAGATAAAGGCTGGTGCACAATATTATATTTCGCCCTATGGTGATCGAAATTATGTAGAACCCGGTTGGTTGGGATTAAACTACCGCAATAAAGGATGGGAGTTTAACCTTGGTAATTTCAACGAAACAATAGGTCGGGGAATATTACTGCGATCTTATGAAATACATGGCGCCGTTATTGAAGATTTGAGTTTTAGAAGCAAACAGTATTTTTATAGAGACTTACTAGGCGCTTCGGCCAGTTACCGCCATAAGAAATTTCGCTTAAAGGCTTCGTATGGCTGGGCACTGAACAATGTTATTAATCCGACTGAAAAAATGGATGTGCGTCGTGATGATCAGATTGCTGCCATCTCGGGTGAATATAAGCTATTTAAGCAAACCATTGGGGCTACGTTTATGCATCACGAAAACAGCGCTGCCAATACCGATTATGCATTGGGTAATCTCAGCGGTCGTATTCTTCCCTACTTAAGCTATTACGCCGCCTATGCCAGTACCATCAATACCGATGATAATGGCCATGCCATGTACGCTTCATTAAACTTTGCCAAGGGCGACTTTGGTTTTAGTGCCGAGTGGAAAGACTACGAAAGATTTGTAATCGGATCGGGAATTAACGAACCGCCTGCCTTGGTTAAAGAGCATTCGTATCGGGTTTTAAACAGAAGCACGCATGTATTGCAGCCTGAAAACGAATCGGGTTTTCAATTTGAAGCCTTTTACCATGCTTCAGAAAATACATTAATTACGCTTAATCACACCATCGCCAATAATGATTTTGGCAGTACTTTGAAGTTTCGCGAATGGTTTGCCGAAGTATCCACATCCTTTAAAAATGCCGACTTGAAGGTTTTTGCCGATTACGCCAACGATCCTTTAAAAGGTGAAAAAGATCGTATTTCAACCGGTTTCAATCTGGAGCAAAAAGTAAAAACCAATCACGGGGTTTTATTTGAATTGGAATACCAAACCTTCAAACGCGATAACGACGATAATCAAAATATTGCCGGCGGAGTAACGTACAATTACAAATCGAAATTTTATTGGAGTGTACTCAACGAGTGGAGTAACGACAATTTCATCACCGATACAGATAAAATCTGGCTGAGTTCAACCTTGCGCTATAAGGTTAACACCAAGCACACCTTACAGCTATTTGCCGGCGAAAGACGCGGAGGACCAGCCTGTAGTGCCGGTGTTTGCTACGAAGTACTGGATTTTAAAGGAGTTGAACTAAGGTGGTATGCAAGGTTTTAATGAACAATCCAATTCCTAACCTGGGTAAGGCGGAATAGTAAAAAGAACTGAGCTATGAGTAACAAAACTATTTACAGCTTACTTAAAATAGTCTGCAAAAAAACACTGCCTGCCTCTAATAACGGGAAAATTAAGATGTAGGACACTAAACTCCAATAGCAAGACTCTAAAGCCAAAACAAACATATAATTCTTAAAAGAAAAGACCGATATCAAGCTGATACCGGTCTTTCTATTTTTTTTAATTCTATTATTTCTTCGGGTACTTCCTCATTATCGATCGCACTACATAAGGAATACTTTTCTTTCGTAAGCGCGGGTTTTCATCAATTGTTTTTGAAGCGGCACTTTCCCATATTAATTGCTCTTTACCGGCATCAAAAACCGAGCAAATCAATGTTCCAACATTGTAATCCACTTCGCGAATGTGGGTTGTACTGTAACCACCCCAACCTGGTCCGTAACCCCAGCCAGGCCCATAACCATAATATCCACCAAAACCAACCGAAACATGAATATTCGGACTGTGTGTAGTGGTTGCTGTTTGTTGTGTTCTTTTCTCATTAACCAGGTATAAGCTAACAATCAAATCGCCGCCACTCCCCTTTTCAACCTCTTCCATGCCTCGTTTTTTAAATTCTTCGGTAAAAGCAGCTTCAATACGTTTACGGTCAAAGTCATTTAAATCATCTGTTGTTTTTTTATCCCATCCATAAAATTCGTAGGTTTTAAATTGATTGAAATCAACCGATGTATCGTGATCCGAAGTGGTCTTAATTCCTGAGCAAGAAGCCAATAAAAAGGTAAATAAAGTTAAAGTGAATAAATGTTTCATACTTCTCTGTTTATAAGTTAAGTGTTGATATTTGTAAAGCTAATTTTTTATGCTGAATAATTTGGTCAGGCTCTGATTAATTTTCGAACAATCATAAACATGAATAAAATCAGCAATTAGGTCAGATATAAACAGTTTAACTATTTTAGATGTTCTAAATTCTTAAGCAATGATTAAAAATACACTCCTTCTTATTGCGCTTAGCTTATTGATTGGATGTAACATCTACCAAAAGCCTGCACCCGAAACAGGCGTCAGTCACCGGCTAGCAAAACAGCGTGCTAAACTGATTAGTAATCTTAATTACCACCTGTCAATTGCAGTACCTGATGACGTTGATGAACCCATTGAAGGTAGCTCAAACATACAATTTGATCTTAATGCCAAGAAAACGATTTATCTCGATTTTAAGGCTGATAACGAGCAACTCTTTTCGCTCGCGATAAACGATGTAAAAGTTGTTGATCCCATCATCGAAAACGAACACATCAAGCTGGACAGATCGCATCTTAAAAAAGGTACAAATACCGTTAAGCTGGAGTATCGATTGGGTGATGCAGCTCTTAATCGCAACCCCGATTATTTTTACGCCCTATTTGTGCCGGATCGCGCTCGTACGGCCATCCCTTGTTTTGATCAGCCAGATATTAAAGGTAAGTTTTCGGTGGAGATGAACCTACCCCAGACCTGGTCGGGTATTGCCAATGGTCAACCAACCATTAAGCAAAACATGGAGAAGCGCACTGTATTGGAGTTTGCTCCTTCACAACCCATCAGCACGTATTTATGGGCTTTTACAGCAGGTAAATATCAATTCGATTCGATCAAATGGAAAGATAAAACCATTGGACTTTATCACATGGTTGACGACAGTGTTAAATACCAACGGAATATTGCTGAAGTATTTCGACAAACCACCGCATCGCTCGACTGGCTTGAGGACTTCACCAATTATGATTATCCGTTTGACACCTACAACCTGGTAGCCATTCCTTCCTTTCAATTTGGCGGCATGGAACATCCGGGTGCTACCTATTATCGTTCAGAGAAAATATTTTTGGACGAAAATCCAACGCGTAATGAAGAGTTGGGCCGTGCCAATCTGATTGCTCACGAAACAGCTCACATGTGGTTTGGCGATTTGGTAACAATGCCTTGGTTTGATGAAGTATGGCTGAAAGAAGTATTTGCCAATTTTATGGCGGATAAAATTACAGAACCCTGGTTTCCTGAAATGAATCATCAACTGCGCTTTATGATGGCTCACTTTCCGGCCGCTTATTCTGTAGATCGCACCATTGGTGCTAATCCTGTGGGGCAGAAACTTAAAAACCTGCAAAACGCCGGCACTCTTTATGGTGGTATAATTTACCATAAATCGCCCATTGTTATGAAGCAACTGGAAACCATTGCCGGCGAAGAAAATCTTCAGAAAGGAATTCGCGATTACATCTCCAAGAACGCCTTTGGCAATGCTTCGTGGAACGACCTGATTAGCTACATCGATGCTTACACCGAAACTGATCTGAAAGTATGGAGTCATGCCTGGGTTTTTGAACCCGGCCGACCCCTTATATATTTCGAACCATCGCAAAACAATCAAGGAGTTTGGGATTTGCGTCAACAGCCCGAATACGAACATCTATCATCGCCAGGCAACTATTGGCCACAGGAGATTAACATTGTCCAAAACGACTCAAAACTTCAGTACCAGATGTTTGATGCCAGCATGGAAGTGAAAGAACAAATGGATATACCGAATACTTTGTTTCTGGCTGATGATAAAGGCTATGGCCTGGTTCGCCTGACGGATGCTCAGATAAAATACTTCATAGAAAACACGCATGCTTTAAAGGATGAATTATTACGCGGGCGATTGATTATTAATCTGTATGAAAACTTTTTGGATGGCAGCATTGATCCCGAAAAGTTCATTAAATACCTGCTTGATGGCATCCAGAAAGAAAACAACCCCATCATCTTAAATCAATTATCTGCCCAAATCAGACAATGCTACTGGAAATTCCTGAAGGATGATTCAAGAAAACAATGGGCACCTCAACTTGAAGAGGCAATTTGGTTAAGCATGGAGCAACATGATAATATCGCCAATAAAAAGACATTATTCAGGCTCTGGAGCAACATCTGCTTAAATGAAGAAGCGAATAACTTGCTGGCCGAAATAGTTGTTGGGGTTAAATCGGTCGATGGTATCCAGCTTAGTGACAACGATAAGATTTCTCTGCTAACGCAATTATGCATTAAAGATCATCCAAAAGCAAAAGAACTGCAGTCGTTTGTGATGAATCAATTGAAAAGCAAGCACAACAAAGAAAAGCTAGAATTCCTATTACCTTCTTTATCGACCAATGCGGCAGATCGGGATGCTTTTTTCATCACATTAGCAAAAGTAGAAAACCGCAGCAAAGAAGGATGGGTTCAAAATGCTTTGGCTAACCTTCATCATCCACTGCGCACAAATCATTCGATACATTACCTGCCCAATACTTTGGAGTTGCTGGAAGAGATCCAATTAACCGGAGATATTTTCTTCCCGATTGGCTGGCTTGGAAATAGCTTTAGCGGACATGCATCAAAAGAAGCTTATGAGCTGGCCGATAATTTCCTGAAAAACAATCCGAATTACCCGGATCACCTGAAGTTAAAAATTCTTCAGAACATTGACATGACACGACGAGCCTATTTAGTGAAAGAAAAATATTAAGCTCAACAATGAAAAATTAAAAAAAGCTAAGGTCATGATTCGGCCTTAGCTTTTTAAGAATATATGATCGATTTGGTTTTAAGAAATTGTTCTTTCGAAAAGTTTATTTTAAAGCATGCCTGGCAAACCAAGCAAGAGATTAACTAATTGACAAGTTATGCTTTACACAAACTAAGCGACTTTTGTGAAACACTAAATGGCTTGATATTTTTCCATTAAATTGAGTCGGTAATACAGGTTTTTCAATAACTCAAGCACATTGGCATCAGCAGCATTAAGTTGGTGGCACTTTTCCATATAAGGCAATGCCTTTTTCCATATTTCTTCCGATT
The DNA here is from genome assembly GCA_025210475.1 of Carboxylicivirga sp. Taxonomy (GTDB): domain Bacteria; phylum Bacteroidota; class Bacteroidia; order Bacteroidales; family Marinilabiliaceae; genus Carboxylicivirga. The sequence continues at coordinate 7,928 of JAOARW010000037.1, read as the reverse complement.
GTTTTACAATTTGCTCATACCGTCCTTTATCATTAACCGATACATTATCTGTTAACTTTAGGTGTTCAACACCTTTATTGTAATAAATCACACTTAAATTATAAAGTGCCAGCTGATTCTCGGGTTCTAACTTTAAAACTGCCTGGTATTGTTTGATTGCTGTTTCTGTATCCTTCATTTGATTATGCAAATCCGCCTTTAAAATACCATATTTAGCATCGGCCGGATGACTGATTATCAGCTTATCCAAACACTTTAATGCACTCTCTTTCTTGTCAGCATCCATAAAAATTTGAATCAGGGAAGTCATGATCGTCTCGTTACCGGGATATTTAACAAGTCCTTCTTCCAAAGTGTTTATCGCAGCCATGGTATCCTTTTGGCTTTGATAAGCCGATGCCACCATCACAATTGTTGATGCCTCACCATAGCCAACATTGGCCGCAATATTTAAGTTCTCAATAGCTTTATCCAGTTGTTCAGCTTTTAAGGCAGCTAATCCGCAATTATAAACCAATGCGGTATCAATTCCATCGATATCAACTTTGAATTCAGGTAAATCTTTCAAAGCCAAAGCCTGTTCAAAACGCATTAATGCATGATTATAATCCTCACTATTATATGCCTCAATGGCGACATTTTGCAACTCAAGCTCCAACAGCGCAAACTTGTTCCTGATCTTATTCTTTGCATCCGATTTAGGATTTAATTCCAAAGCTTTTAAATAATCAGTAAGTGACACAGTCAATGGATCTTTGCTCAAAGAGGCATACTCCTCATTATCGGACTGATAAATGGCAAAAAATATGTCGCCTTTAACAATCCATGTTTGCGGCCAAATGAGTGACTTTTGTGACTTCTCATTGGTCGAATCAATGGCCAGGTTAATACACTCGATGGCTTTAATCAGATCACCTGATTCCAGGAAATTTTCGGCACGATAAACTTTACTTTTTTGTGCGACGGTTAAGCTGGTTATGCAAACCAACACCATTAAAATACAATATCTGTTCATTAGGTTGGGGGTTAATATGTTAGGGTTATAAGGTTGATTCAGGAATGAATTAATCTGTGTTTATTCCGACACTTCAATATCCTTAAATCCTGCTTCTTTTAGTATATTCTTTACGTCTGTAATTACTGCTAAATCACTTCCTTCTCCGGGATTAATTACAGCACTACGACAATCATCTTTCTCTACAAACTTAATGGCGTACTGCTGAAGAAGTTCCAAATCACATAATTTACCCGTCCAACCAACTGTAAAGATCGTTTCTCCTTTATAGGTCCATTTTTTCTGTCCAGATGAATCATCCTGCTCCAGGCAACACCATTTTACATCTCCTCCCAATATGATATTTGCTCGCATGCTTCTTTGTGTCCATCGTTGCTGAACTGACGGCCCTACCTGCTTTAGACCAAACGATCGAACCAAGTTTTTAATGGTTGATACTTCCATATTACCGATCCCTTCCTCAACATCAAATACCACATTGGAACTCTTTCTGTTTTTTCCCGACTTAGCCTGAACTCCTAAATGGTTTAATTGCTTCTTAAATTCCGGCAAAGAATATTCTTCGCCATTCAAACGCACTAAACCATTGCTTTGCAACAAAATGCGGTTCACCATATCAGGTTCGGGAATATCTTTATTTTCAACGATGGTCGTGGATATCATTTTGTAAGGTATTTTATAGAGCATGTTTTGAACTTCAGCTACTCGCTCCCATGACACATCGTTAAAGGCCAGCACTTTGATTGTCTCAACGTCTTCATTGTCTTTAAACTTGGGATGATTAATAATCTTACTTTCTAAAGATTCCAGATCACACAGCTGATTAAAAACCTTTAGCTGATCATCATACATAACCACATCGTAGTTTTCTTCGGTCGAAACAATCGTACTAAGCTTATCTAAGGCCGAACTAATTACATTTTCGGGCGAGGAAAAGGCCTGAAGGATAAGTACCACAACAGGTACAAACACCAGTATTTTTAAGCTTTTCCATTTTTGAATACTTTTCTTGTTCATCATATTTATTCGTTTTAAGATAGGTTTCTGTGAAAAATGATTAGCCATAGCAAACTGTCTCTCTCCTACCGCCTTCTCAAGAATCAGAAGTTGATATCTTTTTGCATCAACGCCACTTCCTAAGACAAATTGATCGGCCTGAAATTCGTGCACCAGTTTTATTTCCCGAAGCATCAACCAAACCATTGGGTTAAACCAATGCAGTATGCAAATAAATTTAAGCAACAATAGATCAATCCAATGGCAATATTTGACATGCGCATATTCGTGCCTGATGATCATGTCTTTATTGTTCTTAAAATCATTGGAAGACATGATGATATGACTAAAAAATGAGAATGGCTGAATTCGCTTATCAACGATCATAACCGACTTTCCTTTGGCATTATGATGACTTGCTGAACGAATTATTCGCCATAATTGTCCCAGTGAAAAGAGGACATGAAAGGCAATCAATGAAACGATTGAGAGGTAGAAAACAATCCAATAGTTCACCGGATTGGATACTTCAACCGGCGATTCCATACTAGCATCTGTTGGATATATTGCCGATTCACCGAGTGTTACTTTTGAATAATCATTGAAATAATGAATTGGCGGAACAACTTCTACCGCCCTAAAGATTGGCACATTGACAAATGGAAGAATAAGCGATAACAAAACAATCGAAAGAAGTGCCAATCGATTTCTTCCGGGTGCATTATCCCGGCTGATTGTTAGCTTAAACACCAGGTAAAGAACGGAAATACAAAAGGTTGATTTAGTGAGCCAGATTAGGAAAGGAGTCATTCGTCAGGATTTTGTTGATTTTCAATCTTATTAATCAGCTTTTTTAAATCCTCAAGCGACAGGTTTTCCTCTTGTACCAAAAGCGATACTACAGATTTATAGGAATTGTTGAAATATTTCCTGACCACATTTCCTAATGTTTTTTTGCTATAATCCTCTTTACTAATCGCAGCAAAATAGCGGTAGGTGTTTCCGAATTTTTCATGACCAATAAAACCTTTTTCCTCCAGCCCTCTCACCATCGTTGACAAAGTGTTGTAATGAAGTTTTTTATCCTCATACATTTCCTTTAATTCCTTAACAAACATGGGTCCCTTCTCCCAGAAATAATTCAATATTTCTTCTTCTTTTTGAGTTAGTTTCTTCATAATAAATAATGACTTTACTAATGTCAAAACAAATATAACTATAAATTATAGTTTCGCAACTATATTTTTTAGTTACAAAACTACATTCCATAGTTTCAAAATCAAAATCCCCACCTTAAAACCTATATATCTGCATATTAATAATCAATTACTTTATCCTCTAATGAAAAGAGGCTCACGGAATACCGCAAGCCTCTTTTGATAAATCCATTAATAATCTCCTATTCTTCTTTCCGATAAATGGTGCCCATGGTCCGACAAATGTCCCCATCCTTTGTTATGCCTTCAATGATATAAGTATAATTAGTTTCCGGATCAGCCGAATAGAATTTTACCTGTGTATGACCCGTTGAATCAATCCGTACTTCTGGATTCCAGTATATCGTTGATCTCAAATCGTAGTTGTGTGCTTTTCTAATGGAATCAACCTCATACTTAGGTACATAAAAATTCATTTTATCCTGATAACCTAAAGGACTCACTCGAACTATTCCCGGCACATGGCGCTTAAAGCCACCTCCCTCCTTCATTTTAATCAGAATAACACCACCCGCACCACCATTCAAACTATATAAGGCGGCCGAAGCATCAACAATTTTAACAATCGATTCCAGGTCTTCGGAGTTAATATCAGATATGCTTGCCAGATCCACCATCATGCCATCCAGGATTATTTCGGCAGGAATCGAATTTCCTCTAAAATAAACATCATCTCGCTTCACCAAGGCTCCAGGCAAGGTTTTAATCAATTTATCCGCTGTTATCGATATTGGAAATTTCTTCTTTATATCTTCTTCATCCATCACATCGGCCGACAGTCCGTATTTAACCTGGTAGTTTGCACTTTTATCATGCGCAGTCACTACAAATTCATCCATCAGAATATGCCGCATGCCTCCATCAAACATCAACCTTTCTTTAGTCATATCTGTGCTCTTAGTTATGCCAAACAAGGGTTTAACGGGTAAAGCTTTACCAAAAGCAGGAAAAGAATCTTGCTCAACCTCGATAATACCAGCTGGCTCTCGTCGGATGGCAGTATACTTTTGAGATTGAATGGTAAAAACTGTGCTATCCTTAAAATTCAAGCCGTTAAATAAAAAGTTACCTTTTTCATCAGAAACTGTTGTGGCAAATAAAGGCGGATCAATCGAAATTGCAGTGATGGGTGTATCATTGGATTTTCGGATTAAGCCCCGGGTAAATTTACCAGAAATAGTTTGCCCCATTTCTAAATAGTATTTGGGGCGTATTGGATTCTTCATTATTGAATTAATATCAAAACGCCGCCAGCCCTGCGTAAGCATTAAATTATCCAGATGAAGCTTTGTATCATTATTCCTGTTAAGAAAATAGTAGTTCGGATCTTCAACATAACCTTTCAAATCGGAGGTAAGCAACAGACAACTTTTAATGTTATTAGCCAAGGAATCGGCGTTAACAACTTCGTTATCTGTTACAGATATTGACAAATGTGTACCCCAAGCGGCTGAACCCATATTAAGATCAATAACCACCTCTTCTCTCTTTGAATAGTCTTCTTTATGTGTTTTTGCTTCAAGCTCTACCGCATCTGATTTATGTATAAAAACAAGCCTTGAAGAAACCGCTCGGCTAAAACCATCAATCAAAACAAAATTAATAATACCTTCGGGCAGAAGATTTTTATCGATACTATACAATAAACGATCAACCTGCTGTTTAAGAATGATTTTCTCACCCGAATGAGCTATAAGATAATAAGGATGGGGCAAATCACTTCCCGATGCCTTGATGGCAACCTTAAGCTGCTTTGATAACTGAGCGACCGTTAAACTTACTCCGGCATTCAATACCTCAGGAAAATGAAAAATTTGCTTTTGACCATTTTCCAACCAGGCAATGGCTTTGTATTGTGTGAGTGAATCCGGGACAAGTAAAAAGGTACCCATACCTTTATGAGCGGAGTTAAAACGTTGTATTGTATCATTTTTTTCATTTAATATGCAACCAGCCACCTTGCGGTGAAGTCCATCTGTACCAATCGCTTTAAAGGCAACTTTGGCAGCCTGTCCGTGAATTAAATTACCACCCTCAGGAAAGAATTGCAGGTCAAAAGCCTCATTATGTAATGGTTGATCGAAGCGCTTTCGAAATTGATGTTCATCTTCCATTACCAACACATCTATGTGTTGGTTCGTCATATTGGAATCAACATCAAGCGAAAAATTAATACTGCCATCTAATCCGGTGTTTCTGTAAAAAATCTTTGACTGATTATCCCCTAAAGGTAAAGTACATTGAATTCGCTTACGGGCTGCAGGCTCGCCATTCTTATCCTTAAAAATCACTGTTGCATGCTGTTTGTCAGGCTTTCTGTCAAAATGTATCGAAGTTGTGTAATTGGGTGATTTAATGTTTTGTATCCTAATCATTTTCCGAAACAAAAAATCATCTCCCTGATTAAGCATCCAGGTAGTATAGGCTTTAAGGCAATAATTTCCTTCCTGAAGTTTTTGAGGAAGATTGATTTGGCCAGCGAAGACATCGTTCGAGTTCTTTATCTTGATGCGCTTTATTAATGTTGCTGTATTATCATATAATTCTACATAAACAAATTGACTCCCCACCAATGGCAAATGACCTGTGACTGATACTAAATAGGCTTTTAGCCAAATTGTACCACCTGCAACGTAAGTGGTTTTATCGGTATGTAAATACAGCTTTTCCATAGGAGGTAACTTCTCCAGCTTTATAAAAGCCGAATCAATACGGTCAGTGTTTTGTGAAAGTGCGCTGTTTGTTCCCCCAAATAGAATACAGAAGAATAAGAATAATTGGACAGTTTTAATCATAGGTTAGATGGATTATTGGTTAGCAATGCTTAAACCTAATGATTTTTGAATAATATATTGTATAGAATTTGATTAATCACATAAAATAAATACCTGAATCTCTATTGAATAAAATCGGAAATCATCAATTGATAAGCAAAAAAAAGAGGTTGCCCAACGGACAACCTCTCAACTATATTTCTCTTTAATTAATTATCTTGAATAATTAGGCGCTTCACGAGTAATGGTTACATCATGTGGGTGACTTTCGTTCATACCAGCATTTGATATTTTTGTGAATTGGGCATTATGCAACTCATCAATATTTGCAGCACCACAATAACCCATTCCAGCTCTTAATCCACCAATCAATTGATAGATTACTTCGTACAAGGTACCTTTATATGGTACACGCGCCGAAATTCCTTCCGGAACCAATTTCTTAATATCATCTTCCACATCCTGGAAGTAACGATCTTTCGATCCTTGCTGCATGGCTTCAACCGATCCCATACCACGGTAGGCCTTAAACTTACGACCGTTGTAGATAATGGTATCACCCGGAGACTCATCAACACCAGCGAATAAACCACCCAACATTACAGCATGGGCACCCGATGCCAAAGCTTTTACAATATCACCTGAGTAACGGATACCGCCATCGGCGATTACAGGTACACCCGTTCCTTCCAAAGCTTTTGACACATCGTAGATAGCTGACAACTGAGGCACACCAACACCGGCAATCACACGCGTTGTACAAATTGAACCAGGACCGATACCCACTTTAACACCATCGGCTCCGGCTTTAACCAAATCAAGTGCTGCTTTGGATGTAGCAATATTACCTACAACAACTTCAAGGTTCGGGTATTTCTCTTTGGCCTTTTTTAATGTTTCTAAAACACCAACACTATGACCGTGAGCCGTATCAATTACAATGGCATCCACATTAGCCTCTACCAATGCTTCAATACGATCGAATGTATCAGCAGTAATACCAACACCTGCCGCTACGCGTAAACGACCTTTCTCATCTTTACAAGCAAAAGGTTTATCCTTTGCTTTGGTAATATCTTTATAAGTTACCAGGCCTACTAACTTATTGTTAGCATCAACCACAGGTAACTTTTCAATTTTATATTGCTGAAGAATGGCAGCTGCCTTCTCCAGGTCGGTTGTTTGGTTAGTGGTAACCAAATTTTCAGTGGTCATCACCTCATCGATGGAACGATCCATATTAGGCTCGAAACGCAAATCGCGGTTGGTAACAATACCTACCAGGTAACCATACTGATCAACAACCGGAATACCACCAATTTTGTATTCCTTCATCAAATCAAGCGCCTGCCCTACAGTACTTCCTTTTAGGATCGTAACCGGATCGTAAATCATACCATTCTCTGCACGCTTAACAGTTTCCACTTGTTTAGCCTGATCACGAATCGACATGTTTTTATGAATCACACCAATACCCCCTTCACGCGCAATGGCGATGGCCAAACGCGCTTCTGTTACAGTATCCATAGCAGCTGAAACAATTGGCGTATTAAGTACAATGTTTTTAGAGAAACGACCATTTAATTTAACGTCGCGTGGCAACACCTGCGAATAGGCAGGAATAAGCAAAACATCATCAAATGTTAAACCCTCTGATACAATTTTATCCTCAAGAAATGACATGGAACCTTTATTTATGGATTTTAAAAATTTTGGCAAAATTAGTAAAAAAAAACACTCCCCAAATTGAATTGTGAAATATTACAAAGTTATTTTTAGATAGTCAATCAATAGCGTCCTAAACGATTAACAATGTGAGAAGAATTTTAAGTATCTCAAATTATCTTTGAGTTGCACAACAAAAAATGTCTTCTCACATGTTAAAGATAAACTTATTCTCTCAGATTATATCAAAGTTAGACCGTA
>JAOARW010000005.1 GCA_025210475.1 Carboxylicivirga sp. | reverse complement strand
GCCCCCAACACGCCGCTATAGCGCATAGCAGGGTTAGCAGGGCTTTGGTTGTGCAGATTCCCGCTTCGATAGTCTCGTCCTCTCGGACGGACAATCTCAACGCAAATCTGCTTCAGCGCCATGCGGCCAACCGTTAGCTGCAACCAAAATACGCACCCTGAGCAATCAAATATGATAATATTAAAAAATCGATATCAATTTTCATTTAACCAAGAGTGGCTACAATCATGGATAGTTAATAAGGCTCAAGAACGAATCGGTATGCTTAATGTCAGAAAATATTTCACGTCCTATTCAAAGCAAATGTTTCAAATCCAAAAACGTAGATACTATCAATATGAACCATTTTATCCTCAGATTAAAGGTAAACTTGGGACTAATAATGAAATAATTGATACATTGATTTTGCCATCTACAAATGGTTCAATTTTATTTGGTCTTTTATGGATTATTATGCCAATACTTGTATTTAATATTGACCACGCAACTATTAATGGCGTCCTGAGAACGCTTGATTTCGTAGACAGACTAGTTGGACTTTGTATTTTTCTCATGATTTCAATACCAGTAACATACTTCTTCTTATTTAGACCAATTTACATAGCACGTGAATGGATAGAAAAGGAATTAAAATTGGCAAAGAGAACATAAATGGCAGCAGCTAACAAACCGAATAGTGCATAAGGCGTGTAGCTGGTTTGGGAAGTATTGTAGCTTGGGCAAGCAGCGCCAAATCGCAGATTTGGCTTTGATAAAGAAATTTAAAACAAAATATGCGCTTTGGCTTCGTGCAACTTGAAAAATTAGTAGAGTAAATTCGCCTTACGCTTCATAGCCGAACCGTTAGCTACAACTCAACAAAGACCGCTAAACATGACAAGGAAATTTAAGTACATAATTCTATTATTTTTATATATTTCAGTTTTCTCTGGAATTTGCACTGCTCAAAATAGAACATGGATAACTTATGAAGTTGGAGTTGGGGTTAATCAACAGAGTTGGAATTCAAGCTTTAAGAATGTAGATTTTCAAAAATCAACCCACTCAATTGTAGGAGCGTACATAGAACAAGAATTAAATAATTACTTCTCACTTGAAATAGGAATTAACGATAAATATTATGGATTTGATTCATATCATTTTGCGGCGGATACATTTAATCTAATGTCTTATGCTCAGTATATTCAAATTCCTTTAAGATTGCGTTCAAGAATTCACTTATTTAAGAATAGGATTTTTTTATCACCTCACATTGGCTTAGACTATATGAATAAACAATATTCTAAAATTGGAATATCTAAAACACCTGACAATTTAGACGTAGAAATCAAAAAAGATTTTCCCAATCATGCTATATTATTTGAAGGAGGACTTTCTCTGGAATTAGTATTAAAATCTTGGAAGTTTGCTTTACTTTATACAGAACATATTAATCAAAGTGATTTTGCGAATTATAAAGTTGATGAATTGGATACACATTTCTCATCTAGTGGGAGTTATAGGACTTTGAAATTTAGAATAGGGTATGCAGTCAGTAACTTATGGGCGAAGAAAAAAAATAAAGAGCAGTAGCTAACAATGGCTTATAAAGCATAAGGGGATTAGAGAAATTTGGGTAGTTCGCACAAGACCGACCAACGCCAAATCGCTGATTTGGTTTTAAAAAAAGAAAAAGATATAAACAAATACAACGCTTTAGCTCCGTGAGGTTCGAAAGGTTTCTGCTTCGAACTCCCCTTACGCTTCATAGCCGGAACGTTATGGGCAAGGCATGAAAACACCATCTACATAAAATAAACAGCAATGTATAAAGAGAATTTATTTGAATTAGTAAGAAGAGAAGAAGTGATAATCTGAGCAGGTGCTGGTGTCTCTTTGTATGCAGGTTACCCTTCTGGAAAAAGGTTAGCTGAAATTCTTGTTGAAAATCTTACACTTAAAGAAAAAGAAAGTATTGATACTAATATTCCACTACCCGACCTAGCAGAAGAGTTTTATAGATTAAAAGGGAGCAATAAAAATAGTCTATTACAAATATTAAATGAAACTTTTTTAAAAAAAGCTGATTCCAAGGAAACTCATGAAAGATTAGCAATAATACCTCATTTTAGAACTGTAATTACAACCAATTATGATTCTTTATTTGAAGATTCATATGGTCCTGGGGCTCAAAAAATATATAAAACAACACATATACCTTATATTAATAATAAGAAGACACAAATATTTAAAGTCCATGGAGATTTAAATGAGCCTGAAAGTATAATTATAACAAAATCAGATTATAATAATTTTTTCAAGGACAACGAAGATAATAGTACATTTTGGTCTGTAATACGCGAAAGGTTAGCAACTAACGCTGTGTTATTTTTGGGCTATAATCTTGAAGACCCAAATGTTTCAGTCATATTTGATAGGATTACAGAAGCATTAGGAGAGAATCGAAAAGAATGTTTTTTAGTTGCGCCAAATCTCCCTCAGCACAAAGTAAATAATCTTGTAAAGAAAGGTATTCATTATATAGATTCGACAGCTGAGGTTTTAATATCTGAGTTACTTTTACATTTAAAAGAACATATTATTTCAGATATCGAAAGTGGAAAGACTTCTGCTGATACATTTCGTCATTTTTTAGCAAATATTGACTTATTACCAGATTTAAAAGCAGATAGTAATAGTTATAAGGTAACATCATTGAAAGGAACTAAAGAAGAAATTCATGGTACTGCGAATTTTACTTGCAAGAATGAAAAGGATTTTATTACAGAACTTAATGATTTTGCACAAGGTAGAAAATTTGGGACATTTGAAATTCCAGAAGACAAACTCTTAAATGCTGATTTTTGGTATGGAGGTGTTAAATTTCCTAACTCTGAAGGTGTATTGAAATTAGAGTTTAAAAGTAATCCAAAATTAGAATCTAAGATTGATGTAAGGTTTGACGATAATTTCGAATTTTCTGACATTCCAATTAAACTTTACGGTTCACCTTCTTTAATAGAGATTCACCTGGAACTTGATAATGCAGAGGTAATTGTTAATGTGAATTTAGAAACAATGCCTGAAATCAAAGTGAATCTTAATTATAAGCATAAAGAGATTTGCAAAAACGTTAAAAGTGAAATTGAATTGTTTACTTTTTTAAAAAATCTTTCAGAGGGGAAGGAGTTTACTGTTTTTTCTGAATCAGGCGAATCGATTACAAAAGCATTTCCAAAATCAATTCAGCTTTTAGAATAGTCTAATTTCTTTCTTAATTATTTTACCAATCTCAAAAAGATTGAAAATTCTTATGGTGTTAGATTTTCAAACATTCATATAAATGACATAAATGATTCAGCAATTAGAACTGTTAATTATATAATATCTGTTCTCGAAAATGAATATTTGATTTTAGATTGGGATGATGAACTTACAATGACATTAATAGAAAATTACTCTGATGAGATTGCACAGCAATTTAAAAAGGTGAATGAAGTTAGCTCTCCTGTTGTTGCTCATCATAAGATTGAAGAGTTGCTAGAGTTACACGGGAAAAAGATTAATCTTGGGTATAAAACTGTAGAGTTTCAAGACACATTCATAATAAACCTTGATGATATATTGGATAAAAAGGACAATATCGTAAGGATGAAAAGTCGTAGTAAGAAAATGCATGTGTCATTTAATAAAAACATGTCTGAATAAAGCCCACCCCATAACAATGTATATACAGTATATCCGAACGAAAAATAAATAATTCATAATAAACATATATACAGTCACATACAGAGGTTTTGAAGCTGGGTTTAAAAATCGCCTATCATACAATCTACCATACTTTTCAATGCAAAATAAGGGAGCAAAAAGAAATTAATTTTTTTTGATTTTTTTTCAATTTAGCCTTTTTTGCGTTCCTATTTTATTTCAATAGTATTCAATCCGGTTTTTTCTGCTATTAAATTAGTTTTGCAGCCAATGAAAATTATTTACCACAAAATTTTTGCTTATGGTTAAACTCATTGGTACAACGAAGATGACAGAAATAACCTTATTCAGACAGATAAGAATTATGAGATAGTAAAGTGATATAGCTTTCGGTTGAGCATGGGAATAATCATAAGCCATTATTTTTTAACATTTTAAAAGAAGCTTATGATGATAGAACAGAAAATTGTTGCGGAGAACTTTGAAAAGGATTGCCTTGCTGTATTTGAGAATTTACTGCAAGGCTACAGGAAGGCGAAAGAATCGACAGTATGGGAATCCAAAATGGATAACCTTGTAGAGAAATTAACCCATTTACCTACAGCCCCATTCCATATTGAGTTAATGAAGCTCTTTGATTATGATTTTCTCGTACAATCGGAAGATATAAATAGCATAATTGAAAAAGCCTTTATTATAAGGCAACGTTTGCAGCACACCCAAAGGTATGTAACTATAAAGGAACGATATTTCTCATTTTTATTCTTACCTACAAATACTCACCTCAAAAGACTTGAAGTATATAATAACGAAGGAGAACTTTGTTATTTACAGGTCGGTAAAATTCAAATTAAGCCAAAAGCATTACTCCAATGGCTTATACCTGGCAAAAAACAAGTCAAATTTCAAGATGTAATAAGTTTCAGGCAAAAGACCTTTCATTTAAAGGCATTAGAGATTTATTACTACTCACCCATCGTTGACCTTTCGTCAACAAATCCCCAGGACTATTATAATTTCTTCTGTGACTATTTTGGGAAACTTCAGTTTCTCAAGTATTTCAAATCGAATGGAAACATTGAAGCTTTTCCTAACCTCCAACAAATTAAGCCAAGAACCCATGAAGCAATCCTAAAGCTATCAAGTGCCCAACAGGTGCTTTGGGCATACTTTCTTTTTCGGCTTTTGGGTTTAAAACATCGCATTGATGTTGGAAACTCAGCTCTTGCCCGATTTTTATGTGTGGTAAACGGTATTGACGTGGACAATTACAAAAATCCATATTTCTATCGGCTCATAGATAAAGCTCCATACGTTAAAAATGATAAGAATCTTTTGGTTGACCTTGAAGTCATCAAGTTGCATTTTCAGGAACGTAATTTGCCAACAGGTGACATCGAAAAAGTAATCATTGAAATTGTAACCCGATAATTTGCAAAAATACCGATTGCCATTTATTGCTTTTTATTGCCATTTGAGTTAAAAAAGTATCCGACAAAAACAGCAAAAAGTGTCCGATAAGGCTACGAAGTGACTTTGTAAGATTCTGAATATGTGCGGTGTGAAAATTATTTGAAAAATGTCGGATAGTCCGACGTTGGAAATTGCTATGCACCTATCCTATACTTGCTATCGAAAATTTGAATTAAAAAACAGCAAGAAAATGGATGAGCAAATAGAAGAACAAATAGAGGAGCAAATCGACTTCAAAGCTGAAACTTTAAAGAATCTTGAACAGCTAAACAAAAAGGTTTCAGAACTAATAAAAGTACAACACAAAGCCGGAACAGGCTTTGACTATGTTAATGCTGCCGAATTAGCCATGCTATTAGGTGAAAGTGTTAAAACCATTTATGGCAGGGTGTATAATAAACAGATTCCTTTCTATAAACCGGGAGGTAAGATATTACTGTTCAAATTAGATGAAGTAATGGATTGGATTAAATCTGGTCGTCATTCTTCCTTGGAGGAAATAAAGAGCAATGTGTAATTGGTTATATGCAGTTCTAATAATCTATAACTCCAATGAAGGAAAAGAAGGAAAGAAAGGCTCAAGGTAAAAAACAGGAAATCAGGTTCTCGTTCTTTAAACTTTTGTTGAAGAAAAAATCACACACTCAAGTTCTTCCGGAGAGCCAATTATGCAATCATGTGAACATAGTAAAGAAGTAGAGAATGCCAACTATTTATATATGCGGTGGTGACATACCCCAAAACAGTTCCAAAGGCTTGGTTGATACCGATAAAATAAAAGCCAAACTAAAATCATTGAAATGTGCAGTTGTTAATCCCATTGAAATGCCTTTTGCTAAAATGAGTTGGACTGACAAGCTGGACAATCGTGTTCAACTTCTAAAGAAAAGCCAGGCGGTTTATGTTCTGCCCAATTGGAAGGAGAACATTATGTCACGCATAGAGCTGACCGTTGCAATGGATTTAAAGTTGGAAACCATTTTTCATCCAATGAGCCATAAAGAGATAAAGCAAATAATAACCGCCCTTGACAATTAGCACGGTTTCGGCAGGGTTGTTCAAGGGTAGCTCTGCCATTATTTAAGTTTCAAATTAAAGAACGATTATGCAAACAAAAACAGTAGCAAAAATTAATGATGTAAGTATTGTACTTATTGATGGTGCAGAAAAACAAGTTCCCATAAAGCCTATTTGCGAAGCGTTAGGTATCGACCACAAACGTCAGGTTGATAAAATAAAAAGTGATGAAATTTTAGGTTCAGTTGGGGGCTTGAAGCCCTCAGTTGGAGCAGATGGAAAACAATACGATATGTTCTGCATTCCCTACATGTATATTTTCGGTTGGTTGTTTACCATTAATCCCAAAAACGTTAAAGCAGAAGCCAAAGAAAATGTAGTAAGATACAAGCAGGAGTGCTACACATCGCTGTTCAATCACTTTACGGACCAGAGTGAGTTTTTAGAGAAAAAGCAACTTGCCCTTGAAAAACAGATGGAAGAAGTGGAGCGTATCCGTAACGACTTTGGTAATACTAAAAAGCTGCTTGATGAAGCCCGAAAAGCTTTGAATAAAGTCAAGGAGATGACTTTTGAAGAATGGCAAATGAATAAACGACAATTATCAATAGACTTTCCAAACTAAAACACATGATAGCATTAGCACCTAATACGGTATCGAAGTTATTTTATTTCGACAACCGCATAAAGAGTTTCTATGAAAAAAACGGCTACTCCAACATTCCGTTTGATGGCAATAAAATTCAGAAAATGATTGAGGATTCACAGTTAGAGCTAAATGCCCTCTTTTACAAAATTTGGGGTTCAGACATGGGCTACCACTTGTTAGATAAGTTTTATGATTTCAGGGGTAACGTGTATGAGTTCTTTATGAGCCTTGACAGCAGCAACCGTGAATTATTGACAGGTAAAGATTGGTAGTCGATGGATGCAAAAAGGGTCATAGAGCAAATCAATGATGAAGTTTACGAGGTAGTCTCCAATTTTGTCACACTAAAGAAAGCAGGGATTAATTACAAAGCTTGTTGTCCGTTTCACAATGAAAAAACACCTTCATTCAGTGTAAACCCGGCAAAAGGCATCTTCAAATGCTTTGGTTGTGATAAAGGCGGTAATGCCATAGAGTTTATAAAGGAGCATGAAAATGTTGAGTTTAAAGAAGCTGTTGAAATTGGTGCAAAGCTTTTGAACCTCAATTTTGAATGGAAGAAAAGTACCAATTGGGATGAAGCCAAATTCAAACATGAAGAAAGCCTGAAAATCGCTTGTAGTATTATTGAGAAGTTCTTTCAGGAACAGCTTAGTCATAAAGATGCCCAACAGTACATCACGGAGCGTAATCTTGCTGTTCCTGAAAACGGCAGCTTCAATATTGGTTATGCTCCAATTGACAATGCTCTACTGGCCCATGCAAGAGAAAAAGGATTAAAAACAGAGATACTTGAAGAAATTGGCGTACTTAAAAGCAATGACAAAGGCGTTTATGACTTTTTTAGAAACCGATTGATATTTCCTGTTTCCAATTCACGAGGTCAGACTATTGCATTCGCCGGGCGTGACCTCAATGAAAATCCGAAAGTTAAGTACCTAAATACACCTGAAAGCAGTATCTACATTAAAGGCAATGAGCTGTATGCTTTAAATGTGGCTCGCTTTGCCATTAAAAACAATGACAGAGCATATATAGTAGAAGGTTATTCCGATGTACTTCGGATGCACGATATTGATGTGGTAAATACAGTTGCGACATGTGGAACTGCACTTACCAATGCTCAGACAAAGCTCCTGAAAAAATATACCAACAAGGCTACTCTTATTTACGATGGCGATAGTGCCGGACGAAATGCCATGTGCCGAAATGCTGAGATTCTGATTAAAAACCAATTTCATGTTTCGGTATTGGTACTTCCCGAAAAACAAGACCCCGATTCTCTTTTTGCCGACAACAAAACGTTTCTTCAGTACGATGAACAACAGGAAGATTACATCATCTACAAAACGGCTGAATATGCTGACCGCTTTGCAAATGACCCTGTAAAGAAATCGGAAGTAATTAAACGTATGGCTGCTTTGATTTGCTGCTATGACAAAACGAACCAGGAGGTTTACCTTGACTTTGTTTCAGAACAGATTAAACCAAAAAAAGCGTGGCAGGATGCCTTAAAGGAAAACAGCCAGCCAACCGAAAAGAAGGTCAAGAAAAAGGAAAACATCAGCGATATTATCAAGCTGAAAAAAGAACAACAGGAGAACCTTCTGACCAATCAGTTTTATGAAGAAGATGGAGCTTATTGGACGGTTGAAGGAAAGAACCCAAAACAAATATCCAACTTTACTTTTGAAGCCTTATTCTGTGTGTTCCATAAAGACCCACAAGGTAGAACCGACCTGAAATACGTCTTGCGCCTGATGAGCCAATACGGAAGAAAACGCCTGGCTATTATTTCATCCGATGATTTTTGTACCCCTGCATCTTTCAAGAAACAGGTACATCGCCGTCATGGATTCTTTTGGTATGGGAACGATAGCCAGCTCGACAATATTAAAAACGTTAAACTGCTTGGAATACCCGAAGCCAAAGAGTTGGAGCGTGTAGGTTATAATGAGGAAAACCGCTTTTGGGTATT
Source organism: Carboxylicivirga sp. (assembly GCA_025210475.1). Lineage (GTDB taxonomy): Bacteria > Bacteroidota > Bacteroidia > Bacteroidales > Marinilabiliaceae > Carboxylicivirga. Next base: position 46,805 of record JAOARW010000005.1, on the reverse strand, counting down.
TGCAAATGGTTTGTACTACACTAAAAACTTTCATCCAATTGATGAATACGGAATCACTACCCACGCTACACAAATAAACAACATGGATGAATTTGAAAACATTCCTCCAGAAAGTCAGATACGAATTAACGATACTTTTCATGTACTCAATACCACAGCAGAATTTATCGGCAAGTATGGAAAAGATAAGCTAAAGGAGAATATCAAACAGGGCCAGGTTCATTTGTTGCATTTCTTCTATCTGCCCTATGGCAAAGCTCTTAAAATTGGTAGTTCCGATGGTGGTAATCCATTCAAAGAAAACTCAAAATATGTGAAGCCGATAAAGGGCAGCAATTGGAACTTCGGAGAATGGGCAACTTCAATGAGTAGTGTTTATCCCGGCAATGCTGAATTGTTGATTGCTTATTATATCGCCACCGTTTTTAGTGACCTTATTTACAAAGCCAATTTCGGGTACTTCCCTTTGCTGTTCCTGTTTGGGAAACGACAATCAGGTAAGAGTACCGCAGCCCGAAGCATCATGTATATGTTTGGTAAGCCACCAATGGAAGACGGTATAAACCTTGCATCTGGAAGTACAAGTACAGGTATGCAGCGTAGTATGGATTCTACGACCAACCATCCGTTTTGGGGTAATGAGTACAAGAATAGCATTCACAAGAATACCATAGAGGCGTTAAAAGGTATTGCCGACCGAAACGGTAAATTGACAGGTGTAAAATCAGGTGGTAACGAAACACGCATTGCAAAGCCAAGGGGTTCGGGTATAATTAGCGGTCAGGATTTGCCTACACAAGACCCTGCTTTATGTAGCCGTAGTTTATTGGGCGAATTTGATGATACCAATCGAGGGAACTATTCCGATTTAAAATCATTTAAAGCAGCCGAAGAAAGTTTACAGTTTACCAACATTACTTGCTCCGTATTTGATTTTCGGTATTTGGTTGAAGAACATTACTCAAAAGAGGAACCAGGCGTTAGTTCAGAGGTCATGGATGAACTAACAAGGGAATATGGCAATGTTGACCGTAGGACGGTACTTAATATCTCATCGGTACTTACACCAATGAAAATTCTAATGGAGCAATCTGATTTAGAATTTCCATTCAATTACCAAACAGCAAAACAGGCTTTAATCCGCTCCGCAAAACTAACCATTTCAGTACAGCATCAAAGCGATGAAGTGGAGCAGTATTTTCATGTGCTTCAATCATTGGTTAACCTTTACAAACTTACTGAGGATGTACATTACAAGATTGTGGTTGGAGAAAACAACAGTAAACAACTTTACCTGAGAGTTGGCTCGATACATGGACTGTACAGAGAACAAGCTCGCAAAGAAGGATTAACTACGCTTGACCAAGCTGTTGTTGGTGAGTACCTGAAGAAACACCGCTCATTTATAGAACATCGTAGGAAAAATGTATTGTTTGGCAAAAGCCGGACAAGTGCCTACATACTGAATTATGACATGCTCAAAGACCAGGGCATTGAATTGGAAAGGATAACATTATAACTACACAACTATGCAGTTTTACTTTAGCTATGGTATTAAAGCAAAAATCGTCCTCATTTCCTCAATCTCTATGAGGATAAATATTAATAGATTGATATTTAATACTATATATTTTTTTACTCTAAAAATAAGTGAGGACGGCTGAGGGATGAACGAGGGATAAATGAGGGACGAGTGAGGGAAAAACGGCTCTCGTCCCTCACTCGTCCTCATTGTCCTCAAATTATTGCATTGATAATAAGATATATAGCTAAAAAGTGAGGGATGAGGACGACTTTATAAAATTACCATAGCCCACAAAAAAGCATTTAGAAAAATCAAAATAGCATTAATTATAACATTTGCATCGAATGAAAAAGAACGATAACGTACAGAAAAACAATAACATTCACGACAATTTCTTTAAAAGTCTCTTTTCAGTAAAAGAGAATCTTGCCGATTTGCTTCACGGCTCATTGCCGAAAGATATTTTGCAAGGTCTTAAAAATGAAAGTCTGGAGTATGACCCAACCGAATATGTTGACCAGGAACTTGCACCCTACTTCAAAGATATATCATGCAATATGCTGTTTGGTCATACCGATATTAAAGTTTCTTTACTGTACGAACACAAAAGCTATCCAGATAAAAACATACACTTACAGTTGTTGCGATACATTCTGAATGTTTGGGAGAATCAGGTAGCCAATAAACAAAAACTCACACCTGTAATAACTATGGTGTTTTATCATGGTAAAAGAAAATGGACTGATTCGGGTTTTGTTCAGGTTCCGGAGGTACTTAAACGCTTTGTGCCTTTGTTTGATTATGCCCTTTTCGACACAAAAGATATTGAAGACCATGCTATCATACGACACTTTAAGCGACCAAGTGTAAAAGTAGCAGTGTGGTTTATGAAGCGAAGCGATAATCTTATTGGATTTATCAAGAATAACCCTGATTTGGCTCGGCAGATGTTCAGCCAGTTGAAGGAAATTGACGAAACAATCTTTCAGAAAATAGCATTATATTTGTACAAAGTTTCTGATATGGAATCAGATAAAATTGATGAGATTATGGAAACAGTTTCAGTACAAACGAAAGATGCTTTTGCAGAGGCAAGGCGTGAATTGGAATCATCAGCTGTAAAGCGGATTGCAGTAAACATGATTAATGAAGGTGCTACAGATGATTATATCTGCAAAATGACCGGATTAAGCGCAAAGCAGGTTGCGCAACTTCGTAAAAAAACTCGCATTAAAGACACGATAATAAAATAATTTCACCCCGGTATCAGTTTTGGTATCGGGTTTTTTATTGCTATTTACTTCTTATCTGAAAAATACTTTTTATAGTCTTTTGAAAGGTGCAGTACAATAAAACACATTGATTCATCCTTGCTGTATTTGCTGAAATTTCTTTCAACCATAAAACACTCATCTTCTTCAATTTCATCAATTAGTTTCACCATTGCACTATCTTTTATAAAATCCTCCCATTGACAGGTAAATATTTCACCACTTACAGGAAGATGTCCCGGATTTTCAATTGTAAATCCTTTTAATCTGGCATAATCAAATTCTACTTTCAATATGGTTTTCATCCTAAAAAAATACTTTAAACAAAGTGCTAAATATACCCTGTTTGTTTCTTTTTATTGCTTGTTTTTCAGAAAATGGCTTTCAATTCATTACTTTTACAGTGAATAATAACATAAAACTGAAAATTTGATATAAACAGAAAAGGAAGCGAACATATAATCTTAAAATATTAAGACTTAATCTCTTAACAATCGAAAATCGCCAAATTTTAATTGCAGTAAAGAGAGTAGGTACGGGCGTGGTCTGTACTACTTTACTGCGTGGGTGTTTGGCGATACCTCGATTGTTGGTGGTTTCAGTGCCACGCTCCTTTTTTATACCTTAGAGAATGAAAGATTTATATGTTTGGTTGCAAAGTGAGGTAAATGAATCGCTTGAGTTATTGGATAATGAAATCATAAAAGATGAAGCTGATGAAATTGTCTTTTCATCAAGTAAGGAGTTCCTGATTAAAAGTAAAGATGTCTTAAATAGATTGGTTGACCTGTTATCCGAATACGACTTGGATATTATGAAGCTGACAAATTTGATTGCCAAACTAAAAACCGAGGGTAATGATGCCGATGAAGATGCCATCATTCAATCTATGATTCTGAAAATGTTGGAAACAAGCTCTCTGGAATCTAAAACTCGCTAATTTTTTCTATCTTTATATAGCTAATTGTCAAGGGTATAATGTTTTAAATTATGCCCAAAATATTTTCCAATTCACTAAAAATGAGCCTCCTATCGGGGCTTTTCGTGTTTGTAGCCTATAATGGTTTTACTATTTATTGCGTTATTCTTTGTTTTGTTCTTTGTAATACTCAGGTAATACGGTGGTATTCTCATAGTATTACCTACTATTTTCAAAAGCAGCCTTCTGTTTCCTTAAAATACCTCAAATCAGCCTCCAAAATCCAACATACCTTGGTAAGTTGGCAACAATTATTTGAATGCTTGATAAACCATCTAAAAAGTTCTCTCTATTTTTTCAAACATTCAAAAAAACATTTAAAATATTGTCTTAAAGTCCTCAAAAGCAGTCTGTATAAGCTAAAAAGTATTCAAAAGCCTTCAAAAGCAGTTGAAATATACTGTACAAGGCTGCATTTCTCAATATTTAAGTTTCGTTATCGTTCATTTTTCAACCCTAATCCAACGCTATGGTAGTGCAAAGAACAATATTAAAACAGGATTTAGTGAAAAAGCTGTACCCCAACAGTATCTCTGTTAGGTCAGCTATGCAGCAACTTAGAAATGAAATTGATATTTGCCCGGCACTCAAGAAGCAGATTGAACAGGCTGGAAATACAAGGCGACACTATTACACCAAACAGCAGCTCCTTTTAATCCTGGAACACTTTTGTATAACACTTGAAGAATTTGAACAGCTATGACGTATTTCATTAACATTACAAATATTGAACAAGCCAAACTACGCTATCGAAAATTAGCAAAGCAACTACACCCGGATAAGGGTGGAGTTGCCGTTGAGTTTCAAAGAATGCAAGATGAGTATAAGAGGCTTCTAATAAAGTTACAGCAAAGCAACAATGCCGTTACTAATCTTCATCAGCCATCCCCCGAAAATGAATTACTAAGTGAATTAGGCAAACTTGCCAAAGTACTAATAAAAAAGCAAGTACCACAATACTATTTGAGGCAGAAAATGCAAACAACAGAATCCCCATTAAAGAAAGGTTTGTTTAGTGACATAGCTGATTTGTTAGATAATTTTCAATAGACTTTTATTCGATATGTTTAATAAGTAATTACAACTAGTCTTACTCTCCGTTTTTTTTATATTTTTGATAGTGTATTAATGATTTCTTAATAAGACTATCAAACAATGGAAGAAAATAGCGTTTCTATTAGTGAAAGAATTAAGTATTGGAGAAATGAGAAAGGCTTAACACAAGACGCTTTGTCTAAGCTTGCTGACATTCCATATACAACTCTTGCAAAAATTGAAAGTGATGTTGTAAAACGTCCATCAATTCAAACTATTATGAAAATTGCAAAGGGTTTAGGTGTAACTATTGATGAATTGATTAACGAGTAAACAAGATGGATAAACAACAATTAGCTGCAAAGATTTGGGAATCGGCTAACCAGATGCGTTCTAAAATTGAAGCAAACGAATACAAAGATTATATATTAGGTTTCATTTTCTACAAATACTTATCGGATAAACAACTCAACTTCGCAAAGAGTAACGATTTTGCTGACGAAGATATTCAAGCCTTATCGGAAGATGATGCTGACACGGTAGATTTCATTAAAAGCAACGTTGGTTATTTTATCAGTTACCAACACATGTTTTCTACATGGGTTAAAATGGGTAAAGACTTTGATGTTTCTAACGTGAGAGATGCCCTGTCTGCATTTAACCGCTTAATTAACCCTGCACATAAACAGCTTTTTGATGGTGTATTTGACACTTTACAAACCGGACTAAGTAAATTGGGAGAAAGTGCAGCTTCGCAAACAAAAGCTATTAGCGACCTCATTCATTTGATAAAAGGCATTCCGATGGATGGTAAGCAAGACTATGATGTACTTGGTTTCATTTATGAATATCTGATAAGTATGTTTGCTGCCAATGCAGGAAAGAAAGCTGGAGAATTTTATACGCCCCATGAGGTTTCTCTTTTGATGTCAGAGATTGTTGCAGACCATTTAAAGGATAATAAAGAAATACAAATATATGACCCCACAAGTGGCTCAGGTTCTTTGCTTATCAATATTGGTCAAAGTGTTTCTAAATACGTTGATGATGAAAACAACATAAAATACTATGCGCAAGAACTAAAGCAGAACACGTATAACCTTACTCGTATGAATTTGATTATGCGTGGTATTTTGCCAAATAATATCATTACGCGTAATGGCGACACTTTGGAACAAGACTGGCCATTCTTTGACGAGAATGACCCAATAGGTTCTTACGACCCCCTTTATGTTGATGCAGTAGTATCAAATCCTCCATATTCTCAAAAATGGGATTCGGACAATAAAGAAAACGACCCACGTTATTCTCGCTTTGGACTTGCTCCTAAAACAAAGGCTGACTATGCTTTTCTGCTTCACGACCTATACCATATCAGGCCCGATGGAATTATGACCATTGTTTTACCTCATGGCGTATTATTTCGTGGTGGTGAAGAGGGAATCATTCGTAAAAACCTGATAGAGAATAATCATATTGATACTATTATTGGCTTACCTGCCAATGTCTTTTTTGGCACAGGTATTCCAACCATAATATTAGTGCTTAAACAAAAACGTAAAAATACCGATGTTCTTTTTGTTGATGCATCTAAAAACTTTATAAAAGTTGGCAAAAACAACAAGCTTAGGGCTTCTGACATTAAGCGAATTACCGACACGGTTATTGGAAGAGAAAACAATGAGAAGTTTTCAAAAGTCATAAGCCGTGAGAAGTTGCGGACAAATGACTATAATCTTAACATACCACGCTATGTAGATTCATCGGCAGCAAATGAGAGTTACGATATTTTTGCCTCCATGTTTGGCGGTATTCCCGAAAGCGAACTAAACGAACTCAATGATTATTGGGCTGCTTTTCCTAATTTGAAAAAAGTCTTATTCACAGAAAAAACAGACGATGCTTATTCTACATTAAAAGTAGATGACGTAAAAGTCTCCATAACTGAGCATAGCGATACTAAAGACTTTACACAAGCCTTTAATAATGCATTTTCAGACTTTGATAGTTACCTTAAAACTGAGCTTCTTAGCAAAATGGAAACGGTAAATATATCGAAAGAAGAAAGTGTTTTAAGTGAGGATATATTCAAGCGCCTTAGCACCATTTCATTAATTGATAAATACCATGCCTACCAGCTACTCGATGATGAATGGGTGGATATAGCTGTTGACTTAGAAATAATACAAACCGAAGGTAAAAAAGCTACAACGGTGGTAGAACCTAATTTGGTACACAAAAAAGTAAAAGGCAAAGAGCAAGAGGTTCAAGAGGGTTGGAAAGGACGAATTATGCCTTTTGATTTGGTGCAAGAAACGTATTTAAAAGAGGAACTAAGCGCCCTGCAACAAAAGCAAAACCGCCTAGAAACCATTAGTACTGATTATGATGAACTATTGGAGCAATTCAACGAGGAAGAAAAAGAAGAAGAAACGGTAAACGAAGCGAAAGATGGATTTGTGAATGCTCAGGTTGCCAAAGAGGCTAAAAAGTACCGTTCCGAAGCAAAAAAGAATGGTGCTTTTGCTAACGATTCCTACGAAAGTAAAATCTTAAAGGTTGATAAATTAATTACCGAAGAAAAAGCGATTAAAAAACAGATTAAAACCGATATCGAAGCACTACACATACACACAAAAGAAACCATTGAAAAATTAAGTAATGACCAAGTTCTAGAACTATTAGAATTAAAATGGATAACACCCCTTGTTACTTCTTTACAAAAGATGCCAACAAGCCTTATCCAAGAGCTTACTTCAAGAGTGCAGCTGCTTGCCAATAAATATGCCGATACTTATGCAAGTGTAGCACAAGAAATTGAAGAAACAGAAAGCGAACTTTCTACCATGATAGATGAACTTACAGGCAATGACTTTGATATAAAAGGTCTTTCAGAGTTTAAAACATATCTAAAGGGCGAATAAAATGACAGACTTGAAGAAAATACCTAAGATTCGTTTTAATACTTCCATGTCTAATTGGCAATCTAGACAGTTTGAAAAGGTTTTTACCGATATACCAAACAATACTCTTTCAAGAGCCGAATTGAATTACGATACAGGCATTGCTAAAAATTTGCACTATGGAGACATTCTTATAAAGTTTGGTGAGTTGCTTGATGTACGTAATAATCAACTACCATATATAACAGATGAAGAATTAGCTTTAAAATACAAAAAAGCAAAATTAGAAAATGGTGATATAATTATTGCTGATGCAGCGGAAGATGAATCTGTAGGTAAGTGTACAGAAGTTCTAAATTTAGATAGTGAAATTGTTATAGCAGGTCTGCATACTATCCCCGTTAGACCTATTACATCTTATGCACCTAAATACTTGGGGTATTATATGAATTCTCCTGCATATCACAATCAACTTCTCAGATTAATGCAAGGGACAAAAGTGTTGTCTATCTCCAAGTCTGCCATAAGAAACACTGTGGTATCCTCGCCTATAGATAATGCGGAACAATCCCAAATAGGGTCATATTTTCAAAACCTCGATAAGCTTATTGCACTCCATCAAAAAAAGCACGATAAGCTAGTTATCCTTAAAAAAGCAATGCTTGAAAAGATGTTTCCTAAAAATGGTACATCTGTTCCTGAGATTCGTTTTAAAGGGTTTGAAGGGGAATGGAAAGAAAATAGTTTGGGCAAAATAACAGATTGTTTCTCTGGAGGTACACCCTCGGTTGGCGATAGTACCTTTTATGGAGGGAAGATTCCTTTCATTAGGTCAGGCGAAATTAATTCATATTCTACAGAGCTGCATATCACTGAAAGTGGATTAAATAATTCATCTGCTAAAATGGTAGAAAAAGGTGACATCCTTTATGCTCTTTATGGAGCAACAAGTGGAGAAGTTGGAATATCAAATATAAATGGAGCAATCAATCAAGCCGTTTTAGCAATAAAGCCCAATGATAATTTTGACAATAGGTTTATCTCTTATTTGTTAAGAAAGCAAAAAAAACAAATAGTTAGTACTTATTTGCAAGGGGGACAAGGTAATCTGTCAGGTAATATCATAAAAAATCTAATGATTTTAACACCTACATATGCTGAGCAGAAAAAAATAGGCAAATACTTCAATAAGCTCGACCAATCTATCAACCTTCAACAGAAGCAGTTGGAAAAGCTAAAAACCATTAAAAAAGCCTGTTTAGCAAAAATGTTTGTATAACCTATAGGAATCAATAAAATGCAATATACATCAGAAGCCAAATTTGAAGAAGCCCTTATACTTGAACTATCGAAAAAAGGGTGGGAAAAAGAGGTTATTAAATACCCTACCGAGGAGGATTTACTTAATAATTGGGCAAACATACTCTTTGATAATAATAGAGATATAGACCGCTTAAATGATGCACCACTTACCAATGGTGAGATGCAACAGATATTAGAGCAAATCATTGAGCTAAAAACCCCTCTCAAGCTTAATGGCTTTATCAATGGTAAAACGGTAGCCATTACTCGTGATAATCCTGATGACAAGTTACACTTTGGCAAAGAGGTAAGTCTAAAAATATACGACCGCCAAGAAATCGCAGCAGGGCAAAGTCGCTACCAAATAGTGCAACAACCGCAGTTTAAAAGCAAATCAAAAATACTGAATAACCGCAGAGGCGATTTAGTTCTCCTAATCAATGGAATGCCTGTTATTCATATTGAGCTTAAAAAAAGTGGAATACCTGTTAGTCAAGCTTACAATCAAATTGAAAAATATGCTCATGAGGGGATTTTCACAGGCATATTCTCGTTAATTCAGGTTTTTGTAGCTATGCAGCCCGATGAAACTAAATACTTTGCTAATCCTGGTCCTGATGGAACATTCAACAAACAGTTTTATTTTAATTGGGCAGACTTCAATAACGAACCGCTGAATGATTGGAAAGACATAGCTTCTACTTTATTATCCATACCGATGGCGCATCAGTTAATCGGTTACTACACCGTTGCCGATGATTCCGATGGCGTTTTAAAGGTTATGCGCAGCTATCAGTATTACGCTGCCAATGCCATATCCGATAAGGTTTCAAAAATTGATTGGAAAAGCAAAGACATATTAGGTGGTTACATTTGGCATACCACAGGTTCGGGTAAAACCATGACAAGCTTTAAATCGGCACAGCTAATAGCAAACTCCAAAGATGCAGATAAAGTTATCTTTTTGATGGATAGAATTGAGCTTGGTACACAGTCTTTACGTGAGTACAAAGGCTTTGCCGGAGATAATGAAGATGTGCAAGCTACCGAAAATACAGGTGTCCTAATTACTAAGCTAAAAAGTGACGACCCTGCCAATACCCTTATTGTTACTTCTATTCAGAAAATGAGTAACATAAATGAAGAAGAAGGTGCATTAAAAACACAAGACATTGAGATAATGAACGCTAAACGGATTGTGTTTATTATTGATGAAGCCCATAGGTCAACCTTTGGCGATATGCTGAGAATAATAAAAGATACTTTCCCTTCGGCTATGTTCTTTGGTTTTACAGGCACTCCAATACAGGACGAGAACCAAAAGAAAATGAATACCACATCAACGGTATTTGGTAATGAGTTACACCGCTATAGTATAGCCGATGGTATTCGAGACAAAAATGTGCTTGGCTTTGACCCCTACAAGATAATGACGTATCGTGATAAGGATTTAAGAAAAGCCGTGGCTCTGGAAAAAGCTAAAGCCAAAGATGAAAAAGAGGCACTTGCAGACCCTAAAAAGAAGAAGGTCTTTAACAAGTTTATGAAAGACGTAAATATGGCTGGTTCCATCAATGGTACAGGTAAATATATTCCGGGTATTGAAGATTATGTGCCAACAAGCCAATACGAACTTGCACAGCACAGAGATACCGTTGTTGAAGATATTTTGGATAGTTGGATGGTACTAAGTCAAGACAGTAAATTTCATGCCATTTTTGCAACAAGCAGTATTCCCGAAGCCATAGCCTATTACCGAATAATCAAAGAAGCCAATCCTGACTTAAAAATAACGGCTTTATTCGACCCTAACATTGACAATGGCGGAGGTGTACAGTTTAAATCAGATGGCTTAGAAGAAATAATAAGAGACTATAATGCTTTATATGAGCAAGATTTTACTTTTGCCACTCATGCTAAGTTCAAAAAAGATATAGCAGCAAGGCTTGCTCATAAAGACCCATATTCAAGAATACACAAAACACCTGAAAAGCAGCTAGATGTGTTGATTGTGGTTGACCAAATGCTTACCGGGTTTGATTCTAAATGGGTTAACACATTATACATGGATAAGCTGATTGAATATGAAAATTTAATTCAAGCTTTTTCAAGAACTAACCGCCTGTTTGGACCAGATAAACCTTTTGGAACAATCCGATATTACAGGAAGCCTCACACAATGGAAAGGCATATAAATCAAGCTGTAAAACTATACTCAGGCGACAAACCTATCGGTTTATTTGCAGATAGATTAGAAAGTAACCTCAATGAGATAAATGCCATATTTTCTGATATAGCTGACTTATTTGAAAGTGCAGGAGTGGAAAATTTTGAGAAACTTCCTGACGACCCATCGGAACGTGGCGAGTTTGCAAAACTCTTTAAAGAACTGAACATATACCTAGAGGCAGCTAAAATACAGGGCTTTAAGTGGAGTGTCTTAAAATATGATTTTGGCAAGGGGAAAGATAAAACTTCGGTAGAGCTTAGTCTTGATGAGAACGTATATCTTACACTAGTTCAGCGATACAAAGAGCTATCCGGCGGAGGTGGCGGAGGTGGCTCAGCAGATATTCCGTATGATATTGATACCTATTTAACTGAAATAGATACAGGAAAGATTGATGCAGACTTCATGAACTCTCGCTTTGAAAAGTACCTAAAAACTCTTAAACAAGAAGATGCAGATAGTGAGCAAGTTCAAAAAACACTTGATGAATTGCATAAATCATTTGCTTCACTTTCTCAGGACGAACAGAAGTATGCCAATATCTTTATCCATGATGTTCAGGGTGGCAATATAAACATAGACCCGACAAAGAGTTTTCGGGAATACGTGACCGAGTATCAATTCAATGCAAAGAATCAAGAAATCTATAATATCAGTCAAGTATTAGGATTGAACGAAGATAAGCTTCGAGATATGATGAATACTTCTATCTCCGAATCAAACATCAATGAATATGGTCGTTTTGATGAATTAAAAGGCTCAGTAGATAAAGCAAAGGCTAAAGTGTTTTTTGAAAAACAGGAAGGAATAAAAATTCCTCCGTTTAAAGTAAATATTCGTGTGCATAATCTACTGAAGGAGTTTATTATTAGTGGAGGGTTTGAGATAGATATTAATGAAAATGTAGAGTTTACATCATGAAAAAAACTATTATAACAATTGTAATAGCTTGCTGTGTTCATTTCGCATATTCGCAAGTGTTTGATTATCTGCCAATGATAAATGGAGATACGCTAATTAAACATACCTATTATACTCTTTCATACTCCGAACAGCATGAACAACCCAAATGGGTTGCTTATGAGTTAAAACCTGAAATGTTATTTAAAGTTGTCGAACGTAAAAATAATTTTCGTGTAGACCCTACAGTTTTAACAGGTTCAGCAACTTATTCGGATTATAAATCAGCTCCACTTTATGATGCAGGACACATGCTTTGTTCAAGGAATATGCAATTTAGTTGTGAGGCAATGGATGAAACATTTTTTATGTCCAACATGTCTCCTCAGCATAAAGACTTAAATAGAATCAGATGGGCACATCTTGAATCATTGGAAAGAAGCATGGTGGAGCGGAACGGAACTTTATATATAGTTTGTGGGCCAGTGTTAAGCAGTATATCACATAAAATAGGTGTTACTAACCAAGTTAGCGTCCCTGATTATTATTATAAAATAATTCTAAAAAATGATTCGCAATCAACTAAATGTATCGCATTCTTAATGCCAAATGAAAAATGTCCGCTGCCTTTGGAATCTTATACTGTTTCAGTTGATAGCATTGAAAGTATTACAGGAATAGACTTCTTTCCTAATTTGCCAGATGTGGTTGAAAAAGAAATTGAAGCTCTAACAGATAAGGTAAATTGGAGCTTTAAAAAACCACGAAGTAATTATGGATATAATAAGGAAGCAGTTAAATGTAAATGAATTTATTCACTAAATAGAGTAAAGAGATGAAAGTCAAATTGGGACAAGCGGTAAAAATGTTTTTTGGAAATTCCTCATTAGAAATGGTGTATTTCGAAGCTATTGCAAATGCACTAGATGCCGATGCCGATGAGATAAATATCTCCATTTCAACAAACGCATTTAATAAACCGGAATCTTTACAAATCGTAATTTCAGATAATGGGATTGGATTTTCTAATGATAGATATAGTAAGTTTTCTAATTTATTTGATGTAGAAGAAAGTACACATAAAGGGTTGGGACGATTAGTATACTTATGCTATTTTGATGATGTAAAAGTTTTAAGTTTTTACGACAAAACTAAGAAAAGAGAATTCGATTTTAATGAAGGCTTTAATGAAGACAATTTTAACATTACTACTGTTCCTGAAACTAAGTCGGGAACAACTTTTTCAATGACAGGATATACCCTTCAAAAATTAGGTAAAAATGAATATCTAAAGCCTGAGTACTTAAAAAACAGAATATTGGAAGAGTTTTACTCGAGACTTTTCCAGTTGAAAAAGGAAGGTAAAAATGTAACAATTAATATCAACTCAACTATTGAAAGTAGGGATTTTCAGGAGATACTTAACAATTCAGATATACCAGATTTTGAGACTGTTGAATTAGATAGCTCAATTAATTTAATTGATAAATTTTTTCTTCACTATTCAATTCAAGAAGTTGAAAGTATATCTGATAGTTCATTAATTGCAGCCATTTCAGTTGATAACCGAACTGTAAAGGTTGACCTAATTGCAGATGAAAATATACCCTCAAACTACAAAATTGTCTTTTTATTATTCTCAGACTTTTTTACAGGTAAAGTTGATTCTACAAGACAAGTGTTAACTATTTCTAAAACTGAATTGAAGAGTGTTCAAAAAATATTTAGAAAAAAGGTTGCTGAGATAATTGAAAGAGCAATACCTAGAATTAAAGAACGAAATAAAGAAACTAAAAATGGTTTAACTAATAGGTATCCCCACCTAAGTGGATATTTTGATTCTGAAAATATTGGTTATATATCACGAGCTGATATTCTTAAAAGGGCGCAAGACGATTTCTTCAAAGCTCAAAAGGAGATATTAGAGGCAAGTAGTTTATCTGACGAACAATATGAAAAAAGCCTTGAAATATCTGCAAGAGCATTAACTGAATACATATTATTTAGGCAAGTAACCATTGAAACCCTCAAAAAATCTACAAATTCTGATAGCGAGACAGAATTGCATAAGATGTTTGCTCTTATGAAAAAAGACGGAAAGTTTGAGAAAGAAAATATGGTTAATGATTTATATAGAAATAATTCATGGTTACTTGACGATAAGTATATGACATATGAGACTGTTCTGAGTGACAGAGAAATGGGTGAACTTGTAGGAGTTATTACAGAAGAAGAGTTTGAACGTGATGATAATAGACCTGATATAGCTTTGGTCTTCTCTAACAACCCATCAGAAGGAAAACCTTTCGATGTTGTCATAGTTGAGCTAAAAAAACGTGGCATTTCTTTAGAGGAGAACATGAAAGTTGTTACTCAACTAGAGAAAAGAGCAAGAAAGTTAATGCAGTATTACAAAAATCAGATTCAAAGAATTTGGTTTTATGGCATAATCGAATTCAATGAAGAAGTAGAAACAGCTTTAGCTGGTGAATATACAGAACTATATTCATCAGGTAAGATGTATTATCGAGAAACTAAAGTTGCTATTAGTTTAAATCCTAAAATAGTTTTACCTATCGGTGTGTTTATCTGGGATTTAGATGCTGTTGTAACCGATGCTGACTCAAGGAATTCAGCATTTTTAAATCTCATAAAGAGTAAATTTATAGAAGAATAAATTGAATTTAAAATATTAAAACATATTTAGAAATGGAAAAAAGAACGGAAGGAGCTTGGTTAATTCATCATACAAAGAAAATTCAAGATGTTACGACAGCTCCTGATTTTGAAGACATTGAACTTGCCGGCAAATGTGGTTTGTTTTTATCAAGCCTTGCCGCTTCCGAAGAGGAAAGCACATTGTCAAAAGAAAAGGTTAATGCTATTGCAAAAGCTTCGAACATAAAAAAAATTGAACTTGCTTCAATAAAAGGTGTTTTGAAAGACTCTCAGTTGATAGATACTTCTAAAAATGGAGATATTTCTGTGCTTGGAATAACAACATCAAATGTACTTTCACATACTTCCGATATATTTAATAATACATCAAGTGATAACTTTCAGAAAGCATCACTTGAATTAGCCAACTATAGTTCTGACTGTCCAATTAAGGACAATCTACTAAAAGATTACATTGGAGATACATATCACTTAGCAAAAAAGGAAACTAATAATCTTTTAAAACAAGCAGAAGATATTCACCTGATAGATTATGAGGTTTTTGATGATGAAAAAGTATACTTTAATGGTAATCTATTTAAACAGGGTGCAATTGAGAAAACCTCAAAGGTTTTAAGTTCGTTGTCATCAGATGAAACTACAAAAGTTTCAGAAGTTGATTCCCTTTTATCAGAGCAAGGCTGTATTACCTATGAAAAGGCAAAAGCAATACTAGGAGAAAACCTACTTGAAAAACTTCAAGCAATTGCAATGTATGACTTTAATGAGGTTAGTAATGATTCACATACTAAAGTTTTCATTACCAAACCTTCGTCATTTTCAAAGTTTGGAAATCCTTTTGAGGATGATGCTTTAGATTTAGCAAAAGCTTTCATCTCATCACTTATGTATGGAATGCACATTAGTTCCTCTGGTCGTGGAAGAATACAAGGTTATTCTATGTTAAGAAATACCTTGAGAAAATTACTTAGAGGAAGTCCTGTTGGTCCTTGTACCGCAATTGGTCAAGATTATCAAGTTTTAGAACTTAATAGAGTAATACAACTGCAAAGTGCTGGGTATGGCATGTACTACATGCGATTATTAAAGTTTGATATTGGACAATTGGCACTTGCAGTATTAGAGAATGGAGATTTGGCAGAATATGAAACGATAGAAACAGATTTGAATAGCACAAATGTTTCAAATTATTCAGGACCAGAAAAGATTCGTACCAAAAACAGGCGAAAAAAAGATACTTCTGGAAATAAAAATGTTGGTGAACTTTTAAGAACAATGAGAAGCTAATGGAAAATCAAACAAAACTATTCAAAGGTGAACTTATGGAAGAAAAGCTCAGGACTTACTTCCTAAATAATGGTTATTACGTTGCTAGAGGTGTTAAGTATACCGTAGAAAACAATGATATAACAGATATTGATTTATTTCTATATGGAAGGTTCTCTAGTTTAGATAGGGTTCGGACTAATGTTGATATTAAAAATAAAAAAACACCAAAAGCATTTGAAAGAATTTTGTGGGCAAAAGGTTTACAGAAACTATTATGTTTTGATAATTGTGTCGTTGCTACGTCTGATAAAAAGGAAGTGGTTAGAAAATACGGTTTAACACATAATGTTAAAATTCTTGATGGCAACTTTCTCCAAAAACTACCAGAAGGAAATAATGAAAGATTATCCGAAGAAGATTTATCTAAATTACTTGGATCTGTAAAAAGTTATAAAGAGTATCGCAATCAGTCTTGGAAAAATCTTTATGAATCATCAAAATCTAGATTACTAAACGAATTAGATTTTAGTGGGTATAATTCTACATTAATATTACTTACCTATTTCATTAGAAAGTGTTTTGATAGACAAAAAAAAGATATTGCAATTAGAGCAGTTTATATAACTCTTTCACATAGCTTACTTATTTTAGATTACATTCTAAAAGATATTGCTTTTTTAGATTCAGATAAGCGAAAAGAAGCTTTAAGTGACGGCTTTAAATATGGAAACCTGGGAAAGGATGGTGTTAATAAAACTATTGAAATGGCAGTAAGAATTGCTGATTCAAAACTTAGTGTAAATGACATTAAAAAATCCTTAGATACTACCGAAATGGATATACTAAAAGAGTTCTATTCAAAAGTTGAAACAACTAAAAATATCTTTAGGTGGGCAAAAAATTATGAAAAGTTAGCGTTTAATCAACAATTACTAAAACCATCAGAATTAGAATCAGATATTAAAGGAGTCTTAGCGATAATGGTAGATTTTTGCAAAGTGAACAGGAAGGACTTTTTTGAGATATAAAGAGTATTAAAATTAAGGTATTATAAAGAACAGACATGTTTGTGCTATGCATACATTATTTTAAGTGTGATTTAATAATCAATGACATGGTTGCTATCCTTAGCATTTCATTTATGTACACATTTATATGAGAAAAGTATTTAACGAAATAAGGGGTTTAAATTGGAAAGAATACCCAGTTGATGAATTAGAAAATTTCTTTAAAAAATTTGGAAGATTTCCAATGATGGTAACGGAATTTAATGAAGGAAGATTAATTCATAGAGCAAGACCAGTTGATGAGAGCGAAATAATAACTTCAGTAAGTGGCCTGTCATATAAACCACAAGAGTTAAATTCAACTTACCAACGAGCTAGCACACCACAACAGACAATGCTTTATGGGGCAGTAATACCTCCTGAGATTGACGATGAAGGAATTGACAATCCAAGAGTTACAAGTGCAATGGAGTCTGTTTCTTTTT
Organism: Carboxylicivirga sp.; assembly: GCA_025210475.1. Classification (GTDB taxonomy): domain Bacteria; phylum Bacteroidota; class Bacteroidia; order Bacteroidales; family Marinilabiliaceae; genus Carboxylicivirga. Next base: position 29,220 of record JAOARW010000005.1, on the reverse strand, counting down.
TAAGGAACACGAAACTGGATGGTACTCAAAGAGTACTTTATGGAAAATGGAGAGTAAAGTCAAAAATCTCATTAATTACCATTCTTTTTACACGTTATAGAAATGCTAAAAACAATTGGTTAAAAAAAATGAGTGAAGAGTTTTATGAAAGTATTGCTCAATATACTTATCCAGAGCAAAAAGCTTTCAAGCAAATAAACAACTTTTATTCTAGCGAGTTTAGTAAGTTTGTGGCTGAAGATGAAGATTATAATTATTTGATTTCTGCACTCTTTTCATTGAAATGTACGCAAAGTGGATTTGATGGTGTTATCTACCCAAGTGTGCGGACAATGGGATTAGGCATTAATGTTGCAATAAAACCTGAGACGGTTGATGAAAAACTGGAACTAGTATCTGTTTTGGACTGTCGGTTACATAAAAAAGGAAAATTAGCTATAATAAATAATCTAAGATTTGGTAATGTAATAGAAGGGAGTGAGACTTTTCATCTTAATGACATTTCAGACCCAAATTTAAGGTTTACTAATACTGAGATTGAAAATAAATTGGGAGTTAATTAACTATGGAATTAAAATGATTTGTTCAATCAAAATATTTCAAGTCGGTATACTACCGACTTTTTTTGTACCCTCTATCAAAAAATAACCAAATACAACCAATCACGGCAAATCCTAACCAAATACAAGCAACTCCCCGCCATAAGCCTACTATATGTTTGTTTCCATTATGGAAGCAAGCACGAAGAAAATTCTAGGCACATTAGCAGTTGTTGCAGCCGTTGGCGGTGGATTTTACCTGATTAAGAAAGGTAAAAAGCTTCTCTCCGGTGCAAAGATGAACTTTGCCCTATTAGGATTCCGAATTCACAAAATGAACTTGCAGGAAGTCCAATTTGCCGTAAAACTTCGCTGTTATAATCCCACTAAAGCACCCATCACATTAGCCGTTAACCAGGTAGTCGCAAACTACAAAGGTTCGGCAATTGCTTATTCCACCCCCGACATTAAAGGTCTTACCATTGGAGCTGGTTCTACACAAGAGCCTGAAATCATGTTTCAAGTGCCATACCTAAACCTTGTAGGAAAAGGTTTATCTACAGCATTGCTTCAAAACACCGCACAGCTTAAAGCAGATATGAGCTTTACTCTTTCGCTAAGCATTAATGGCGAAACCATTACTACTACGCAAAATTTAACAGACGATAATATGAACGGATTAGCATTGGGAGAATTAGGCATTGTGTCCGGCCCACGTAATACACAGGACGGTCGTAAATTCAACCACCTGATAAAAAAGGCATCCGGCACAGATGTATTTGTAAAGAACGGCAATGTCCTGGAAACCGTTGAAAGTTGTATTGAAATTATAGCCGAACACTTCCTTGAAGTAGAGGAACTTGCTTCAATGTTACAAGGTGATAACATGAAAGCATCTTGTAAAAACATCTTTGACTTTTCATACAAGTATCTCCAATATCATAAAGACGAAGACGGTACAGAGCAACTTCGTACTCCCGCACGTTCTTGGTTGGATGGGCAAATGAGATTCAAACAAAAAGGCATAAAATCAGCAGGGATTGACTGTGATGATTACAGCATTTTTGTGGGTTCGCTATTAAAGAACCTGGGCATTTCGTTCAAGCTCCGTATTACCAAGTATGACGGTAAAAAGAACTTCCAACATATCTATGTTATTGTTCCTGCTTTGGGTGATTCGGAAGATGAGATAGTAATTGACCCGGTACTATCAAAATTCGATTACCAAAAGCCATACAGCTTTGAGCAATCCAACTTTGATATGTCACCTGTTCAGATGGCTGGACTTAAAGGTATTGATGGTTTAACAGGTTCAAGTTCTTTAGGCTTACCAATTTCAATACTATCAGGTATTGATTTGGCAGGTGGTCATCAGGCACAAGCCGACCATGAAGAACTTATCGCTATAGTATCAGGCGTTGACTTTGACGATGCCATTAACGGATTGGGTGATGCAGACGATGCCACTTACCGCTATTTAGTTCGCACCCGAAATTTCCTTTTAAAGAATCAGGAAAACAAGGATAAAATGGCTCATATCCAAAACCCTGACCAATTTATTGCCATGTTGGACCAGGCAATCAAGTTTTGGAATACTCCCCAACGTGATAAAGTACTAGCCAAACTGGAAAGCATTGAAGCTAAGCTTGCACAAAAAGGACTGATAAAGTACGATATAGATGCCATTGAAGGGTTAGCAGAATTAGATGATTTAGATGAATCCATTGATGGCTTAAACGGAGACAGAGGTTTAGGTGGATTCTTTAAGTCACTAAAGCGAATTGGCAGAAAGATTGGTAAAGGCATTAAGAAAGCAGCTAAAAAAGTCGGTAAAGTCGCCAAGAAAGTAGCTAAAGCCATCGTCCGTTTTAATCCACTTTCCATTGCTATCCGTAACGGTTTATTGGCAGCTTTACGATTGAATATGTTTGGCATTGCCAAGAAACTTCAATACGCTTATCTACCTGACCAATTGGCATCCAAATACAACATTGATGCTAAAAAATTAAAGGACTTAAAGAAACGCCACAGACGTGTACGCAAGCTATTTAAAGGATTGCAAGGCAGGGAAAAGAACCTGAGAAAAGCAATATTGAAAGGGGCTAAACAAAAAAGCAGAGACTTCTCATTGAAGGGCGTTGATGGTTTACTGGCTGACTTGCAAGGATTGGAAGCCATCGGAGAACTTGGTGAATTAGGACAAATGGGTGCAGTAGCTACCGCAGCATCAGTTGGTGCAGCTACAGGTGTATTGGCAAAAATCAAAAGTTGGCTAAAACCTGTAAAAAACATCTTCACAAAAATCAAGAGCAAATTCTCTAAGGCTAAAAAAGTCAAAAATACGGTATCACAGTATGTGCCATCAAATTCAGACACTCAGGTTTCGGAAGCAAGTAATTACGTAGCTCCGCAGACCACCAGTTATACCCCACAACCGATAATGAAATCGGGTAACTACAGCCCACAACCTACATCGCTTACTCCAGTAGCCCCTCAAACGGTTACACCAACAAAAAAAGGCATGAGCAAAGGTGCTAAAATAGGTATCGGTATTGGCGTAGTGGCATTGATTGGTACTGGTGCATACTTCGCATTTCGCAAGAAAGATGATGACAAACCGAAGCGAAGCACACAGTCAAAGAAATCCTCCTCAAAAAAGGCATTAGGAAGCATAGAGCTTCAATAATCAATAGATAAACAATTATTAAAAATTAAGAACATGGCAGTTAAGAAAACAATGTCAAGCCCCAGGAGAACATCCGCCGGGACAAAAATTGACTTTATGAAAGCCACCAACAACATAGGCAAGCCCATTGCTGCCGTAGCAGGGTTTGCAGTTGGAAAGTACGCTTTAAAAAAATTAGAAAAAAGTCAGGCAGTAAGTGGTCTTTTAGGCAACGACATGAAAAGCTACATTGTTCCGGCAGCGGTTACAATGGGCGGTTTGGTAGGTACTCAATTTACCAAAAATGAATACATCAAGCTTGGTCTTGTTGGAGCAGCAGGAGCTGGTGTAGAATCCATTATCAAGAAAGCCACAGGTAAAACTATACTGCAAGGTTTAGAGGGCATCATTGGAGACGAGGACTATGATGAAGTTGATGGTTTACAAGCCCTGAACCCAATCACACAAGCTTTGCCAGCAGCGGACATAGACATCGAGCGTGAAATAGAAGCTTCTGTTTCAGGTGCAGCTTCTGACTATTCCATGAGTGATGACCCTGTGGGAAGTGCAGCAGCTGATTATGCAATGAGCGATGAACCTATTGGTACATCAGACTATCAAGAGGATGAAGAACCTCAAATCGGTAAGATTAAAGAGGTTGACCCGGACAGCATGGACTACGACATCTTTTCGGGTGATATGATGGCATCCTGATTTATTCACAACTAAGTAATCAATTCAATTTTATAACAGGCTATTGAGCCACAAAAACAAATTATCATGGCAGAGATTAATGAGCAAAATGATTTGTACCCCTCAATGGAAGATATAGAGGGTTTAGAAGAAGCGATTCTCGATAAGGAAGAGGATTCCCTGGACAAAGAAGATGACCAGGATGATGCCACGGAAGGCATTGGTGAACTCGGACGTTCGAGACGTAGAAGAAGACGCAGAAGCCGTAGAGGTCGCAGGCGTAGTTACCGCAAACGTGCTGTTCGCAGGTCTTACAATGCTGGTCGCAGAAGTACCGCTGTTAAAACAGGTTTGACAACTCAATTGACTTCAAAAGGTCAGTTTGAATTGCGCAGACAGCAGCTTCCGGCAGAGATTCAAAAGGCATTGAAAGATGCACGTATGCAGACTGTTGATACGGCAATCTATACCATTAAGTCGGTTAAGGACAAATCCGATATTGATTTGATGGAAGCATCGGATGATAAGAAGGCTGGTCGTACCAACCTGAACCGTGCGCAGTTGGATTCAGGAAAGTATTTCTTGCTGACTGACATTGTTCTTGAGTACGCTCACGGTGCATCGGAAGATGATAACGACCCGGCAGATTTCGCATTCGGTCAGTTTGCACTTCCTGCACAAATCCTTAACGGAACATTCGAGATGACTTTAGGAACAAAGGTGATTCTTCCTGAAATCTCATGTGCGGTATTTGATGATACTGATACCACCAAGCGTAAGTTTCAGTACAAATTGGCGAATCCAAAGTGGTTAAAACCATCAATGGACATCACGCCAAAGCTGAACATGCCAAAGGCTATCAACAACAGCGACAAGGTTTTCAACCCTGCTGTTAAGATAACCTTATTGGGTACAATCACAGAGAAAGCATAGTTTTTTGGGTATGCCATAATCGTTAGAGGGGGCGGTCGCAATGCTTGCTTCCGTCCCTTTTTTCTTAATCACTTATACCAATGGAAGTACAAGACAACAAAATAAAGAAACTACAGGTTGTAAAATTCGAGGTTAAAAAAGGAGAAACCTTTGAGTTTAACGGCAATACCAAAACAGAGCACGACCGCATTACGGGTATGTTCCTCCGCTTGTCCAATCAACAAGCCCTACCGGGTTCAACACTTCGAGCATGGATTGATGATACTGAAATCATTCCCGATGATACCGAGGTTGCTCTCCTTCATCACAATGATGATATGAGTATCAAAGACGTGACTTTCCCTGTGAACGAAAAAGCAAAGAACAGCCCTATCAGAATCATTTACAAAGATGATAGCGAAAATCTGGCTGTCAATGACAGTTACCATGTGCGTGTGTATCTGCTTGCCGAAGTAGACCATTAAAAAATATCCTCAATCCGAAATAATGAAAAGATATTTTGTCATAACGCATAAGTCCGAGGACAACAGTCATATCAACGCACAGGATTTGCTCCCTGCTTCCTGCAAGTTGATAACTGGTCTGGCTGTTATTGCTACCGTTAAAAAGCAAACAGAGTTGATTGATGTAGTGGAGAGCCTTGCTTTCCCACAAGCATTGATTACTGACCTTTTAAACGATGAGCAGATTACAGACTTATTTTACTCCTATTTGCGCACACGAGCAGATGAATATGATAGTCGTGCATTCTTTGAAAGTGACATCTTGCCTGAAATTATCAGGGTACTGACCAATGGTATTGTTTATTCGTGTCTGAATAAAGATGAGCAACAGGAATTGAGCGACCATATAGCCCATGTTTTCAATGAGCAGTTTGTTGATTTCGTTTATAACGAATCCAATCTTTTTGTAAGAGGTCAGGGAATGACCAACCTTGAGTTCTCCGATTTTATCGCCCAACAAACATTGGTGTTTACCTATCAGCACAAGGACGAACTGTTCAAAAGAACCATCAAGGCATACAAGCAGCCTGAGTCATACGAGTGTGGTAATATTAGTTTATTGGTAAACGGTAACAGCTTCCTGCTTCGTGACTACATGGTTACGGCAAACAGAAATATCAAGTATCTCAGCAAAGAGATTATCCCTTTCCATGAGCCTTTGGAAGTGAACAGTAACATCTACACGGTATTCAAGAGCAACAAGAACAGCGAGGAAAATATCCTGACCATCAGGATTTACATCGAGTACGAAGCTCCATCAAAGAAAGAACTGCAATTGTCGAACCCAAATCCGGAGGAAATGACCAATGAACACGAGTGAACTATTACATACTATCGCCAAAGACCGCATAGCAGGGTTACGAACCATTGATAGTTATCAATTGAAACCAATCGTGATTCGAGTTACAAGTCCCGATATGTCCCTGGACCTGAAAAACGACATGTGGATTCTAAACACTAAAGGTCTTCCCGGTTCCATTGATGAGCTGGAAATGATTAGCAGCGATAACGTGTTTACTGCTACACCCGAAGAATACGACTTTATGGATGAGTACCGCTACCAGGTATTCACCGATTACATAGACGTCAAAACCCAAGCGGAAAGCTTTAAGCCTTACCGATTGGAGTTTGTAAAGATTATTCCCCACCGAAATTAATACAGTCATGCTAGATTACAGAGAGCAAATACAAAGCATATACGAGTTTATCAAGCGTTCCGAGGTTGAACAGAAATACCCATACGCTTATGAGATATATCTATTGACAGGTGTTGATGAAACGGCACTCACGTCAAGGACAGCAGGAACAGAGATGTTCAACAACGATATTGAAAAGGCTATCGAAAAAGCAAAACAAGCACATGGCACTTTACGTGTAGATGTGTTTGGAGGAAAAAGTCACAATGCTAAACACATAAATGGTTACACCATCAACGTTAGTGGACTTTTAAATCCACCCAAAGAACCCATTGAAAGAGCTGAAATCCATACCATCATTAAGGAGGAAATGAAGCAGCACCAAATCCAGAACACTACAGACGGATTTGGAGAGCTTAATGGTTTGTTGGGCTTGATTACAGGTGAAAACGAACAGGCAAAAAGTAAGGTTGAAGGTTTGTTTGGTCTATTCAATGCACTATCAGGCAATAACAAGGAAGTAGAACGCATCAACTACCAAAAACAACTTGACGATTTTAAGTTTGAGACACGCTACACCAACCTTGAAGAAAGGTATGAGCGATTACGCAACGAGAATGCCGAGCTACGTGCTGAAAAAGACCGCTATCAAGGTGAAAACAAGGAGCTGAAAACTGAGAAGATAGACCTTGAAAACAGATTGGCTGGATACGCTACCAATGAAGTAATGAAACGTGTTGCCACTGGTGCTTTGGTTGGTATCGGTTCACGCATTCTTACGAATAGTCCGAAAACAGCGGAGTTACTAGGACTTTCAGCAGATGAGTTGAAAAGTGCTTTAGGGATGATTGATGATAGTCCTGAAGAAACAGCCACAATACCTGAAACCAATGTTGAAATTACCGACATGGGTTCGGCTAATACACCGGAAGACAGGAAGAAAGCAGAGATTATCAAGAATCTTTCTGATGCCCTTATGACTTGGGAGCTGCAAGATGTAGCCAAAATTGCCAATATAGTTGGCTTGTGTTTGGATAAAGCAGAACTCATCAATAAAACACTCATGTTCCTGAATCAAGCTATGAGCGGTATTGAAGAACCGGATAATACTGATATAGACAATCAAGATTTAGATAACGATTAAAACATACGATTATGAGAAAATTCAAAGTAGGAATAACCATTGAAGCAGAAACACCTGAAACAGTTCAGCAAGTGGGAAACCTGATACAAAATGCGGTAAACAAGGTGGAACAGGAGGATATTATTAAGCTGCTCTCCAAAGTAGCCAAGAACCCAAAAATTGTAAAGACCGCATTGAGATACATCTAAAATTCAAGTACCGTGCAAAAGTTACCACCAGTAAATAAGGCAACATTAGTCGCTAATGGAATTAAATATGGCTTACCCATCTTAGGCGTAGGCATAGGTATTTATGCCGTTAAAAAACTATTGTTCAAGCGCAATCCTGATGGCACTTCATCAAGGGTTGCTCCTGCATTGAGCGATATGGTTCTGCAAAAGGAAAATTTGACCATTTCTCCTTCTGATGCAGCCTTGTATGCTAATACTTTGTACGGTGCAATGCTTGATTTCGGAACAGACGAAAAAACGATTTACAGCACCATAGATAAGCTACAGACCAAAGACGATATGCTACTTGTGATAAAAGCTTTCGGGATGAAGATGTACCTATGGGGAACTCGTGCTGCATTTCTTGGTCAGGATTACAACTTGATTGGATGGTTACGCTTTGAGCTAAGCGATAAAGAGATTGCCAAAATAAAACCCAAGTTCGACAGTTGGGGAATCCCTCTCTAACAGGCAATGCCTGAGATAATCATTAAAGCTATAGGCAATTACAAAAACTAAGTGGGTATATGAATAAAAAGATATTATTTATTTCGGGAGGGTTAGTAACCACAGGGGCGATAGTGACTACCGTTTTACTTATTCGCAGACGCAATAAGAAAAGACGGCAAGGGCTATTGCCCCATCGTGGTTCAAATATTTTGACTACGAACAAAAATGAGTTGCCTTCTGATTTTCAAAATTGGAATGGTGGCAATACATATCTATCCAATGCACCCAGGGGCATCCGCAACAACAATCCGGGAAACCTGATTTACACCAACATCAAATGGAACGGTAAACTGCCCAAAGAGCAAAACAAAGACAGGCGTTTTGAAATGTTTAAAGCTCCTGTTTACGGAGTCCGTGCCATGATTAAAGACCTCAAGCATGACATTGAAAAAGGCAAGAACACAGTTCCTGCTCTTATCGAGGAATATGCGCCTAAGTTTGAGAACAATACGGCAGCTTATATCAATACCGTGTGTAAGGATTTAAAAGTTAGCAAGACTGCTAAGCTTCTACCTACCAAGAATACGCTTCGCCTTTTGGTGCTTTCAATAGCTAAAGTTGAGAATGGAGGAAGTTACGTCAGCAACGAACTGTTCAACAAAGCTTATTCACTAATCTAACCCACAAGGTGGGGGCTGATAATGATTTACAATTAATAAAAAAGACTTCATATATGGGAACAATCAAGATGTTTAGGGGAACGACCCCACCGTTACTGAAAAAAGGAGAATGGGCTTCCGATGGCCAGTATGCTTACTTGGGTATGGAACACGAACAGTACAAGGTATTTCAGGGCGTGTTTGATATGAGTAAGGACCAGCAGATAGCAGGGTTTGAATACGACCTCGACCAAAAGGCAATTATCATTCCTTCGGGAACACCTTTTTCAAAACTCCAGCTTTTATTTGATTCATTGCCCAAGGCATTGAAATACCATACCAACGAGAATGCGAGTATCAGCATCATGTTCGAGGATGGAACTTTCATTAATGACTTGGGAACGTTCCTGGTACTTCGTGATTTTTCCTATCAAATCAACATCTGTTCATTGAGCAATAAGGTGAATGGAATAGTCGGCACTTACGTGAAGCCTGTTATTTTCCAGAGCGACAAGGCAATTGAGATTTATAATAGTGCCATTAATTTCAGGGATATTCGTTTCGAGTACAGCGATGAAGGCAGCGGAGCATTGGCATTCTTGAACAGTACCACTAACATTGACGATTGCTGTTTTGAGGCTAAAGTCAATCAATCATGTGTGTTTGACCGGGGTTATAACAAGATTGTTTTCTCTGATACTTATTTCAAGATGAACCGTGATGTTCAGGACACAATCTTAGATAGGGCTTCGGTTGGCTCATTTATTAATATCGCTCGTTCAAAATCAGCTCCGGACTTTAGACCCAAAACCATTGTTCAGCAAATTTCAGGTGGTTTGATTATCGCAGGGAACGTTGAAGATTTGTTGATTTCAGAGAAAAGTCCTGTGTACATGCCCAACGGAGGTATCGAGGTACATGGTGGTTTTGTTACCGACCCTGATGGTAATCTAAATATCGCCATTCCAACAAAACTATCACAGTTGGAAAACGATATGAACCTGACTTCCAATTTTGAGGAATTGGAAAACAAACCCAACACCATTTCTTCTGAACAGGCTACTGCCATTGAAAACAACAACAAAAAGAGTAGCTACCCACAAGCGGATGCTGAGAAGTTAGCAGGGATTGAAGAAAACGCAACTGCCGGGGCAGATTGGGAAAGCAACGTACAAAACAAACCTGTAACGATTAGCCAGGAACAGACAGAAGCAATTGAGGTGAATACGCAAAAACGTAGCTATCCTCAAACCGATGAAGAAAAGCTATCGGGTATCGAGGAAAATGCAACTGTTGGAGCTGATTGGGAACAGAATTTACAGAATAAACCTGTGACTATTTCCCCACAGCAAGCAGCCGATATTGAATCCAACAATATTAAACGTAGTTATCCACAAGCAGATGAAGATAAGCTGTCAGGTATTGAAGAAAACGCAACGGCTGGAGCTGATTGGGAGCAGAATGTACAGAATAAACCTGTAACTATTTCTCAGGAACAGGCAGCAGCTATTGAAGCAAATACCGAAAAACGAAGCTATCCTCAAACCGATGAAGAAAAGCTTTCTGGCATTGAGGAAAATGCAACTGTTGGGGCGGACTGGGAATCGAATGTGCAGAACAAACCTGTAACCATATCTCCTGAACAAGCAGAAGCCATTGAAGCAAATACCGAAAAGCGAAGCTATCCACAGGCTGATGAAGACAAGCTTTCGGGTATTGAAGAAAACGCTACTGTTGGGGCTGATTGGGAACAAAATGTGCAGAATAAACCTGTAACCATTTCTCCTGAACAAGCAGAAGAAATTGAAGCCAATACTCAAAAAGTAAGCTATCCACAAGCTGATGCTGATAAATTGGCAGGTATTGAAGAAAATGCAACTGTTGGAGCTGACTGGGAGCAAAATGTACAGAACAAACCTGTTACAATTTCTCCTGAGCAAGCAGCAGCCATTGAAACCAATAGCCAAAAGAATAGCTATCCACAGGTAGATGCAGATAAGCTTTCAGGGATTGAAGAGAACGCTACTATTGGAGCTGATTGGGAATTGAATGTACAGAACAAACCTGTTACCATTTCTCCGGAACAAGCAGAAGCCATTGAAACAAATACAGAAAAGCGAAGCTATCCACAGGCTGATGAAGATAAACTTTCGGGTATTGAAGAAAACGCTACTGTTGGGGCTGATTGGGAATCAAATGTGCAGAACAAGCCTGTGACCATTTCCCCTGAACAAGCCGAAGCTATTGAAGCCAATACTCAAAAAGTAAGCTATCCACAAGTTGATGCAGATAAGTTAGCAGGGATTGAAGAGAATGCAACCGTTGGAGCTGATTGGGAACAAAATGTACAGAATAAACCTGTTACAATTTCTCCTGAACAAGCAGAGGCAATTGAAACCAATACCCAAAAGGTAAGCTACCCACAAGTAGATGCAGATAAGTTAGCTGGAATTGAAGAAAACGCAACTGTCGGGGCTGACTGGGATACCAACTTGCAGAATATCCCAGAGTTACTTGTAAAGTTCATTCAAAAATTAGGAGAAGAAGGTGTAACCCGATTTGATATTGACCCGGATGGCTCAACATTAAGAATTGGTAGGGATGATTAATAAAGAGGGCTACATATCAAGGATTCGTGAGGATTTACGTAACGCTCGAAAGCACTCTAAAACCACTATTGAAAGCATTGCCAAAAGCTTCGGTATTGCCAATAAAAACTTGGTGAAAGAATTTACCGAACTGGCAATAATCCTTAACGCAAGAGAGATAGCACACGATAGTTCGCTAACCACATACGAAAAGTACCTTGATATTGTAGCCCTGTATCAATCACAGGTTAACCTATCCATGCGAACAAGCATGAGTGTGTTGATGCAGCAATATTCCACTCCGGCACCCATTTCATTCCTGGCATCGAGTTATATTTTAAAATCAGGTAGCTTATCAGGCTACAAGGCTTTTAAGAACATCGTAAAAGGAAGCACAAAGGGTAAAATTGTCGGCAATGCTCACCTTACCAATGATAAGAACGACTTTCCTAGATACTTAGAACCATCGGCAGGGAACGGACTTTTAACCATTGCTTTGCCGTATCACTATACCCATGTTAACGAGTTGGACGATGTAAGGCTTGCCAACCTGAAAGAACAACCTTTTGCAAAGGTCAGCTCTTGGGATGCTTTAAAACCTCCGGCAGCTTATGACAGAAAATTTGATGGTGTAGTAACGAACCCTCCTTTCGGTTCACTTTCTCAACCTGAACTTTTCGGAAAGTTTAAAATCAAACGATTGGAACATGCAATGGCATTAAACGCTTTGCGTTGCATGAAGGATGATGGCAAGACAGCTATTATTATTGGCGGTCATACCACTTGGGATGAACACGGTCGGGTGACGGCAGGGACTAACCGTATTTTCCTAAATTATCTCTACCACTTTTACAATGTTGAAGATATTATCCCGATTAACGGCAAAAAACTTTACTTCAGACAAGGAACTTCAATCAATACCCGATTGATTTTAATCAATGGAGCAAAAGCAGTTCCCGATGGAGCAGCTCCCCTTAAAAATAAATTGTACAGCACCGTAGTAAATACCCATGAAGAACTATGGGACAGAGTTGGTTTAGGAAACAACAAAAATCCAAAGCCTCAAACCAAAGATGTAAAAATCATAAAACTTCGTGCTAAAGCTATTCTGATAAAGCAAAAGCAGTTATCACTTGGTAAACTTCCAACCACTAACAGACCTTTACGCATTTTAGTAGCTTGTGAAGAAAGCCAGACTGTTACAATGGCACTCCGCAGTCGGGGGCATGAAGCCCATAGCTGTGATATTCTTCCAACCACTGGCAAGCACCCTGAATGGCATATACAAGGCGATGTATTGAACCAATTGGATAAAGGTTGGGATATGATGATTGCTTTCCCACCATGCACTTACCTGACTGTATCAGGCAATGCGTGGATGCACGACCCGGAACGTCAAAAAGAACGAAAGAAAGCATTGGCTTTTATCCGAAAGTTGATGAAAGCTCCAATTGATAAAATTGCCATTGAAAACCCTATTGGTGTTATCAGTACAGCAATCCGTAAGCCTGACCAAATCGTTCAACCATACTTCTTTGGCGATAATGCAAAGAAATCAACTTGCCTTTGGTTAAAGAACCTACCGCAATTAGAACCAACCGACATGGTTGATGAAGACCAATTGGAATACAAGCATTGGTACGATAAAAAGAAAAAACGTTGGCGCAGACAGCCTCTTTGGTATTACAAAGCGAGAGATTTAAGTGATGAAGACCGTCGCCGGGTTCGCAGTAAAACATTCCAGGGAATTGCCAATGCAATGGCTGACCAATGGACTACCAACAGCACACAGACTTCCAAATACAATAAAAGAGCTTAATATGAAATCAGATATAAAATTTAGTAAAAGCAGCATTACCATAAAGTTCAATAATGTTCCTCCCTTACATATATCGGCAAGGCTTATTGAATTGGGTTTTAAAACCAACAACAATAAAAGTTTTATCCGCACCAAAAAGCTGGCTCAGAATGAGCATGAATATTTACAGGGAATGTTCGGTCATAAAGGATTGGGCATGGCTTATATTCCAACAGCCGAAAAAGGTTTTATCCTGGATACAACAGTTCCTGATTCAATGGGGCATGAAATGCATATCGCTATCCGAAAAGTAAAGAAAAGTATAGGAATGCCTTTGTTTGACTACATTGCCGAGAAACTCGATTACAGCAATGACGAGCTTGTAAAGTCGCTTTCATGCGAACAGATTGATGCCGTTTCATTAGCCATATACAATATCGAAAAGCGTGGCCAGGGAATCATTGTTGGTGACCAAACAGGAATCGGTAAAGGACGAACCGCAGCAGCTTTAATCCGCTACGGTGTTAAAAGTGGTTTGCAACCTGTGTTCTTATCGGAAAAACCCAACCTGTTTACTGACCTCTATCGGGATTTATCCGACATTGGAAGCTCCGCCCTGGTTCCGTTTATCGTGAATACCAAGGAGAGCAAAACCAATGTGAAGGACAAAAGCGGTGAAGTCGTATATACAGCTCCCGAAAAACCAACACAAGAACGTATTATAAAGGGAAAGCAAGTTCCCAACAACTACAACTTTGTTTGTGCCACTTATTCACAGTTTAACCAACCGAAAAAGCCAGCCAAACAGGAGTTTTTAAATGCTGCAAGTAGTGGTAGCATCATCATTATGGATGAAGCGCACAATGCTTCAGGTAGTTCCAATACAGGTGAGTTTATGCAAGGTGTGTTAAGGCAGACTAAAGGTGTTTGTTTCCTGTCAGCCACTTTTGCAAAACGACCTGATAATATGCCGATTTACGCTCAAAAAACCTCGATGAGCGATGCCAATATGAGCAAAGAGGATTTGGTGGAAGCCATCTCAAAAGGCGGTGTAGCATTACAGGAAGTATTAGCAGCCCAATTGGTTTCCGAGGGTCAAATGATTAGGCGTGAACGCTCCTTTGAAGGCGTTGAAGTCAATTACATTGAGCTGAAAGAAAAAGCCAAAGGACAAGCTGAAACTGCCGACAAAATAACTTCAATCATTCGAGATATTATCGGGTTCCAGGAGAAGTACATCAATAAACAGGTTGATGAGCTTGATAAGATTGCAGCAGCGGAAAGTAAAGAGGTTGAAACACGCAAAGGAACTGAGAAAGCCGGGGTTGATAATATTCCATATTTCTCAAAGGTATTCAATGTAATTAATCAACTACTCTTTAGTCTAAATGCCTCTGATGTTGCCGACCATGCCATTAAGCGATTAAAAGAAGGTAAGAAACCAATCATTGCCTTTGCTTCCACAATGGGAAGCTTTTTGGAGGGAATGGCAAAACCGGATGATGTGATTAATGGTGACTTCTCAACCGTTTTAGAAAAAGGATTGGATTCTGTTCTCCGCTATACCGAAAAGGATATTGACGGAGAATCTCAGGGCAAACAATTCAATATTGCCGACTTATCGGAAGATGCTCAATTGGCTTACCATGATATTATCAGACGAATCGAACAGGCTTCAACAGGTATTACTATCAGCCCTCTGGACCTTATTATCCAAAAGGTTAAAGAAGCCGGCTATTCCGTAGGTGAAGTTACAGGAAGAAAGCTTTGTGTTCAGTACAATTCCACCAAAGCAAAGAGTACAACCGCTTTGGTGATGAGCCGAAAAAAGGAAAATACAGCCGACTTGTTTCGTCAGTTTAACGACAATGAGATTGACTGCTTACTGATTAATCAAAGCGGTTCAACAGGAGCTTCGGCACATGCCATCGTCACCGATAAAGTGCCAGCAGAAAAAGTGAAGCAGCGTGTGATGGTGATACTCCAACCTGAACTGAACATCAATACTGAGATTCAAAAGCGTGGACGTATCAACCGCACAGGTCAGATAATTAAACCGATTTACGATTACATTATTTCATCCATTCCTGCACAAAAGCGGTTTATGATGATGCTTAAAAAGAAGCTGAAATCATTGGATGCCAATACCACCTCCAACCAAAAGAGCAGTAAATCACAATTGGAATCGGACGACTTTTTGAATAAATACGGTGACAAAGTGGTGCGCCAATATATGTTGGAGAATGAAGAGCTAAACAAAGCCCTGGATAACCCACTCAAATTTGAGGGTAAAGACAGCGATGAGACACCATCCGAAGGTGATGCTTCAAAAGTAACAGGGCGTGTGGCTGTTTTATCGGTTAAGGAACAAGAGAAATTTTATCAGGAAGTCATTGAGCGATATAACGACTATGTGGAATATCTCAAGCAAGCTGATGAGTACGACCTTGAAGTGGAAGTCCTGAACCTAAAAGCAGAATCCCTTGAAAAGCGTGTTGTGATTGCCGGGAAAGGTGGACGTTCGGTATTTGGTAACGATACTTATTTGGAAAAATGCGAATGCAACGTACTCAAAAAACCTTATGGCAAAGCAGAACTTGAAAAGCTAATTCAAAAACAATTAAGCAGCAAACACCCTGATAGCATTTCTGAAGAAATAGTTTCAGCTCACGAAAAGTTCGTCCAAAACAAGTTATCTGATGATTTAAAGTCGTTAGAAGAAAAATACAAAGAGCTTTTTAAAGGTATTACTGATGAGAAAGGCTATCAAAAAATACCTGTATATGACAAGGCAGCACAGCAGGATTACATCGTTGAAAGAACCGAAGAAATTCAGGAAGGAAAACAAGCCGAGATTACTAAGACCAAAACACAAAGCGAGAACCGTAAACGCTACCTGAACAACTTTTTCAAGTTCTTCAAAGTCGGTCATGGTTATTTCTATCCGGCAGTAAGTTTTGAAACCGATAGCAGTTCCAATTCCTATTGCGTTTTCCTTGGTTTTGATATTAACCCCAAACGCAAAAATCCTTATGCTCCTTCATCGGTGAAGCTTCGCTTTGCAATATCGGACAGCCGTAAATACATCGTTCTCCCTGCTTCGGGAGATACCGCCAAAGAAATTGAGCGTGTAATGAGCCGTAGTATGCAGCTCTCAACAGGTCAAAAGGAAAGTTTGATTGAACGTTGGGATGAAGCCATTAAAGATTTTACAGCAGACCGACAAATCCGCTATATGGTAACAGGGAATATCCTACAAGGCTCTGCCGATTTTCCCGGTAAGTTGGTAAGCTTCACAACCAAAGGAAGAGGTGTTCAGAAAGGTATTTTAATGAGTGAGGCTTGGTCGCCTGACAATAACGATAATAAGGCAGACAACTATGTTGTTGCTCCAATTGCCAAACTGCAAAAGCACATTATGAGCCTTCGCAATGGAGCTACCATTGCTACTGAAAACCGAATTACAATAGCCAGGCATTATGATGGCACTTTTAAGGTTATCATGCCTAAAACCAAAACACATATACCCATTTACACAGATAAAAATGTAGTGAAGCTCCTGGTTAATAATCGGGATGGTTTTGAAATGGTTTCAGGTAATATGAGGGCTTCGGTTGACGAAAGCAAGATGCCCAAATTGATTAATCTGCTTGGTGAGCGATTCAGTCTTTCGGTTAAAATTCTTCGTCATTATTACGATGAGTTTTTGGACAAGGGAACAAAGCGAAGCAATTCTACTGACAGACTTACCAACGAGGCGATGAAGATGTTTGAGCAAGACAAAAAGGAATTTCCCAAACGACTGGCCAAACAAAAGCAATCTGCACAAAAAGGTAAGAAAATCAGCATTGATAAGGGCAAGCAATTGACACTTGTAAAGCTTCGAGCAAAGGCAATCCTGATTAAGCAGAAACAGCTTCGTGCAGTTGCCGGGCTTGGTACTCATCCAAAAATCAAGACCATACTATGACTGAAAAGGAGTTTTATAAAAAGTACAAAGCCATTCACAAGGATATTCGTACCAAAGGAAAATCAAAGGCTTCCATTATAGCCAATGGTTTCAAAGAGGGTGTTAATGTCAATGCTTTGCCCATCTATAAGGGTTTTGATAAGGAGACTAACATTGTCCGCAAACGCTATAACCCCAAGAGCGGTGACTTCGTTTGGATTCTACCCAAACAAGGTTTTGTTGAAGGGAGAAATGGCTACAAAACCAAGAAAGGTTACAAGCCTGGTTCTGATGATGGCTTCTTTATTATCAGCGATGATTGGTCTTTATACGAAAACTACTGTGCCAACTTAGCAACACCCAATGATAACCTTGGGGATATTGATACAGAAGTTGAAAAGGCTTTACAGGAGAAGCAAAAGAACCGGGAATTTAAAGATGCAGGGAAGCGTGTTCATGGTTCCAGGAAGGAACAAGCTATGTACAACAAGCTTATCAGCAGTAGCGATTTAAACAGCATCGAACAGGACGAAGCAACCGCTATCGAGCTAATTAAAAAGGATAAGGTCTTTCCAAAAGTTGACCCACAGGCTGAAAAAGAAAATGGTACAGATGCAGGGTGTGCATTCCTGAAAGTAAAGATTCGTCAGGCATTCCCGGCAAAACCACATACCAACACCAAAGAAGCCAGGGAGCAATATGTGAAAATGGCAGAGGCTTTTGTAAGCGTTCTGAATGATGCCATTTCAATCACGGATTTACAACAACTCGATAACATTGCAAATAATGGTGAGATTGTGGGTAAGCATGATTTTGGAATGATATTCGGCAAGGCACTTCGCAATATTGTCTTTACCATCAAGGGCTACCGCACTACTAATGCGGTTAAGGAAACTTACATGAAAGCCCTTCAATATTCAGGAGTAACAAAGGAGCAAGCAGAGCCTCATGCTGCAAAGTTGAAACACTTGATGGAAATAAAAATCAAACGTCAGAATGATTGTATTGATTCGGCACACCAAATCATTTCAACAGCAGATATGAAACGTCACAAGCAAACCGACCTCACGTTTAGGGGTGGAATGTTGAGCAGCGTTAGAACTGTAGAAGACTATGTAAGGTATGTCACTCAGGTTTGTACAAGATTTATAAATGATGCCCAAAGAGAATACGATGAGCATAAAGAGCGATTCCCATACAAGGAGTTTAAACCCGATTGGAGCTGGGCAGAAACAAAGAAAACAAGCAAATCAAAAAGCAGCAACAAGCCTAAAATAGAAGCCGTACCGCTATCATATATCAAACGCACAGGCGGTTTGTTGATTGAAGAAGCGGATGAAAACACGGTTATCAAGAAGCTTCATTTTAAATCGCTCACATTAGGAAACTATGTGAAAGATGATGAAGCCAGAGAACACATTCGCCACTTTGTTGCAGCCATCGTTGACTTATGTGAGGTTCTTGAAATTAACCTAACCATAAACGAAGCCCTGGCTATTGCTTTCGGTGCTTTTGGTCGTGGTGGTAAGGCAATGGCTACCTATTACCCAACACGACAGCTTATCAATCTGACCAAACGAAATGGTGACGGTTCAGTAGCCCATGAGTGGGGACATTTCTTTGACCATTACTTAAATGGCTTGGAATTATCCACCAAACCACTACGTTCAGAAAGCTATCTGAATACCATCATTGAAAGTTTGGGTTATCGCAAGAAGTATTTCATTGGCGGTAAATCCTCCCCAACAAAAGATTGGTTCAAAGACATTTTGAAAACAGCCATTAATAAGGCAGTACCTGATACGATTATGCACCAGAGCATTGCTCAATTGATTGTAATGCTTCGTTTTGGGTATTATGCTTTGGAAGATAAAGCGGTTAGCTACAATGATTTTGATGAGACTAAAAAACGAAGAACCGACAGCTACCTGTATCATTACTCCAAACTTCAAGGTGCTTATTGGAAAGATATTGCAGAGATGTTTGCCCGAAGCTTTGAATGCTATGTGTACGACAAGCTAAAGGAAAAGGACCGGGTAAATAACTATTTGGTATCGGGTGGTATGTTTTCTCATCCTGTTTATCCGCAAGGTCAGGAACGCATTTACATCAATAAGTGCTTCGATAACCTGATTTATGCAATCAAGGAGCATTTATCCATAAAATCATTTGAGCCATTTACCGATAAACGAGCCGATGAATACATCGACCTTACCGAGAAAGGCAGCGTGAATAAAGGTGTGATAGTGGGCAAAGAGCGCAAGTTGAATCTTGCCAAAATCAGGGCTAAAGCAATTCGCATTAAACAGAAACAATTAAAAATATCGTGATATGAAACTTACAGTTAAAAACTACAAGGAAGCCACCAAAAATATTGACTTTAAAAAGTTGCCAGAAGCAGCACAGGAAGCACATAAAGAGTTCGATTCATTTGCTGATTTCTATAATGAGGACAAGGACATAAAAGAGATGCTAGATAATCATTTCAAAATCGTTGAACCATACCTAAAGAGTTCAGAAAAGAAAAGTCCTGCACCAAAGAAAGCCCCAGCGAAGAAGAAGACTGCTTCGTCACAAAAATCGACAAAAAATGTGACGAAAAAAGCTGCGCCAAAGCGAACTTCAACAAAGAAAACGGCAGCTCCACGAAAGGCTCAGCGTAAGCCCATCGAGGTTGATTTGATGCCCTTGGAGATTAAAGTAATCAGGCGTTATCTGAACTTCCACAATAAGAAGGTAACAGAACGACAGGTATCGCTTTTGTACAAGGTGATTCAAAAGGCAGCAACCGAAAAGACCATTCGCAAAACAAGCAAGTACGCCTCTGAAATAAAAAGCATCAGCAATGACCTTATCAAGACCTACAAGGATATGAATGGTACTTGCAAGTTTGAGGTTCCGGATTCTTTATACACGAAGCTCAAAAAGATTGTGGATGACTATGGTGTTACTCCGGCAGTAGCATTAATTAAAAGGTTCATCAACCTGTATGGCAATATTACAAAGGCAAAAGCTCAACGCTTGCTTACCACAGTTACCAACTCATTAAAAAACGGTAAGGTCAACAAGTCCGACAAGGAATTTGAACAGGTGAAAAACGTTCAAAAGCATTTGCATGATTATCTGGAGAGTGACAAGCTACTTGTTACCAATGTTCAGCTAAAAGGTTTACAGGGAATTGCCGGATTGGGAAAGTAAATGCCACTACTTCCATGCCCAAAAGTAGTGGCTCACCAAACAGGGCATTCAATCCCGGCTCCACAAGAACCGCAGTCATCGCATCCGACCAGGTTGTTTTGGCAAATGACCTTGCCAAAATGAATTTTAAGACCATCTCAATCAGGGGAAAGTTCGGTAAACTCTTAGGTAAGCTGTATATACCATTCTATATAATGATTTACGGCTCACGCTTTCATGGTAAAAGTACCGTAGCCCTGATGTTTGCCGATGAATTGGTAAAGCTACACGGTTACAAAGTCCTGTATGTCGCCAATGAAGAGGGTGCAAAAGGAACGATGCAGGAGAAAGTGGTAAGGCTTGGAATTAACAGCCCTATAGGAATCATCGAGGATTACAATCCGAAGCTGTTCAGGGATTACGATGTGGTTTTTATCGACAGTACCCAAACGACTGATATTTCTCACGAGGAATTTAAAGAGCTGAAGAAGCAGTTCCCTAATACCTCATTTGTAATCATCAATCAGGCAAACCGAGACGGAAGCTCTAAAGGCGGAACGAAGTGGGAACATATAGTGGATGCCATTATGCACATCGAAAACCAAAGTGCTACGATGGAGAAAAACCGTTTTCCGGAGGGCAGTACCGAAACCATTAAAATCTTTTAGACATGGAAGAAATGACAATTAAATTCTATTGGCTGATTATCGGGGCTTTCAGTTCGCTTATCGTTGGTGTAGTTTCCTTCATCATTCGCAATGCTATTTCAAAGAATGCCACAAAGGAAACGGTGGATGCTAAAACCGATTTATTGGAAAAGGATATTCGCCACCTCACTAAAGAGCTTGAATCTTGTGAAGGTAAGTTTACTGTACTTCACAAGCGAATATCCGATTTGAGGGATAGCTCCAAGGAGATTTATGTGAGCAAAGAACTATTCCACCAAACCATTAAGCAGCTTAACGAGAAGCTAGATACCATATTAAAATTTGTAGAACGATGAGAAAAATATTTGGAAAGATTATTAACCCAGGAGCTGTGGAAACCCTAAGAGAGGGAACAAAGCTCATTGATGAAATTTTTACAACGAAAGAAGAAAAGCTTCAGGGAAAAATGGAGCTATTCAAAATGGCAGTAGCAGACCGTGATTCTGCACGAACTATGTACGCTAACGATAGCTGGCTTCAAAAGATGTTCGCCATCTTCTTTCTTGTTGCTTGGTGTGGTTTGACTTTCGTGATGCTCAACTATTTTGTTTTTCAGACCATTGAATTACAGGATTGGCAAATAGCCTTTGTGAGTAGTATTAACGGTGGAATCTCCACAAAACTCAGCACCATTATCGACTTTCTTTTTGGCGGAGCAATTTCCGGTGTAAACAATGTAAAACTTAAAACCAAACGTAAGAATGAAGACTTTTGATGAACTGTTTGATGGTGTAATCAAACATGAAGGCTATTATGCCAATGTAACTGGAGATAAAGGCGGGGAAACTTATATGGGGGTTGCTCGAAACTTACATTCTAATTGGGATGGTTGGCAACTTATTGATGAATACAAACAAACGTTTGGAGAAATTAAAAGGAATACTAAACTTGATATTCCTGGATTAACTGAATTAGTTAAGGATTTCTATAAACATACTTTCTACGACAAATATAAAATAGGCTATATTGTTTCTGGTTCTTTGCAGGAAATCATTTTTGACTGGTGCGTAAATAGTGGATACTGGGGTGGCTGTGGAGTTCAAAAAGTATTGAATCGTTTTTTTGAATACGACCTTAAATTGGATGGCATTATTGGGAAGAATACGGTCGAAGCGGTTAACTTCTGTCCTCCGGAATCGTTGTTTAATGCGATTAAATCTGCTAGGATTCATTATTATCATACTATTGCTCAAAGAAGTCAGAATCATAAGTTTTTGAAGGGGTGGTTGAGAAGGGTTAGCTCAATTAATTATAGAAATTAATCCTTATTATTATTTAGATTTAATTGCAATTGCAATTTTAATCGTCAATTACTTGCTGTTCCCCCCCCGTAAAAAAACCGTTTGTCAATTGAATGAAACCTTAATCTTGAAATTTTTATTGTTTTTAAAGTTATTGCTTTAAATATAAAGTTAAGCCACATACAATTAATTTATTATTAGCATGAAGAATACCTTTTTATTTTTACTTCTTTGTATATTTCAATCTCAATATATATACGGTCAATACACCTCTATACCAGACACTAACTTTGAACAAGCTCTTATTGAGCTTGGGTTTGATAGTGATGGAACTATTAATGGCAAAATTTCAGATAGCGATTTAATAAAAATAACATACTTAAATGTATCTAATAAGAACATTAATGATTTGTCAGGAATAGAGAACTTCACCAAGTTAGATTCTCTAATTTGTGATAACAATAACTTAACAATCCTGAATATTCCCCAAAATAGCACCATACAATATTTATCATGCGCAAAAAATAAACTTACAGAACTTAGCATCGAAGGATTGGATTATTTAAGCTGGGTAGATGTTCACGAAAACCTATTGTCTAATCTCTTAATAGGTAAGCATATAGGTTTTACATATGACTACATAAGTTGCTGGGGTAATAGTCTAGAGAATTTGTATATACCAAATGAAATTTTATACCTTGACTGTCATGATAACAGTATTGCCTACTTTGAACTTGGTGAACAAATGTTTTTGCAAGAGCTTAATTGTTCCAAAAATAATATCACAAGTTTAGACCTATCCAATTGTCGAGACCTAAAGAAACTAATTTGTTCTTATAATGATTTTAGAAATCTGAATCTGTCATCTGTAAATGCAATAGAATATATTGATTGCTATCAATGTGGAATTAGTAACCTATCATTGTATAATGCAGGAACACTGTGGCAACTAAAATACCTTAACTGTGGTTACAATATGATTTCTAATTTAGACCTTAGCAATGCTAAGCGTTTAGAAACCTTATATTGTCATATTAATCATCTCGACGCTATTGATTTAAGTCAAAATAGAAATCTTGTTACACTAAGCGTTTGGGGCAATAACCTAACTAGTATTGATGTATCCAGCAACAGCAATTTGACTGCTTTAAGTTGTAGGGATAATGAAATAGCCGAGCTAGATGTATCTCAAAATCTACAATTAACTACACTATACTGTAGCAATAATAATTTAGCTAGTTTAGATTTAATCAATAATAATAATCTTCAAACTCTCGTATGTGATAATAATCAATTAACAGCTATTGATTTATCGAAAAACGAGAAACTTTCGCATTTAACCTGTTCTTCAAATAAGCTTCAAAACCTGAGTATTAAAAATGGCAACAACTACAACATAACTAATTTTAATTCATTAGATAATACTGATTTATATTGCATAGAAGTTGATGATTCTGATTGGGCTAATGGAAATTTACCTAACAAAGATGAACACGCTACATTTTCGGCAGAATGTGGAAACGAACTAGATATTAAATGTAAAATAACAATCATAGATAATTATGAAAACGAATATACAAAAACCTTAGTTATACCAAATATTTTGTATTATGAAAACATTTATATACAAGATAATCCATACGCATTGAGCATAACCACCACAGAAGAAAAAGCTAATAACACTAATTCAAATACTATAAATATAGTAGGGAAAATTTTTCTTGATGCATCTGAAGCAACATCTGAATTTCTATTCGATCAAGAATTTATGCTCAGTGAAGAGAATTACCTAAATTTGAATGTAAAAGTCGAAGTTTTAAATAAAGATTCAAATCTTACAGACAATGTTACTACTTCCTCTTTTGAAATATGGAAAGCTGATTTTCAATATGGAAAAGACAACTACCAGTTTCCTAATTGGGATTCAAATCCTATGGAAACAGTAGAAATGCTCGAAGAATTATTAAAAGATAACTATTGGAATCATATTTATTTATTATGTAGAGGACTAATTATTGAAGAACTTTTAGCTATGAACGGTCATTGTTATGGGATGGCTGCTAATTCATTTTTATACAAACAAAATCCGTTATGGTTGCCAAACAATGCTTTAAATACATATAGTCTAAACAAAGAAGGAGAAACAATTGCTGACATTAAATTAAGCTTCAGAAGACAAGCTGAAGATGTATTTAAAAGAATTTATTATAGTGAGGTTCGATCGAATGAAAGAAATTCCGAGATTCAATTAACTCGTTTAAAAAATTACTTAATAGAAAATAAGTGTGCAATTGCTTCCTTTGATCGTCATTCAACATTAGTACATACATTAATCAGAGCATCTTCGCTTTATTCTCTTTATGAATACAACAACAATGAAGGTAGTGATGACCTTAATCAATATAAGTATCCTTCTTTAAGAGGATTTTTTACTATAAATGAAGATAAGCCAATTTGGAGTGGCAATAATAACTTTAGAATCTCTGTACCTGATTTTGGTTTAAATTATTTAAAATCAATATCTAAAACTACTCTTTATGACCAGTCTGAAGAGTTACCTTTTGATGAGGTTGTTGATTCATTGAATATATTAACGTGTAAAGAATTTTATGATTCTACTGCAAAGGCAATAGTTTTCATTCAAGATACAATTCAGGATGACAAATCAATCATAAATTACTCCAATTCTCAATTTGAAAAAATTTATGATTTAGGTAGAATAAAAATACTATATCCTAACCCAGGTCTTAAACTAAAGGATTTGGATTTACAAAGCCAAAGAGCAGGCACTTTTTGCATGAATATTATTTCATCCCAAACGGAAGGTATATACAAATGTGAGAAGTTCAACAATATTTATATTGGTAACAATGCAACATTAACGATTAATGAAGAAGAATGTTCCTTATCTGTATATTATACAGACACCCAAAATAATACCATAATAAACGGCAATGAAATAAGTCAGAATTCTTCCAGTATTACACCTATTGTAACCTTGACCAAACCAATACCTTGTATAGAATTTAATTATATTAACGAAGAAATTAGAATAGACTTATCTGATTACTTAAGTGATCAGAATATCTTCATAGATAAAAGTAATTTGCTTGATATACCTGCATTTATTGAAGTTAAGCATATAGAAAATCAAATTTTTTCATTTAAACTTTTAGACGATTTTGATAATACATATTCTATTAGTTTAAATATTTCTAATGAACTTTCAACTAATATACATATGAGTTTCATTGGAGAATCAACAAACGTGCTTGATTTTTCTAAAAAGAAAATATTTGATGCTTTTGTTAGTAAAGGTTTTTTGAATATTAATCTGCATAGTTCAGAATATATTAACACCACAATGGTAATATATAATATGATTGGAAGGCCAATGATGGACTTTAGAATTAATGAAATAACAACAAAAATAAATGTTAAAAACTTAAGCTCTGGAGTATATATTGTTGGAAATACAAACTCTGATATTTTGCCAATTAAAGTAGTGATTGATTAGTTGTGAATACTATCAAAACTGATTTTTCATGTAAGATGGAAAATCAGTTCGGACTATACGACATATTTCAAAAGAGGTTTATAATAAAAAACTCTCGACCGAATTAATTCAGTCGGGAGTTTTTTTGCTTAAGCCGGGACTCGAACTCACACGTACGTGGTAGTACGTCTCTTAATATTACATGTCTACTTATTTCAATTGATTAATCTTAAAATGCCGTTAAATGTTTTGCAACTTCTTTTTTCGTTTCATCTTCAAAACTATCGAGATAAAGCTCAGTAGTTCTTAGGTTATTATGCCCCAAACTTTCACCAATATATTCAGTAGATACGCCTGAACGTTTTAATACGGTAGAGAAACTGTGCCTTGCCGTATAGGTAGTTACTATTTTCTCAATACCAACTTCTGTGGCAATTTTTTTCATGTGGTCATTTGTTCTTTTTATTAACCTATCCAAGCAACGTCTTATCTGCTTTTCGGTCATATCTTCATTAATGAAACGGAATATGTAGTTTTCTGGAGAACGGTCTTTGTTTCCCCACTTGTTGATTAGCCGTTTTAAATCATCAGTATAGGCAACACTTATTGGTTTAGATGATTTAGTAGTTTTTCTCGTCTTTCTGCGAATAAAAGTAATGAACTCACCATCAATATTCTTATACTTTAATCTTATAATATCGTTCATATTCGCACCATTTAAAAGGTAGCTGAATAGCCACAAATCTTTAGCCTCGTCACGGTAAGAAAACTCCTCACATTCGTAGTTATATATCTTTTCAATTTCATGCATCTTCAAAGCTCTTTTTACATTTTGACTAGATGGCAGCTTATAACCACCTTCGCCAAATGGATAAATATCTTTAGAGATAGCTCCCTCTCGTTGGGCAATCTTGAATATTGTTCTAGTCGAAGCCATGTAAGTTTTAATTGATGACATGGAAAGGTCTTGAGCAGTCATCCATTGCTCAAACTTTTCTAATTCGTGTACTGTTAATTCCTTAAAGTCAACTTGATTGCTGCCAAAATATTTTTTTATGGTTCTCATGGTAGTTGTGAATTGTGCCCAACTACACCATTGGTCATTATCGCCAAATTCCTTAATACGTCTTTCAAAGTAGAAAAGAATATTTGTAAGGTCGCCTCCTGCAATGCCAAATTTTGTTTTAAACTGCCTGAACGAAAAAGTTTCCATTGAGGTAATAATCTTATTGGCTTTATCTTCAATTAAAGAGAACTCCAATTTAATATCTTTGAAAACACCTCTTGGCTTTGGCGCAAGTACTTTATTGAATTCATCTGGTGTAAATTCATAAACACGCTCTTTATTATCAATGCTATAATACATTTGTTTGCGGTTGTATGTAACCCTGAGTTTAGCAGGATGCTTACCGTTCTTCTTCGTTTGACTTTTATATAAAACTATTGCAGTACTAACTTTTGCTCCCATACAAACTGTTTTTCGTTTTTTTACTATATTGTACAACCCTCTATTTACTGGGCTTTTTGTATGTTTCATCTCATATACTTTCTAACATACAAATGCATGTCAAATATAGGGATTTTAGGTAATATAACGAAATTGGAAACGAGCTAATAAGCTGTATTTGAACTATTAAGAACTATTACGAAATAAAAAGAAAGTAATGTACAATGTATAAAAAAAATAGGCGAAATAGTAGTAAATTCAACGGTTGTAGCCCGCTTCAACTTCTCAACAGTTTGACAGGTTTGAAGCTCGCAATCGCCTACTTTGCATATACTCAACGTTGTACACAAGGCAATACGAATACAGTAATGAAACAGACAATATTGACCATATCTCTTCTAATAATATCAAATTTAATTTACTCACAAGAGCAGGCTGTTATGCCAAATTTGAAGACTGTTTTTAAGGATTCATTAATTACTGAAAGTCGTATTGGTGGAATATCACTTGACGACTGTTTAAGTGACTGGATTGAAGCCTTTAATTTTATTGAATTTGACAATGAGTTTTTCCTAAAAAATGATGAGGAATTAGTTTTGAGTATTTGGTCAAAAAATGAAAAAAATATTGGGGGAATTACTTTATTCTCTAAAGAGTTTAGAACAATAGAAGGTCTTTCTGTAGGTTCTGAAATAAAAGATATTGTAAAAATATATCCTGACATAGAAATTAACCTATCTGAGGAGACAAGAGAAGAGTATTTTTCGATTGTAACTCAGTCAAATAATAAGACTTTTCTAATTTATATTGAATCATCAAGTGGAGATAAACTTGGTGAAAATTATCCAAATACATTCGGCCCTAAGACCAAGGAATTTAATTTAGACGGAATTATATCTAGAATTGAAGTGTTTAAAAGATAAAGCCCTGTGTACAACACGCCACACATAGCGCATAGCAGAGTCGGCAGGGCTTTGGTTGTGCAAACTCCCGCCTCGATAGTCTCGTCCTCTCGGACGGACAATCTCAACGCAAATCGGCTACAGCGCCATGCAACCAACCGTTAGCGGTTATTTGCTTCACAAAAAGAGACCATTGTGAAATTCGATAAAAATCATTTGTCCATGGTAAGCATTTTTATTAATTCCTGATAGTTGATAAAAGGAAGCTACTTGTATCAAAAATAATGAGCTATGAAAAATATAAAGGTAATAATGCTCATTTGTGGTTGTCTTGTTTTTTTACTGTTTATATTTATCAATCCACCATGGAATACAGAATTATATGGTAGAAAATTCTACAAAAATGGATTTGAAGGTATTGTATATGAATTGTATATAGACCAAACTAACCATAATGCAAGAGTCGTAAAATTAACCTCGTTGGGATTAGAAGATGAGAACGTGTTTGAAATATTAACGCCCAAGGGGAATCATGATATATTCACGATAGTTTCATATGGTGATACAATTCTTAAGGCTAAGAATTCGTCAAAACTCCAGATAAAAGGCAGAAAAATTAATAGAACTTTAGAGTATAGGATAAGAAGTAAAAACAACCGCTAACAATGGCTCATAAAGCATAAGTGAGCCGACTCGTTTTGGGCGGTTCGCAGCTTCGGAGAGCAGCGCCAAATCGTTGATTTGGCTTTTGAAACGAAAAAGATTAAAACAAATACAACGTTTTGGCTCCGTGAAGTTCGAGAGTGAGTACAGTTAAATCTCACTTACGCTTCATAGCCGCGTCCGTTATAGTTTATTGGTCGGTTTTTATAAGGTTCGGTGGCATTTGGCCGCTTTCCACAAAAAGTGTTTATGAAACTAGTTAGGACAGTATTATAATTTACAAGTGCAGCGACTTTGCATTATCCGGTCTTTTGAATTGAT
>JAOARW010000036.1 GCA_025210475.1 Carboxylicivirga sp. | reverse complement strand
TGGAACAGAGAATATGATAGCTAACTATGTCAAAAATCAAGGTAAGCAAGATGAATACCGCCAACTAAAAGTTGGCGGAGAACAGCTTAAGCTGTTCTAAGTGAACGATGCCTCTGGGCTTGCCCCGAGGTGGTTCACTACTTAGCCGCAAGCGGAAGAAAGATGGTAGATTTAAGATAAAAAGTCAGAAGATGGAGGATTGTGGATATTTGATGGAGGATGGAAGGCAGAAGACAGAAGAGTGATTTGCAGAAGGCTTGGTTTTCGGAATAACGCTGAAACGCTGATTAACAAGGTTATTAATTTAAACACATATACACTCTGCGCCTTTGTGTCTCTGCGTTTATATTCATTTATTGATTGATCTTAATTCTAAACTCACTTGAGCAGGCCGTTGCTTCAGTAGAATTAAAGTTGAATCCCTGATAATTTAAAAAGAAGATAACCGATGTATAAGGTATTTTTCTACCTTTGTAGCTTGTAATTTTCGCTCATAAGAGTAATTGAAAAACTTATAAAAATTTAGTTGTGCCGGAAACAAGATATGTATTTGTAACCGGAGGTGTTGCCTCCTCGTTGGGAAAAGGAATTATTTCAGCTTCTTTAGCAAAACTATTACAAGCCAGGGGCTATAAAGTAACGATCCAAAAGCTTGATCCTTACTTAAATGTCGACCCGGGAACATTGAATCCATATGAACACGGAGAGTGCTATGTAACCGAAGATGGAGCAGAAACAGACTTGGACTTAGGTCATTACGAACGTTTCCTGAACGTACCAACCTCGCAGGCCAACAACGTTACAACCGGTCGCATCTACCAAAACGTCATTAATAAAGAACGTAAAGGCGACTACCTGGGTAAAACAGTTCAGATTATCCCTCATATTACCGATGAAATCAAACGTAACATTAAGCTATTAGGTACAAAGCACAAATACGATTTCGTTATAACCGAAATTGGTGGTACCGTTGGCGATATTGAGTCTTTACCATATGTAGAGGCTGTGCGTCAGCTTAAGTGGGAACTGGGTAACCATGCTGCGGTTGTGCACTTAACATTGGTTCCGTTCTTAAATGCTTCGGGCGAGTTAAAAACCAAACCTACACAGCACTCGGTAAAACAATTGCTCGAAAATGGTATTCAGCCGGATGTGTTGGTACTGCGTACAGAGCATGATTTATCGCAAGATATCAGAAGAAAAGTTGCTTTATTCTGTAATGTGGATAGCCAGGCGGTTATTCAATCCATCGATGTGAAAACCATTTATGAGGTACCTGTAAGAATGCAGGAAGAAGGATTGGATGAAATCGTGCTGAAGAAAGTCGATTTACCTGTTGCCGAAAAGCCAGCCTTGAAAGACTGGAAAGGTTTCCTTGATAAATTAAATGCTGCTAAAAAAACTGTTAAAGTTGGTTTAGTTGGTAAATACGTTGAATTGGCCGATGCTTATAAATCAATTATTGAAGCCCTTCACCACGCAGCTACCTATAACAATCGTAAAGCGAAGATTGAATTAATTCATTCGGAAGAAATAAACGATAGCAATGCGGCAGAAATGCTTAAAGGCTTAGATGCTGTATTGGTAGCACCGGGTTTCGGACACCGTGGTATTGAAGGTAAGCTTTCGGCCATTAAATATGTTCGTGAAAACAATATTCCATTCCTGGGTATTTGCTTAGGTATGCAATGCGCGGTTATTGAATACGCCCGAAATGTGCTGAATATAAAAGATGCCAATTCGCGCGAAATGAACGAGCGTACGTCGGATGCGGTAATCGATTTGATGGAAGATCAAAAGAATGTAACCGATATGGGTGGTACCATGCGATTGGGCGCCTACGACTGTAAGCTTAAGAAAGGAACCAATTCGTTCGATGCCTATGCCAATCCTGAAGTGAAAGAGCGTCACCGCCACCGTTACGAGTTTAATAACGAATATCTGGAAGCATTTGAAAAAGCAGGTATGAAAGCGGCCGGTTGCAACCCCGATACCGGTTTGGTTGAAATTATGGAAATTCCGGAGCACAGATGGTTTACAGGTGTTCAGTTTCACCCCGAATATAGCAGTACAGTGCTGAAGCCGCACCCAATTTTTATGGCCTTTATTAAAGCCGCAATTCAAGAATAAACTTAACTACAAACTAATACAATGGATAAGAATTCGATAACCGGAATTATACTCATTACCATTATCCTGGGTTTCTTCTGGTGGATGAACAAGCCAACAGAAGAACAACTGGCCGAGCAACAACGTAGGAATGACTCAATTGCCTTGGTTAAGAATGCTCAAATAGAAGCTAAAGCACAGGCAGATCTTGCAGCACAGCAACAACAAGCAGCCGAAGCTGAAAAAGATTCGGCAACTGTTGCTCAGGAATTGAGTAATAAATATGGTCTTTTTGCCAGCGCCGCTAAGGGTGAGCAAGCATTTGTAACACTTGAGAACAACCTGGTTAAGATGAAGATCTCAACCAAAGGTGCCCGCATCTATTCGGTTGAGCTGAAAGATTATAAAACACACGATGGTCAGCCATTGGTATTAATGGATGGTGAGCAAAACAAGTTTGGTTTCAACTTTAATCACAACACCAGATCATTTGAAACCAACGAACTGTATTTTAATGTTGCTTCATCGTCTAATAATAAAGCTGATTTTGTAATTAATGCCGACGAAGGACAATTGATTTTCTCGTATTCATTGCCGGATAATAGCTATATGGCTGACTTTAATATCACCACACGTGATATGGGCAGCATTATCAGCACTAACAATGGTTCGCTTGGCATTGAATGGAAGATGAATGTAGCAGCACAGGAAAAATCTGCTGATTTTGAACGTCGCTATGCTGGTATCTATTACAAGTTTGCTGAGAATGATGTGGATCACATCAATGCAGCCAGCTCAAAAAGCGAAGACTTTGGCACCAAAGTGCAATGGGTAGCTTTTAAAGATCAGTTTTTCTCTTCGGTATTTATTGCCAAGAATAATTTCCTGAACGGTAGTGCAGCCACCGTAACTCCTGAAGAAAAGACCGACCGCACCATTATGGATGCCAGTGCCCGTTTAGACGTTCCTTTTACGGGTAATGATAACCTGAACTTCCAGTTTTACTTCGGTCCTAACGATTTTAAAATTTTAAAGCCTTACGAAGATGACTATCAGCTTCGCGAATTGGTGTATTTAGGATGGGGACCATTACGTATAATCAACCTGGGAGTAATTGAAGTATTCCACTTCTTCGAAGGTTTTATCAGCAATTACGGAATGATCATTTTATTATTGACTATTCTGATTAAGCTGATCCTTTTCCCATTAACCTACAAGTCGTATGTTTCTACGGCGAAAATGAAGGTACTGAAGCCACAGATTGAAGAAATCAACAATAAAATACCAAAGGAAAAAGCAATGGAGCGCCAGCAGGCAACCATGGCACTATACCGCAAAGCCGGTGTAAATCCTATGGGTGGTTGTTTGCCAATGTTATTGCAAATGCCTATCCTGTTTGCCATGTTCCAGTTCTTCCCTGCTGCCATCGATTTACGTCAGCAGAGTTTCCTATGGGCTACTGATTTATCATCGTACGATGCCATTATCACCTGGAATGCAGACATTCCGTTGATTAGTCGCTTTTATGGTAACCACGTCAGCTTATTTACCCTGTTAATGTCGATCACCAACATCGTGTACACACGCATTAACCAGGAAATGACACAGAGCAGCCAGCAGATGCCGGGTATGAAAGGAATGATGTACATGATGCCAATCATGTTTATGTTCTTCTTTAACAACTATGCATCAGGTTTGAGTTACTACTATTTTATCTCAACTTTAATCACCATCGGACAAACTTTATTGATTCGTCGTTTTGTTGATGAAGATGCTTTATTGGCTAAATTAAAAGCTAACCAAAAGAAGCCGGCTAAGAAATCGAAGTTCCAGCAGCGCCTGGAAGATATGCAGCGCCAGCAAGCTCAGGCAGCAAAAAAAGGTAAGAAGAAATAATCTTTGATACATATAGTTGAAAAGCCGTTTTACATTGTAGAACGGCTTTTTTTGTGCGCAAATTGAATGTTCTAAAATTGGCGCTAATTGAAAGGAATTAGGCTTGTTTTATTAACGTTACGTATATGATCTGTTGTTCAGGCAGTAACATGTTAAGTACATAAGTTCCATAATTTCAAAATAAACTATTGATGCAGCTCATTTTTAAAATTAATTTAATACACTTGAAGATTAAATTATGATCTACAGCTTTATAAGCTGACACTTCTTCTTTTTCCAATCCAGTTCATTTCACATATATCTTTAGATGAAAATATTCTACAATATTCACTTATGTCGCCTAAATAAATCTCTTTGGGGTGATTATCTCTGTTTGGAATAATAATCCGGAACTCTTTTTGATGTGAATAATCTTTTGTTTTGCGAAATGGTCCTGAGTTTAACTCCCTTTCTTCAATTGCAAAATCAACGTAATTAATATAATTAAATTCATATTGAATATTTCGCCTATTAAACTCTGATACAATACTTCTTAGAAAACGAATAGGGTCTTCGATTAGAAGCGCTGAATCACCGAACTCCAATAGTTTATCATCAATACTAAATTCGTTTTTCGTCTTAAAATTGTTAATCGAAACAGAATATAGAGAATATGATAAAAAATTGCAATTATATTGTACAACCTGTGACTTTTGATTAAAAAAAGGCTTTAATTCAAGTTTACCCAAAGTAGGATGATCAACTATGACTTTTTCTAAGTTACCATTGTAAATCCACTCAGATCCCTCAAACTTATCACCTCTTTGTTTATTTGTATCATCATTATAAATTTCTGATGGATTAAATCTAATTTTACCTTCATTTAATAGCTCTAAGTTATACTTGCTTTTGCTAAACTTGATAAAACACAATGGTGTTGGAATTAACGTTTTCGATCTCTTCATTTTGCTTTCTCATATCAGGCTTGCGTTATTAAATGTTGTGTATTTACGATTACACGCCTTACAAGCCGTAAAGTCACTTATTTGTTGTTACTTCTTCCTAATTATTCACTGCCAAATAATATATTATAACTTTAGGTTATTAGCCCTTTATATATTTTTAAATCTCCGAAAAGCATTTAAAGTCTGATATATTAAAGCTGTTAGAAATATATTCTTTATAATATTTAATGCTTCCCATGCCTTATTAATCTCATCTAAACCTGTTACTTTTGAAACTGAGTTGGTTGGTAATAAAAGCTCAAAAAACATTCCTATTGAATTTAATACTACATTCACTTCAAGAGAAAAAGAACTTATTTGACTAAATAAAATAATAAAGAAAACTAAATTTAATCCAATCATCCATGCTATAGGTTTAGTCCAGCTTAAACCAAAGTTATTCGATTTGCTGTTAAACATTAGTATAAATCTATCTTTTCTAGATTTATCCCAAAACCATTTAAATGCTTTCCGTTCTTTATTTAGTAAATTTTGTTCGCATTTCAATACCTCCCTATTGAAAATCAACTCCTGAGATTTATCTTTTCTATTTATTGCATCCTCTTTTAGAGCAATGAATACTGACTTATGATGAATCCCAAATTGTCTTTCTTTGTCTAAAATATTATATGGTCCATAATAGATAGATTCAGACAAACTCCCTGTTGAAATCTTATTAATTTTATTTTTTCCTAAAAAGAAGAGCTTTTGTCCCCCAATTTGAATTGTATTTATTTGATTATCCCTAAAACTAATTATAGTGTTTTTATCTCTCCCAAACTCTACATCTTCAGGGCGGACGATAATCTTTTTTTCTTTGTCAATTATATACTTTAATAAGTCGGTGTTATCTATAGGGGCATCTGCCTCAACTTTCCTTATCAATTCTGCCTCTAAATTCTTAAAGCTTTTTCCAGGAAAATCAATTTCATTAATTCGTTCAGTGAGTCGTTGAGATTTGAATAGTTTAGATTGCATATTGGGTAAAACTCTATATCCTTCAGACGCATATGTCGATCCATGTGGATATAAATACTCTGAAGCACCAGATACTGTAACATGTCTATTCTTAAACGTGTTATTGATAAAATGAATAAAACAATTATTGAAATTTGCATTGAGATATAAATCCACTTCTTGAAACAAATTATTCGTAAACTTTAATCTCGAATCATCGGACAGTCCAATATTTATATATGGATTACCATTAAATTCAGGTTTACGAGCAAATATATTGTCAGTAAATTCTATATAGATTCCACCCTTGTATATATCTTTAACTAGTATTGAGTTTGTTGGATATCGTTCGTCAATACCTAATGAATGAAACGAGAATCCATTTGTTTCACACAATATTTTAAAATTCTTAACTGTTATCTTAAACTTTACAAAATACTCAGTTCCATTTTCGTCAATGATTTCTGCCTGTTTAAGTTCTTCGAATTCAAAATGGCTTTGAAGATGGTTGGATTCAACCTTTGCTTTTAACCTTCTTATATATGCATTATAATCCCAACATATAGATCCATTTTCTAACCTTGAATAATATTCTTGGTTTCTTTCAAGATGCTCTTGCCTTTTCGCTTCATCAAAATTGGTTGAATGATTTATAGAGACTGTTTAAATTTTATTTTCTGATTCTATTAAGCATTATGTGTATCATTGCAAGTTGGACCATAGTCTGACTAGTAGATGTGTGATATTCAAAGTCTTTACTCAACCTTCTAGTGTTTTCCAACCATGCAAATGTTC